>CAZKJW010000039.1:0-20193 GCA_964553125.1 uncultured Oscillospiraceae bacterium
TGTATTTGCTTTGTTTTCCACCTCATCCGTCGGACTACGTCCGACACCTTCCCCTCGAGGGGAAGGCTTTATGAGGAGTCTACCATTGCGCCAAGGGGGAAGGCTTCATTGGTGGCGCGTCAAGGTGAGGCTCCGCCGCCATGAAACGAACAAGGCGGCATACGTTGTATGCAGCCTATAATTATTCATTAACCCTTGTAGTGAACGTGCAGCAGCTCGTGCTCTCTGCCCTTTACGATTTCCTTGTAAATGGAATCCATAATCGGGTTTTCTTCGGAGCGGCGAATGCTGGACATATTGTCGGCAGTGTAAAGACCCTTGCCGCGCTTTGCCTTGGTGTCAGCGTCAACAAACGGCTGACCGCCGCCGCATACACAGCCGCCGGGGCAAGCCATAACCTCGACGAGGTCGAAATGCTCGCCGGCTTGGATACGCTGAATAATGGTTTCGGCGTTCTTGAGTCCGCTTACAACGGCAACCTTGAGGGTAGCCTCGCCGGCGGGAACGTCAAATTCCTTGATGCCGTCGTTTCCGCGCGCGCCGATTTTGGCAACGTCGAGAAGCGAAGCTCTGGATTTGTCCTCGGTAACTCTTCTGAGAACCGCCTCGGTAACACCGCCGGTGACGCCGAAGATTACGCCGGCGCCGGAGATTGTGCCGAACGGCATATCAACAGCTTCGGGCTCGAGGTCTTCCATGATAACGCCGGATTCCTTGATCATGCGGATAAGCTCCTGCGTGGTGAGAACGGCATCGACGTTGGGATCACCCTCAACGGCGAACTCTTCTCTTGCGCCCTCGAATTTCTTAGCGGTGCAGGGCATAATTGCAACGTGGAACATCTTCTTGTCCGCGCCCTTGTTCTGCTCCTTGATAAGAGAAGCGAACATTTGCATCGGGCTGCGGCAGGTAGAAATGTTGGGCAGCAATTCGGGATGTCTCTTTTCGGCATAGCGAATCCATGCGGGGCAGCAGGAGGTGAACAGCGGGATATTTTCGCCCTTTTCGATGCGGGCGAGGAATTCCTTGGATTCCTCCAAAACCGTAAGGTCTGCGCCAACGGTGGTATCGTAAATTTCGTCAAAGCCTATGCGGCGAAGAGCGGCAACGATTTTGCCCATGCTGTTGTCGCCGTCGGCCAGATGAAGCTCCTTGCCGATTGCAACGCGAACTGCGGGAGCAACCTGAACGGAGGTTCTGATGCTTTCGTCGCCCAGCGCGTTCCAAACCTTGGAGGTATCGTTTCTGACAACGATAGCGCCGGTGGGACATACTGCTGCGCATTGGCCGCAGCCTACGCAGGGAGACTCGGACAGCGGTACGCCGAATGCGGTGCTGATGGACATTTTGGAGCCTCTCTTGGCAAAGTCGATAGCGCCGACATTCTGAATTTCGTTACACATACGAACGCAATCGCCGCAGAGGATACATTTGGAGTTGTCCTTTATGATGGACAGCGAGGAGCGATCCTCCTTGGGCTCGTTGTTGGTGTTGGGGAAGCGAACGCCCTCGATGTGATAGGTCTTTGCCAGCTCTTGCAGCTTGCAGGAGCCGTTGTTTTCACAGGTGGTACAATCGCGGCAATGGTTGGCGAGCAAAAGCTCGAGAATCATTTTGCGGTACTTTCTGAGTCGAGGAGTGTTGGTCATAAAGGAAGCGCCGGCTCTGGGGGGAGTGGAGCAAGCGGCCTCCAGCATTCCTCTTTCGTTTTCTACCATACACATACGGCAAGCGCCGTAAACCGACAGCTCGGTGTGATAGCAGAAGGTGGGCATTTTAATGCCGGCCTTGCGGATGATTTCCAAAAGATTTTTTTCGTTTTCTATCTCAACGGGAATTCCGTCTATCTTTACAAAATTGCTCATTCTATTACGCCTCCTTAATAGCCTTGAAGGGACAAGCGCTTACGCAGGCACCGCACTTGATACATTTCTGCTCGTCGATAACGAACGGCTCTTTGATCTTGCCGGAAATTGCGCCCACGGGACATGTTCTCGAACACTTGGAGCAGCCCTTGCACAGGTCTTTGTCAATTCTGATCTTTTTAAGCTTCTTGCAGTTGCCGGTAGGACATGTGCCGTTGATGTGAGCCACATATTCGTCTCTGAAGTACTTAAGAGTACTGCGAACGGGGTTGGGCGCGGTTTTGCCCAGGCCGCAAAGCGCGGTGGAAATGATCATATCCGACAGCTCGCTGAGGGTTTCGATATCCTCTTCCTTACCCTTGCCCGCAACAATGCGCTCAAGAATTTCAAGCATGCGCTTGGTACCCTCGCGGCAGGGAACACATTTACCGCAGGATTCGTTCTGAGTGAAGTGCATGAAGAAGCGTGCAACCTCTACCATGCAGGTGTGCTCGTCCATAACAACCAGACCGCCCGAACCGATGATGGCGCCCACGGTTTTGAGCGAGTCAAAGTCAAGCGGCAGGTCGAGATGCTCTTGGGTAAGACATCCGCCGGAAGGTCCGCCTATCTGAACGGCCTTGAATTCGGCGCCGCCGCGGCAGCCGCCGCCTATATCGTAAATGATTTCGCGGAGCGGAGTTCCCATAGGAACTTCTATAAGACCGGTGTTTTCAATGTTACCGGTAAGCGCGAACGCCTTGGTGCCCGAGTTGCCCTCGGTGCCCAAAGACTTGAACCAATCGGAGCCCTTGTTGATAATCTGAGGAACGTTGGCATAGGTTTCAACATTGTTCGGAACGGTAGGCTTGCCGAACAGACCCTTGATAACAGTCAACGGCGGACGAACTCTCGGGAAGCCTCTTTCGCCCTCGATGGAGGCGATAAGCGCGGTTTCCTCGCCGCAAACGAATGCGCCGGCGCCGCGGTTGATGTGCATATGGAACGAAAAGTCGGTGCCGAGAATGTTGTCGCCCAAAAGGCCCAGCTCCTCAGCCTGTGCGATAGCAGTCTTAAGACGTGCAACCGCCATGGGGTATTCGGCACGAACGTAAATGTAGCCGTCCTGCGCACCGGTAGCAACACCGGCGATCATCATACCCTCCAGAACTCTGTGGGGGTCGCCCTCCATGATACTTCTGTCCATGAATGCGCCGGGGTCGCCCTCGTCGCCGTTGCAGAGGATGTATTTCTGATCGGCTTCGGTCTTGCGGACGGTATCCCACTTGATGCCGGCCGGGAAGCCCGCGCCGCCGCGGCCGCGCAGGTTGGACTCCAGCACGGTCTTGACGATTTCATCGCCGCTCATATCGAACAGCGCTTTTTCAAAGGCGGTATAGCCGCCTACGCCGATATACTCCTCGATGCTTTCGGCGTCGATGTGACCGCAGTGCTCCAGCACGATGCGGTGCTGCTTTTTATAGAACGGAATATCCTCCTGACGCGGATATTCCACGCCGCCCTTTTTGTAGGTGAGGCGGTCGATGAGCTCATCGTTGACGATGGTCTTTTCGATAATCTCCTCGCAGTCCTCCAGCTTGACCTTGACGTAGAGCCAGCCGTGCGGCTCAATGCGAACCAGCGGCCCCATCTCGCAGAAGCCGTGGCAGCCGCACTTCTTCAGGCCGACCACGTCGCCGTGCGGCTCGTCTTCAAGGGAAACGGAGCAGGGAATGCCGCGCTCCGCCATGAGCGCCTTGAGGCGCGCATAAATTTCAAGCGAACCGCCGGAGGCGCAGCCGGTGCCGGCGCAAACGAGAATGCGCTTTTTTTCATTCGCAATGGCTTCCGCGCACTGCTTGCGCAGAGCGATGAGATCGTTTCTCGAATTCAGCTTCATTTTTCGGCCTCCTTGAGTTCGCGCACAAGCGCCACAGCCTTTTCCGGCGTCATGGCGGGATGCACTTTGTCGTTCACG
Source organism: uncultured Oscillospiraceae bacterium (assembly GCA_964553125.1). Taxonomy (GTDB): domain Bacteria; phylum Bacillota; class Clostridia; order Christensenellales; family Aristaeellaceae; genus Aphodomonas. The sequence goes on from CAZKJW010000039.1 coordinate 3,823, forward strand.
GTGATAACCGGCGCCAGACCGCACGCGCCCAGACACGCAACGGTTTCAACAGTGAAAAGCAAATCGTCGCTCGTCTTTTTTGCTGCGGACAGCCCCAGCTCGTCGCGAATCGCCTCAAGAATCGGAATCGACTTGCGGATATGGCACGCCGTGCCGTCGCAGCACTTGATGATATACTTGCCCTTGGGCTCCAGAGAGAAGTTCTCGTAGAACGTGGCCACACTGTAAACCTTTACGGTGCTCACGCCGATCTTCTTGGCGATCAGCTCGAAGGTTTCCTGGGGCAAATAATGGCACCGCTCCTGGATATCCTGCAGAATCGCGATGATCGCGTCCGGCCTCGCGCCGTGCGCGTCAACGATCTCGCATACCGTCTTTTCGTCGATTACCTTGCTCATTTTGTCCTCCATCCCTTTTTCTAAAAGTAGCTGACCTTCACCCGCTTGCCCATCTTCTCCATGCACTCGGAAAGCTCGCGCACAAGCTGCATCTTGATGCTGAAGCCGATCGGCAGATCCGGGTTCTGATGCGCCGGGTTAATGGCGCACCCTACAAAGAAGTTAATGTCCGTCGCTTCTTCAAACAGCAGCCGCGCCATCTGGGAAGCGCCGTCCTTCTTGTAGCTCCATTGCTCGTAGGACTTATTGTCCTTGAGGTAGTTTTTCGCGTACTCCAGCACGCGATTGACCGTGACCACCCCCTCCGTCACCAGATCGACGCCTTCGAGCGTCGCGGTGGGCGGAATCGTCGGGTCGAGGTAGTTGAGGTTGGGAACGAGCGGCTTGCCGAGATAGCGCGCGGCCACGGTGGACGTGGTGCCTCCGCTGATGATGTGCTTGCCCTCCTTGCCAAAGAAGATGGACATCATCTTGCGCTCGTCGTCATGATTGGCGGGCGGCCCGAACATCAGGTTCATCGGGACGCGCTCACGAATGCGGACGGTGCAGACCGTCGCATCGTCGCCAGGCTTGCCGTCGTAGAGTTTATTCACCTCATCCAGAAGGATGGTGGTCAGCGTTTTTGCTGTGAAGCCGACATGCCAGAACGTTTCCAGAAATGCAATGATGTCCTCGCGTTTCCAGCCGAAATTGAACATGCCGCCCACGCCCGCGTGCTCCACGCCGTCCGTGAAGGCGATGAACACATCGTCCTTCCGGAGTGAAATGCTGGAGCGGTAGACTTTCTTTCCGCCGATTTCCATTTCGACGGCGGGGATCTCGCAATGCTTTCCGTCGCGCAGAAGGATAATCTGCGGACTGTCATACTGCATAATTTCCGCGCGTTCGTTATTTACCAAACGTATAATAGTAAAAGTAGAATACGCGATTCCCCGCACGGAACACACCGGCAGCGTCGCCGTTACCGTTGCAACCGCGTCGTCAATGGTGATTCCCTCCGCCAGCATCGTGCAGAGGATTTTGCTCGTCAGCGTCGAGAGGATATTCGCCTTCACGCCGCTGCCCAGCCCATCCGCAAGCACGATGATTGTTGAGTTGTCGCCCTGATGCTGCAGCTCAATGTGATCGCCGCACAGCTGTTCACCGGCATGGTTCAGGGCATAATAGCCGATATCGGCGCAAAGATCATTCATGTTCGTCCTCATGCACGATCGAGTTCTTCAGTTTCGTCAGCGCAATTTTCGTTTCGGCCGTCGTCTCGCCAAGGAGCGAGGCGATTTCCTGCACGATGCGCATCTGCTTTTCAACGACCTTATCCGCAATTTCGACGGTCTGCTTCTCCATCTGCTCCTGCTGCTGGCGCTGCTTTTCGGTTTCGGTCACGTCGCGCAGAATTGCAATCAGGATATGCGTCGTCTTATCGTGTACGACCGTCAGCTCGATGTATTTGCGGTATTCCGCGTAATACTCGCGCAGCTCCTTGATCTCCTTGCCGTTCTCCATCACCTCGATGAACGGCATCGGGTTCATGATCCGCACGACCTGATCGCCCAGCACGTCCAGCTCAGAGGCGATTCGCAGCATCTTCATCGCAGCGCGGTTGATCTGCTGCACCTCGTATTCCTCGTTGAGCACCAGCACGCCGACGGGCGAGTTGGCGAGAATGCTGTTGGAAAACCGCTCGGTCTTGTCCATCAGGTACGGCAGGCACATGCTCACATCGGCCTTCCCCTGACAGACGGCAATCGCCTTCTCGCGGCAGGTATTGTAGCCGCAGCTTCCGCAGTTCAGCTCGTCCGCCGGGCTGGTCTTGCCCATCTTGCGCAGAATCTCCTCGATTTCGCGCTCGCCCGGCATCGGCTTCACCATGCCAATATACGGGAAATGCGCGGCGAGCTCGCCGCTTTCAAACGGCTCCACCGCAAAATCCTGCTTTCCGGCAAAGCTGTCGATATTGCGGAAATGGCGCACGGGCGCGCTCCGGAACTTCTCCATCACCGGCCCGCCGATGCAGCTGCCCGTACAGGCGGACATTTCAATGAAGCAATCGTGAATGCTGCCGGCGCGCAGATCCTCCAGCACGGCCTTGCAGTCGTCCATGCCGTCCACGGCCAGATACGTATAGGTTTCCGGCTTGCTGCGCATGGTGCGCAGAATCCCGCCGACCGTCGGGAACAGCCTTGCGCGGCTTTCCTCGCTGGCGTCCATTTTTTTCTCCGGCGCAATTCCGGCCTCGCGAAGCATTCCGCTCAGCTCTTCAAAGGTGATCACGGCATCCACTTCGGAGCCTTCCGCCTCGTCTTTCTTGGCGATGCACGGCCCGACAAACACCACGCGCGCCTCAGGCATACGGCGGCGGATATCCTTGGCATGCGCCAGCATCGGCGAAATCACCGGAGACAGATACTGCGTCAGTTCCGGGTAATATCTGCGGATGAGCAGATTGACAGAATGGCAGCAGGAGGAGATGATCACATCCTGCTCATGCGCGGCGATCTGCCGTTCGTATTCGCGCTTGACCAGCGTCGCGCCGATTGCGGTTTCCTCCGCATCGGCAAAGCCCAGCCGCCGCAGCGCGTCTCTCATTGCGCCAATGCCGCAGCCCTCAAAATACGCCGCAAAGGACGGCGCGAGGCTGGCGACCACGGGGCGCTCCGCGCCGAGCAGCAGGCGCACGTATTCCGTGCCGTCCGCGATGCCCTTCGCGTTCTGCGGGCAGACCACGTAGCACCGGCCGCACAGCACGCACTCCCCACTGACAATATGCGCCTGATTGCCGGAAAAGCGAATCGACTTGACGGGGCAATGCCGGATGCACTTATAGCAGTTGCGGCAATTCGACTTTTTGAATGTCAGATACTCCGCCATAGTCAGCACTTCTCCAGAATCTGTTTTTCAAAGAACGTCTGCAATCCCTCCGGCTTTACGGAAAACAGCACGCCGTCCACCTTTACGCACACGCCGTTGACGCAGTCTCCCATGCAGAAGGAACCGGTCAGTTCCACCGTTTCTTTCAAGTTATGCTTTGCGACGAGCTCCTGAAGCCCTTCCACCACCTGGCGCGCGCCTTTGAGATGGCACGAACTGCCGATACAGATTGTGACAACCATCCGCGTTCCTCCGATCCTCGTTCTGTCAGACGCAAACGCAGCGCCGCATGAACTCCCGTTCCATGGGTCTGCCCTTTACCAGATGCGCGGCCGCGACCGGCGTGACCCATGCGCGCACGTCTTTTTTATCCGCCGCGCTTTTTTCACAGAAGAGATTGAGGTACTTTTCCGCCGTATCCTCCCGGCCCTGCGACCGGAAAAGCAGATAGGTTCTCGCCGCGTCCGCGTAAGGCTCGCCCTGCGTCGCGTGGCTCCAGTCAAGGATGAAAGGCCTGCCTTCTTCGTCGATCATGATGTTGGACGGAATGAAATCTCCGTGGCAGAGCGCCTCGCGCATGGGCAGCGCGGCGAGCGCTTCATTCAGCGCTTCGCGCTTTTCTTCCTCCAGACCGGAAATCTCAATCTTCCGCTTCATTTTATCGCGCATGTTCGTCAGAAGCGGCACGCGCTTTTGATGCACGGACAGCTGAAGATCGACAAACATTTCAAGGTATTTGTCGTAGTTCTCCGGCTCCTCCACCATCATCTGCTGCAGCTTCTTGCCCTCCACATACGCAAGGCTGATCGTCCACTTGCCGTCCATCATCTGAACGGCCAGCAGCCGCGGAATCGGCAGCCCCGTTTCCTCAACGCGGGCCTGATTGATCGCCTCGTTGAGCACGTCCACCTTGGAATAGTCCGAATCGAACACCTTCACTACCGTATCGCCGTCGAGATATACGATTTTCGTCGTCCTTACCGCGATGATCCTATCCGCATGGATGCTCATTCCGTTCCCTCCTTCAGACCGTGTTCCTTCGAGCAATCGAAATCGTTAAAATTGTACCAGTCTCTCCACAAGATTTGCAATGTGTATACGGAATAATACCATATCATCATTGACATATCAATACTCATGCGCGTAAAAAAAGCGGCGCGCCTGCTTTTTCAATCCTTTGCGCGCGCCTTCCTTTTCCGGACTGCAAGCGCTCCAACGCCGCCCGAAAGATTCTTTATTCGCTCTCGCCGCGCAGCGCGCGCACCTGCTTCATCAGCATATCGATGAACCGCAGATCCTCCTCCGAAAGCCGGTAGTCCTTGCGATAAACCAGCATGTCGCGTATTTTTCTCTGTTCGTCCGCGCAGGGGCGCGCCGTCAGCCCGTGCTTTTCAAGCATCCGGCGCGGCACGGGCGAAGCCCACATATACGCCTGCGGCATCCGGCCGAGCATTTCCAGCTGCGCGCTGCTTTCAAACAGCTGCACGCTCCGGCACGCCGCCGCGCGCTTTTCATCGCGCCGCACTTCCGGCTCAGTGGAATCGCCGGACGTGATTTCAATCAGCGGCTTCAGATCCTCCCGCCAGACCTCGTCGCGAATCGCAAGCGTGCTTTCCCGTGAAAAGAGCAGGCCGCACTCAAACTCGCCGATCAGCTCGGCCGTCAGCCCTTTTTCCGCCAGCAGTTTCTTGCAGTGCGACTCATGCTCCGTCCGATAACGGATGACGCCCAGATGATAGCCTTCCTCCAGAATGCTGTTCACCGCGCCGAGCGCGTTGCTCTCGCGATAAATCAGCTCCATCCGCTCCTGTGTTCCGAGCGAAGCGGCAAACTCCGCAAACGCGCACGCCGTATACGCCGCGTGCGGCGCGCACACGGAAAACCTGCGCGTGTGCAGCCGCTCCTCGCGATACATTTTTTCAATCGCGTCCACCTGCTGCAGAATTGTCCGCGCATAGCCCAGAAACGCTTCCCCCTGCTCCGTCGGCACAATGCCCTTGGACGAACGGCGAAAAATCCGGATGCCCAGCTCTTCTTCCAGCTCCTTAATCGCGCGGCTGAGATTCGGCTGACCCATATACAGGTTCTCAGCCGCTTTTGTAATCGATGATGTTTTCGCCACTTCAACCGCATATTTCAGATGGAGCAGATTCATTCAATTCTCCCCTCGTCTCACAGAAACGTCCGTGCGCATACGCGCAGCCCCAACCCGGCGCATTTCTTTCAGTCCGGATCATAGAAAACTTCCTTGCGATTATATCGGGAATCGCCGTCCAAAGTCAACCCAGACCCCGGACAGGCGGCGCTTCCCGCCCCTCACCGCTCCGGCGCGCGCGTCGCAGCTTTCTCCCGTTCCACCGACCGCTCCTCGCTGAACCCCTCGGGATAGCGCGCGCGCAGCTTTGCAATGTTTGCCGCAAGAATCTGCTCCAGCGGGATGTCCAGCGCGTACGCCGTCTCCGCCAGATACCACGCGACGTCGCCCAGCTCCTCAGCCAGATGCGCGCGATCAAGTGCGTGCCCCTGCGCCAGCCATTTCTTCACGATGTCAATCGCCTCGCCCGCTTCGCCGCAAAGCCCCATCACGCCGTTGATCAGCACGTCCTTTTTGTCGAGCGCCGGGTTCAATGTTTTCAGCGCAAGGCGCTGATATTCGTCAATCGTCATTTCTTTCTTTTCCTTCCTGCGGCGCACAGCCGCCGCACGACGCACAGCGCCGCATAAGCAATCAGCAGATCGGCCGCCAGACCGCCCGCGCCGAGGAACACGGCGAAGCCGCCCGCATCCGGCATGCGAACCGAAAGGAACCAGATCGGGAACCCGACATACAGCGTATTCTCCGCAATCCGCTGCGTGAACGGCAGCGCCGTCAGCACAAGCGAAAGCAGCAGCACAGCCGCTGAGGAAACGCAAAAGCTCCTGAAATCAAACCGCTTTTTCATGCTCCGTTTCTCCCCGTTTCACACTTCAACAAGCAAAATCGCCTCCGTGTCGCATGCAAGCCGCGCGGCGATTCGCCCTTCGAGAAACTCAAACGCGCCGCCGTGCGCTCCGCGCGGACTGCACAGCGAATTCACCATCAGCACGCGGCGGGAAGCCTTCGCCGCCTGCGCGGCGTATTCTGCGCCGGCCGTTTCCCATTCGCCGGGCGTGTAATCGACGTACACCGGCCAGAGGAGCACCCCATCCGTGCGGAAGCGTTCGGGCGCCTCCCAGATATCGCCGCAAAGCGCGATTTTCATCGGCACGCCGCGATAGACAAACTCCTCCGCGCCCGTCCCCTCGCAGTAGTGCGCGCCCGTGCGCGAAACCTCTTTCCACCCCTTGGAAATGCGGCGGTAGTTGCAGAGCAATTCTCCATGCGCCAGCAGCGCGCACGAGGAATACAACGTTTCGCCGTCGCGCTCGATGTAGCCGAAAAGCAGATCAGTTTTGGAGCGCAGCGTCAGCGCGGCCAGCCGGCACATCGTCTGCGAATCCTTTGCTATCGCAATCTCCCGATCGGTTTCGTAGTCCCAGCAGAGCGCGTCGAAGCCCTGCAGAAACGCTTCGCCAAAGCAGAGCAGATCCGCCTTTCCCTGCGCCCGGCACAGCGCCTTTTTGATTTGCGACAGGTTAAATTCCATGTTCCCGTTCACAAAGCGGCTGCTTGCCAGCCCGATCTTCATACCCTCGACCCCTTCGTCATTTGCAGCTCGCTCAGCGAAGCCGACAGCGCTTTTCTCTCGCCCGTAAACCGGAACCCCTCGCGAAGATACAGCCTCTGCGCGCGTTCGTTCGTGCTCAGCACCCACAGCGCGGGCACGCCAGCGCACTGCTCCTGCGCATATCGCAGCAGGCGCGCGCCATAGCCCTTGCCCTGCGCCGCAGGAAGCACATACAGGTTTTCAATCAGGCTGCCGCAGACTGAAACCACGCCCACGGGCGCGCCGTCCGCAAGCAGCCAGAAGACCCTTCCCTTTGCCATTTCGCCGCGAATATACTCCGCCTGCCGCTGCGCCGTGTGCGCCGCCACGAACTCCGGCGAGCAGAAGGACGCGTGCGACGCGCGCCATGCCTCGGCATGAACCGCGGCGGCCTGCATCAGGTTTTCTTCCGTCACTTTCGTTATCATGGTCTCATTATATCGCCGCGGCGCATCCGCCGTCAATGACGCGGCGTATTGGAAAAGGGCGGCCAAGCCGCCCCTGAAACAATTTCTTCCCTTATGACAGCCGCTCGCGCACCACTTCCGCGATGTGCTCCGCAACCTCCTGCGTCAGCGCTTCGTCGACGCCCTCCACCATGACGCGAATCAGCGGCTCCGTGCCGGATACGCGCGCCACGACGCGGCCATTGTCAGCAAGGCGCGCTTTGCCTTCCTCGATGGCGCGCTTCACGTCCGCATCCATGTAGAAGGCCAGCTTGCCGTCGTGCGAGACGGTGACGTTGATCATCGTCTGCGGGTAGCGCCTCATGATTTTCGCCGCCTCGGCGAGGGTGACGTTTTCCTGCTTGAGATGCGCCAGCAGCTGCAGCGCCGTGAGCTGGCCGTCGCCGGTGGTGGCGAAATCGCGGAAGATCACATGCCCCGACTGTTCTCCGCCGAAGCAATAGCCCTCCATCTCCATTTCCTCCAGCACATAGCGGTCGCCCACCTTGGTGGCGATGAAGCCAATGCCGTTTTCTTCGCAGAACTTGGCAAAACCCATGTTCGTCATGATCGTCCCGACGACCGTCTTGCGCGCCAGCTTTCCGCGGCGCAGCATATCGCGCGCGCAGATGGCCATGATGAAATCGCCGTCCACCACCTCGCCGTCCGAGTTGACGCACAGGCAGCGATCGGCGTCGCCGTCAAAGGCGAGGCCCAGCGGCAGGTTGTTTTTTCGCACATAATCGGCCAGCGCCTCCAGATGCGTCGAACCGCAGCGCTCGTTGATGTTCACGCCGTCCGGCTCGTCAAAGAGCAGGCGCGCATCCGCGCCCAGCTCGGAAAACAGCCGCTTCGCCGTCATGGACGCAGAGCCGTTCGCGCAGTCCACTGCGAACGTCATTCCTTCAAGCGAGACCGGGATGGTGCTCTTGAGATGATCGACATAATCCTTCACGGCGTTTTGCTTGAAGCTGGCGCGTCCCACGTCGGCACCCGTTTTGAGTTCGACGCCCTCCGCGCCGTCGAGCACGATCGACTCGATCTGCTCCTCGATTTCGTCCGGCAGCTTGAAGCCGTCTCCGGAAAAAATCTTGATGCCGTTATACTCCGCGCTGTTGTGCGAGGCGGAAATCATCACGCCCGCATCCGCCTTATACTTGCCCACCAGATACGCGACCGCCGGCGTCGGCACCACGCCCAGACGGTAAACGTCCGCGCCCACGGAGCAAAGCCCCGCGCACAAAGCGCCTTCAAGCATATCGCCCGAAATGCGCGTATCCATGCCGATGACGAACACCGGCCTTCTGCGCGCATGGCGCGAAAGCACGCTCGCCGCCGCGCGGCCGATCTGCATCGCCAGCTCGCACGTCAGCCTTTCATTTGCGATTCCGCGCACGCCGTCCGTTCCGAATAGCCGTCCCATGCTTACCTCTCTTCCCGGGCGACAACCTCGCCCGCGCGCTTGTAGATGGTCTTTTCCGCAACGATTCCGCGCACGCTCGAAAGCGGATACACAATGCTGCCGCGGCCGATCACCGTGCCGGGGTTCAGCACGCTCCCGCAGCCGATTTCGGCGTAGTCGCCCAGCATCGCGCCGAACTTGCGCAGCCCGGTTGCAATTTCCGGCCCGTGCAGCGTGACGTTTCCGTGGTCGCTGCGGAAGTTGGACGTAATCGCGCCGGCGCCCATATGCGCCTTATGGCCGAGAATCGAGTCTCCGACGTAGTTATAATGCGGCGCCTGTGCGCCGTCAAAAAGGATGCAGTTCTTCAGCTCCGTGGAGTTGCCCACCGTCGCGCCCTTGCCGACAATCGCGCTGCCGCGGATGAACGCGCAGTGGCGGATCTCCGCGTTTTCATCGACGATCAGCGGCCCGCCGAGAAACGCCGTGGGCGCAACCTTCGCCGATTTTGCCACCCATACGTATTCCGACGGGTGATCGAACTTCTCCTTCGGCAGGGTTTCGCCAAGCTCCACGATGAACATTGCAATTTCGCCGAGCTTCTCCCATGGATAAACGTCGCCCTCGCCGAACAGCGGCGCGGCGATGGAGCGCGAAAGATCAAAAAGCTCCGATGCTTTCAGTTTCCATTCCATTGTGCTTTTCCTCCCTTGTCAGGCGACGGTGACCGATTTGGCCAGATTGCGCGGCGTATCGATGGGCAGCCCGAGCCGCTTCGCCGTTTCATAAGCCAGCAGCTGCAGGCAGACCGCCTCGGCATAAACCGCCGAGTAGCCTTTCTTCGCCGGCATCCGGCAGACGGTCAGGTTCTCCGCGTCCTCCACGCCCTGCATGTCCTCCGTGGTGAACAGATAGACGCTGCCGCCGCGCGAGAGCACCTCCTGCACCGAAAGCAGCACGCGGCTGCGCGTCGCCTCCTGCGTGAGGAAGCACACGCTCGGCACGCCCGGCTCAATGAGCGAAATGGTGCCGTGCTTGAGCTCGCCCGCCGCGATAGACTCCGCGTGCAGGTAGCTGATCTCCTTGAGCTTGAGCGAACCTTCGCAGGCAATGGCGTAATCGACCGCGCGCCCGAGGAAAAACACGTCCTTGGCGGTGTGGATTTCATCGGCGATGCGCACGATTTCCGGCCGCAGCGCAATCGTTTCGGCGACGATTTTTTCGGCCGCGCACAGCGCGGCGGTTTCAGCGCGCTCGCCCGCCTCGTCCAGCAGCCCGCGCAGCCGCGCCATGCGGATCGCCGCCAGATACAGCACGGCAATCTGCGCCGTGAACGCCTTCGTGCTGGCCACGGCAATTTCAGGGCCGCACGAGGTGTGCAGCACATGTCCGCACTCGCGCTCCATCACCGTGCCCTGCCGGTTGATAATCGCAAGCACCTTGCCGCCCTGCTCCTTCACGCTGCGCAGCGCCGCGAGGGTATCGGCCGTTTCGCCCGACTGCGAAACGAAAATGGTCAGGCTGTCGTCCTCCACGCGCACGCCCGCGTCGCAGAATTCTGAAGCGATAAAGCTCGTCGTCTCCACGCCGGCAATTTTGCGGAAATAGTGCGCCGCGACAAGCCCGGCGTGCATGGCGGTGCCGCACGCGACGACATTGACGCGCTTTACGTCAAAGACCGAATCCTCCACGCCGTCGCACGAAAAATCGACGCGTCCGTCGGATGTGACATAGCGGCTGACCGTGCGGTGCAGCGTCTGCGGTTCTTCGAGAATTTCCTTGAGCATGTAGTGCTCGTGGCCTTCCCGGCCCTGGCTGCGGTCGGTCGTGGCCAAGGCGAGCTTCTTCGCGCCGCCCTCGACAAAGCGCATCCCGGCGGAGGTAATCTCCGTCACGGTATGTTCGTCCGGAACGTAATATTCGCCGCACTGCGGAAACGTTGACGGGTCGGAGGAAAGGAACACGCCGCTTTCCGTCTGCATCAGCGCCAGCGGGCTTTCGCGCCGCGCGGTAAAGATGCAGCCGGGGCGATCGCAAAACACGACGGCCAGCGCATAGGAGCCCTTCAGGCGCTTCTGCGCCGCAAGAATCGCCGCAACCGGATCGCCCCGATATTCGCTGTCGATCACCGCCGCCGCAATTTCGGTATCCGTATCGGATACGGGCGCGTAGTTCAGCTCCGCGCGCAGCTCGCGGAAGTTTTCAATGATGCCGTTATGCACAAGCGTCACGCGGCCCGCCGTATGCGGATGCGCGTTCCGAACAGAAACGCCGCCGTGCGTCGCCCAGCGCGTATGCGCAATGGCCGTGCCCGCGTCCTTCGCGCCGGCGGCCATAGCCGTAAGATTCTGCACGCGGCCGGTGGTTCGAAGCGTTTTGATCGCGCCCTGCGCGTCAAAAAACGCAACGCCCGCGCTGTCGTATCCGCGATATTCAAGCCGTGAAAGCCCTTCGAGCACCGGCGCAAGCGCCTCGCCTCCGCCGCAGTATCCATAAATTCCGCACATCGTTCAATCATCCTTTCTTTTTTGCGTAAAGCAACCTTGCCGCGCGCTCCCTCATTCTTTAGCGTACAGCAAACAGGGCATGGATCATTCCATGTCGTCGGAGATGATGCGATTATTCTGTGCGTTAAAATCAGATGTAAAACAACAAAAAAGGAAAAGAAAATTTTCCACCGGCTGCAGCCCCTCTGTTCCGGTCGTTACCGTCCGGGTTTAAAACTGCATCACGCATCCGGCCTGCGGCAGGGCACCCGCCGAAAACTTCGATAACCCTGCACCTCGTCAACCGCCAAGGGCGGTTCTGGCGCTAAAATAATGTTTTCCCGCACATAAAACCGCATATTTTCAGCCTGCTCCCGTCAGGCTGATCGGAGCGATTATAGCATACCCGCCGCGTTTTGGCAACTCACGGGTTTTCCTCGCCGCGCAGCAGCTTCCAGCGCGCCTTATAGTCCGGCATTTCCGCCGCCACCACGGAATAAAACGCCGCGCTGTGGTTCTTCTCGCGGATGTGCGCCAGCTCGTGCACGACGACATACTCAATCGCCTCCGCCGGGTAGCGCATCAGCCGCCACGAAAAGCAAAGCGCGTTCTTCGCGCTGCAGCTGCCGAAGCGCCGCCGCGCGCCGGTAATCCGGATGCCCGTCGGCGAAACGCCCATGCTCGCGGCATGTTTTTCAACCAGCGGCGGCAGAATCTCCCATGCGCGCGCAATCAGCGCCTCCTGCTCCTGCGCGCTTGGCTCGGGATATTTTTCGGCGCGCAGGCGCGCCTGCTCCACCTGCGCGGCAATCCACGCCTCATGCAGCGAAAGGAAGCGCTCGATCTCCCGCTTTGGCAGGCGCTTCGGCGCGCGCACGACAATCTCCGCCTCCGGCGTCACGGAAATGCACAGCGTTTTTCTGTCGGTCCGAATCAGCGTGTAGTTCATATGCCCTCCGGCGGCTCGCACTGCGCCCACTCCCGCACGTGGTCCCATTTCACGCGCACGCCCGCGCCCTTCTGGCAGAAAACGGAATCCGGCGTGTCGTCGGCCAGCGGATTGTATCCTGCTTGCGCAATGATGCGCGCGGCGTCCTCCTCGCGGCAGGGCGCGTAGCGGCTCAGGCGCACGGTCAGCGCGCCCTTGCCATGCGTCGCGGTCAGGAATTCCGTCTGATACCCCGAAAGCGCGGCGAACGGCGCTTCCCCGCGCAGCGTCACACGATCCGCGTCATATGCGGGCGGGTCGATCTGCGCGCGCATCCGCGACAAATCCCCCGCCAGCCGGCCGTAGCACTCGGACGGCGCGCGCATGGAAAACCGGCAGATCGGCTCAAGCAGCACGCTCTCGGAGAACATGAGCGCGTTGCGGATCGCGCGATAGACGCTCTGCCGGAAATCGCCGCCCTCCGTGTGCTTCAGATGCGCGCGCCCAGTCAGAAGCTCCACGCGAACATCCGTCAGCGGCGCGCCCGTCAGCACGCCCTTGTGCGGCTTTTCCATCACGTGCGTTTCGATCAGCCGCTGCCAGTTCAGCGCAAGCGTATCGACATGGCACAGCGAGCGGAACGTGATCCCGCTGCCCGGCTCCGTCGGAACCAGCCGGAGCCACGCCTCGGCATAATGGCGCAGCGGCTCATAGTGCCCGATTCCCACGCACGGCGCTTTGACCGTTTCCCGATACAGCACCCGCGCCGGGCCGAACGACACCTCCAGCCCGAAGCGCGTCCTGAGCAGCTCGCGCAGCACTTCCAGCTGAATTGCGCCCATCACGCGCACGGAAATCCCGCCGTCGCTCTCGCGCGTTTCCGTCTGCAGGGAGCTTTCCTCCTCTTCCAGCATTTTCAGCGCCGCCAGCACGCGGCTCTGCGGCGTTTCCGCGCTCCACAGCACGTCCGCGCACAGCATCGGCTCGCACGTCCACTCGTGCGCGCGGCGCTTCGCGCCCTCGCCGAGCGTGTCGCCCGGCATAACGCCCGCCAGCCCCGCGCATGCGCACAGATCGCCCGCCTGCACGCGCTCGACGCTTCGCGCTTTCGCGCCGTGCCACATGGAGAGCGCGGAAATTTTCTCCGTCCCCTGCGGCGTTCTGATTTCATCGCGAACGGCCGCCGCGCCCGAGAGCACCTGAAAGAAGCACAGCCTGCCGCCCTGCGCGTCGTGACGAATCTTATAGACCCGCGCGCGGAAGGGCTCGCGTTCCCGCTGCTGCCATGCGGTTTTGACAAGCGCGCGCAGGGCGCGCACAAACGCGTCCACCCCGTCGCCGCGCAGCGCGGAACCCGCCAGCACCGGAAACACTGCGCACTCCATCACCTGCTTTGACAGCGCTGCAAGCCACGCGGTCTCGTCGTAGCCCGTTTCAAACAGGCGCTCCATCAGCGCTTCATCCCGCGCGGCGACTTCTTCCACAAGCGCGTCCGACATCGCGCCGCCCGCAAAGCCGCGCGCATCGATCACGTCGGGCGAAAGCAGCCGCTTCATCTGCGCAATCGCGCCGTCCGCGTCCGCACCCTCGCGGTCGGTCTTGTTGAGAAAAATCAGCGTCGGAACGCGATTGTCACGCAGCAGGCGGAACACCGTTTCGGTGTGGCTCTGCACGCCCTCCGCGCAGCTGACGACAACCACGGCCGCGTCCATCACGGAAATCGCCCGCTCCATTTCGGGCGAAAAATCGGCGTGACCGGGCGTGTCCACCCAGAAAATCGTATCGCCGTCCCGCTCTATCAGCGCCTGATCGGAAAAAATTGTAATTCCCCGCTCGCGTTCGATCGGGTGCGCGTCCAGAAACGCGTCGCCATGATCGACGCGCCCCATCGTCCGGATGGAACCGGACAGCGACAGCACGCGCTCGGAGAAGGTTGTTTTGCCCGCGTCTACGTGCGCGAGCACGCCAATCGTCATCTTCATGCCGCTTATTTTAGCAGTCTTTTTCTCATCCTGCAAGGTGGACAAGCCCGCGCGCGGGTGCTATGATGTGCGCGAGGTGAACTTCATGGCAGCTTTGACCCCGCCGCTGCTCTTTGACGGCGCAACGGGCACGGCGCTTCTTGCGCGCGGCCTGCGGTTCGATTGTCCCGAACGGCTGAACCTGACGCGCCCCGACGCGGTTCTGGCGGTGCATCGCGCTTACGTCGAAGCAGGCGCGGACGTTATCGAGACAAACACGCTCGGCGCAAACCCGCTGCGTCTGCGCGCGTTCGGGCTGGAAGCGGAATGCGAGCGCATCACGGAGGCGGCCGTTCTCAACGCACGCGCAAGCGGCGCGCGGTTTGTCGCCTGCTCTGTCGGCACGACGCTCGCATACGGCAGCGCTTCCGACGACGAACTTCTGCGCGCGTTCGCGCGGCAGATGCGTGCAGCCGCCCGCGCCGGAGCGGATCTGATTTTCTGCGAAACGCTGACCTGCCTTTCCGAAGCGCGGCTGATGTTTGCCGCCGCTCGGGAGACGCAGCTTCCCTTCGCCGCTTCGTTCTTCTTCGGCTCCGGCGGCACATCGCCCTCGGGCGACACGCCGCGCGCCTGCGCGCAGGCGGCGCAGGAGGTGGGCGCGGCGCTGGTCGGGCTCAACTGCATAAACGATGCGGCAATCCTCCTGCCCGCGCTTTGCGAAATGCGTGCTGCGTGTACGCTGCCGCTCGTCGTGCAGCCCAGCGCAGGGCTTCCCGGCCATATCGTCAGCCCGCAGTCGTTCGCCGCGCTCATTGCCGAAGCGCTGCGCGCCGGCGCTTCCTGTGTCGGCGGCTGCTGCAGCACAACCCCCGCGCACATCCGGCGCATCGCGCCGATGCTGCGCAAAAAGGAGACTGCACATGAGCAAATATGATTCTCTCTGGCGGCGTCTCGGGCAAACCGACGCAGATTCCCTGTTGCTGACGTTTGATGAAATCGGCGAAATCTCCGGCGCTGCGCTCGATCACTCGTTCCTGAAATACAAAAAAGAAGCGGCCGCCTTCGGCTGGGAGGTCGGCAAGATTTCGCTCAAGGAAAAAACCGTCGCCTTGCGCAAGCTAAAAAACGAAACGCCATAACGGCAGAAAGGAGCCGCCTCCGCCCATGAACGCCGCTGATTCTTCCGCCTTTTGGGAGGCGCTTGACGCGCTCGTACGCAGCTCGAAGCTCATCATCGACCGCCCGCGCGGCACGGCGCACCCGAAACACCCCGGCTTCCGCTACCCGCTCGATTACGGCTTTCTCGAAGGCACCGCCTCCATGGACGGCGGCGGCATCGACGTCTGGCTCGGCAGCGACCCGGCGCAAAAAATCGACGCGGTCGTCTGCACGGTCGATCTGCTCAAGCGCGACAGCGAGATCAAAATCCTCATCGGCTGCACCGAAGCCGAGAAACAAACCGTTCTTCGCGCGCACAACGAAACGGAGTTTATGAAGGGGATTCTCGTCCGCAGATAAGGCCGCGCCCTGCGCGGCAAAAAATATCCGCCGCAAACGCACGGAAAACCGCGGCGGGAATTGACAAAATCCCTCCCGTTGTGCAATAATGTCACACTGAAAAGGAGTGATACGATTGAAACCTCAAACCGCCGACGAACTGCGCGCAATGTACCTGCGCTTTTTTGAAAACCACGGACACGCAGTTATCCCCAGCGCGTCCATCATCCCTGAAAACGACCCGACCGTCCTGTTTACCACTGCGGGTATGCATCCGCTGGTGCCGTATCTGCTGGGCGCGAAGCATCCGGCCGGCACGCGGCTGACCGACGTGCAGAAGTGCATCCGCACCGGCGACATCGACGAAGTGGGCGACGCGTCGCACCTGACCTTCTTTGAAATGCTGGGCAACTGGTCGCTGGGCGACTACTTCAAAAAAGAAGCCATCTCCTGGAGCTGGGAGTTCCTGACCTCGCCCGAATATCTCGGGCTGGATCCGGACAAGCTCGCTTTCTCCGTCTTTGCCGGCGATGAAAACGCCCCGCGCGACGACGAAGCGCATGACATCTGGCGCAGCCTCGGCGTGAAGGAAGACCACATCTTCTATCTGCCCAAGGAAAACAACTGGTGGGGCCCCGCCGGCCAGACCGGCCCCTGCGGCCCGGACACCGAAATGTTCATCATCCGCGACGGCGA
>CAZKJW010000040.1:0-7666 GCA_964553125.1 uncultured Oscillospiraceae bacterium
GTAGCTGGAGTGGAACGTGGCCGACATGTCATACTCGGTGAAGAGCGCGTTGAAGTTCAGCGCAAACACTGCCAGCACGCTCGGCAGCACAATCGGCAGCTTCACGCGCAGGAACGCGACAAGGCTTGACGCGCCCAGATTGCGCGCCGCCTCCTCCAGCTCGTCGTCAATGGCGTAAAACGCCGCCTTGATCATTCGCAGTGCGAACGGCAGCTTCACCACCGTATACGCCATGACGATCAGAAACCGCACGTTCTCGCGCATGTAGAGGTTCTGGTTGAAGACATACCACACGTCGTTGGAGTTGAAATACGTGCGGTAGGAGTAGCAGATCAGGATCGTCGGCAGAAGCCACGGAAAGAGCATACAGTATTCCAGCACCGTCGCGCGCTTCTTGCCCTTATTCTTGAAGATGTAGTTGACCGCCACAACGACGATCACGCACGCCAGCGCCGCGGCAATCGCCGAAAGCACAAAGCTCAGGCGGATGCCGCCCACCGTGTCGGCATTTGCAAACAGGCCGGAGATGGCGCCCGTGCGCGTTTTGAGCTTGCCGCGGTTCGTCATGAACTCAAAATCCTGCTTGCCGAAGAAGTTGATGAGCGTCCACTGATCCATGCTCAGCGTCTTGGAACGGATGGCGGGATAGTTCTGGAAGGCAAAGAGCACGATCATCACAACCGGCGTCATGTAGATGATGAACAGCACATACGCATACACATGCGCCAGCACGTTCGCCACGGGGTTTGTGATCTTCTGCTTGACGAGTTTCGCCTTCGTCTTGCTGACGGAAAGATAGTGTCCCTTGCGCTCATAGCTGGAAAGCACCGTCAGCAGGATGATCGTGAACAGCGCCAGAATGATGGACAGCAGCGCTGCGCGCGCCTGCGGGAACGCCTCGTCCGCCGCGGACGACCCGGCCAGCCGGACGATCTCGGGGTTGATGGAATCGTAGCCCAGAAGCGTCGGCGCGCTCATTGCGCACAGGCCGGTGATGAACGTCATCACGGTGAGCGAGAACAGCGTCGGTATCAGCGTCGGGAAGACGACCCTCCACAGCACCTGGAGCGGCTTTGCGCCCATGTTGCGCGCGGCTTCCACGGTGTTGTAGTCGATGCTGCGGATGGCGTTTCTCAAAAACAGCGCGTGGTTGCTCGTGCAAGCGAACGTCATGGTGAAAAGAACCGCCTTGAAGCCGGAGAACCAGTTCTTGTTGATGTTCGGGAACATCTTCACCAGCCATGTGGTCAGGATACCGTCGCTGTCATAGAGGAACAGATAGCCCGTCACCAGCGCCACGCCGGAATAGATCAGCGTGGTCATGTAGCCCAGCCGCAGGATCTTCGCACCCTTGATATCGAAATACTCGGTCAAAAGCACAATCGACACACCCACGATGTTCACCGTGATCACGAGGCACACGGCCAGCTTCAGCGAGTTCCAGATGAACTTGGGCATATTGCCCGCGAAGAAAAAGCGGATGACCGCCAGCGGATCGGTCTGCCCGGCCGCGTTTTTCGCAGTGAAAATCTGCGTGAGCGTGTTCAGGCACGGCAGCAGCATAAAGCCGAAAAACAGATAGACGAAAAATGCGATGCCGAACACCTTCCACAGCATGGAAAGGCTCAGCCCGGAAGCCTTCTTTTTCATCGTCAGCCTCCTTTACGCCTTGGGCGCGTCGTAGCTCATCAGATCGGCGGGATGAATACCGACCGTCACCTTCTCGCCCGATTCATAAATATTGATGCCGTCGTTCTTTTCGATCGCCTTGATCGTCTGCCCGCCCACAGAAATATAATACTTGATGTACAGTCCGTAATACTCGCGGCTTTCGATCACGCCGGGCAGCTGCAGTTCGTCCGCATCCTTCGGGCGATTGACGCGCACGCGTTCGAGGCGCACGAAATGGTGCTTCGCAGCATCCAGGCGCATCTGCGCCGCAATTTCACCGTCCACGCGGTTGATATCGCCGATAAAGTTGCAGACGAACTCCGTTTTGGAGTGGTTATACACCTCGTTCGGCGTGCCGATCTGCTCGATGAACCCTTTGTTGAAGACCGCAATGCGGTCGGACAGCGTCAGCGCTTCTTCCTGATCGTGCGTAACATAGATGGTGGTGATTCCGAAATCACGCTGCATTTTCTTCAGCTCGTTGCGCAGCTGCACGCGCAGCTTCGCGTCGAGGTTGGAGAGCGGCTCGTCCATGCAGATGATGGCGGGGCCGGTCACAAGCGCGCGCGCAATGGCAACGCGCTGCTGCTGGCCGCCGGAGAGCTGCGAGACGGCTTTTTTCAGCTGCTCGTCGCTGAGATCGACCTTCCGCGCGATTTCGCGCACCTTTGAATCAACCTCCGCCTTGCTCAGCTTCTGAATTTTCAGGCCGAAGGCGATGTTGTCGTATACCGTCATCGTCGGGAAGAGCGCGTAGCTCTGGAAAACGATGCCGATGTTGCGCTTCTCAATCGGCACGTTCGTAATGTCCTTGCCGTCCACGTTCACCGAGCCGCTCACAGGCTCAATGAAGCCGGTGATCGTGCGCAGCGTGGTGGTTTTGCCGCAGCCGGAAGGGCCGAGGAAGGTGAAGAACTCGCCTTTTTTCACATCCACATTGATGTTGTGCAGCGCCTCGAAATCGCCGAACTTCACCACGATATTTTTCAGTTCGATCATTACGTCTTTGGTTTCCGCCATGGTACCGCCTCTTCCTTTTTTCACAAGAATACGGATATGGCGAGCCTGTACAGGCTCGCCATACTCCGCCCAATTCGTTCGATGGAATTATTCGGCCTTCTGGGTCATAACGGTCCAGTCGATGTTGTCCCAATCGGGTTCGGCCGGAGCGGCGCTCTGATCGGCCCAGTAGAAGCCGAGGTTGGTCATGATGTTGGTCCACTGGCTGCTGTGCGAGCCAACGTATTCGGCGTAGGTCATGTCAGTGCCTTCCACCTTGGTCAGCGAGCAGTTCTTGAGGGTGTAGATGGCCGGGGTCTCGTCGTAGATCTGCGCGGCGGCCACGGTGTTGCAGGGATAGGAGTCGAATTCATCGGCCCAGGCAGCCTGCACGTCGGCGGAGCCGAACCACTCGGCGAACGCGGTCACAGCGGCGGTTTCTTCTTCGGAACGGCCTTCGCGGTCGAGGATGCCCATGTATTCGGCGATGTAGTAGGTGCCGTCTTCGATTTCAACGAGCGCCCAGTTTTCGGGTTCCAGCACGCCCAGCAGCGGATGCTCGGAGCTGTCGGCCGCGGTGTCAATCTTGCCGAAGAGGGAGGAGGAATAGAACGTAGAAACCTGCACGTCGCCGCGGTTCAGCGGATCGAAGCCGTAGCTGTCGCCGGTGAACACGCCGTTGGCGCAGTAGTTCCAGAGGGTCTTCCAGCCGTCGATGGAGATGCCGCCTGCCGGGGACTCCGGATCAACGAAGGAATACAGCATGGCGCTGTTGATGTTGGCGTTGGTGGTGCCGCCGACCTTGCCCTGGCGATACCAGGTGTAGCCGCAGTCAACGATGTCCGCCCAGTGCTTGAAGGAGAGCTTTTCACCGTTGGTGCCGAGGTCGTCGGTGCGGTAGAGCATCAGCACGTTCTGGATGACCAGACCGTAAGCCTTGCCCGGATACTGATATTCGCCAACTTCGTCGGCCCAGGAAGGCGTCCAGTCGGCGAGCTTGAGGTTCTCATACGTGCCGCTGACAACCTGGCCCCAGCGGGTTTCGTTCAGGCCGAAAAGGATGTCGCCGTCTTTGTTTTCATTGGCGGCCTGGATGGCGGCGGTGTCGCCGGAGATGACGGAGTTATCATCGATGGAAATGGTGAACCCGGCGTTCTTGGCCTCGTTGATGAGCCAGTTGACACGCTCGGTGGAGTTGGAGTTGGAGTAGATGCGGATGGTGTAGCCGGAATAATCTTCCGCGGAAGCGAAAGACGCCAGCGACAGAACCATCGCAAGCGCGAGGACAACGGAAAGCAATTTCTTCATCGAAATGAAGCCTCCTTAATTGGATTTGATTTCATTTATTATATCACGCCGAATTATATTTGTAAACATTCCGCTTTCTGACCGAATTGGTTATTTTTTTGCGCGCTTTCGCGCTGAAAAAAACGGCGCTTCCCCGCCGGAGAAACGCCGTCTGCGCGCCCCAAAAACGGTTTGATTCCGCTCGAAAAAATATGGGGCTGCGCGCTCGTGTAAGCTCGTTCTGCCGGGATGGCGCGGGGATTCCGGCAGCGCCGCTCAGCCGGAAAAGCGCCGTCCGTGTGCAGCAAATTGGCGTTTGCCTGCTCCACGATGCCAGCGCCGCAAGCATGGCAGTTCATGCGTTTCAGCAGGAAAAGCACCGCCCGCACAACCAAGAGTTATCACGCATTTCATTTGAGGAAAGCACCCCTCCGCCGCTTGCCGCTCCACACTGCATATGCCGCAAGCCGAGCGGTTCAGACATTCCATCCGAAAAAGCGCCGCCCGCGCAGCCTAAAGTCTTCTCGCATTTTCAGAAAGCCTCAGCCCTCCGCCGCTCGCCCACTCCACGCTGCCAGCGCCGCAAGCGTGGCGGTTTACGCGTTCAATCCGGAAAAGCTCCGCCCACGCAGCCTAAAGTCTTCTCGCGTTTGCGGAAAGTCACAGCTCGCCGTCCGCTCGCTCACTCCACACTGCGAACGCCGCAAGCCGGGTGGTTCACACATTCCATCCCCAAAAAACCGCACGTGCGCCAAGAGTTTTCTCGCGTTTGAGGAAAGCCACACCCCTCTGCCGCTTGTCCGCTACACGCTGCAACCTCCACACTCCGCACTGCATACGCCGCAAGACGAGCGGTTCAGATATCCATCCGAAAAAGTCCCGTCGGCACAGCCGCGAGCCTTCACGCTTTTACAGAAAGCCGCCCCCTCCGCCGCTCGCCCACTCCACACTGCATATGCCGCAAGCCGAGCGGTTCAGACATCCATCCAAAAAAGCCCTATCCGCACAGCCAAGAGTTTTCACGCATCTGCGGAAAGCCGCCGCTCGCCCACTCCACACTGTAAACCGGGCGGTTCACGCGTTACACCCGAAAAGCCCCGTCTGCCCCCCAAGAGTCTTCACGCGTTTGCGAAAAGCCGCATTCCAAACGCCGCAAGTCGAACAATTTGCCCACTCCACCCGGAAAAGCGCCGCCCACGCACCCCTAAGTTTTCTTGCGTTTGCAAAGAAACACAGCCTCCGGCGCTTTCCCGCTCCACGACGTAAACGCCGCCAGCAACGCCGCTCACCCGCTCGCCCACTCCAAACGAATCCGCTGCACACCCCTCCGGCATCGCCACTCCCGCAAAGGCAGCGGTCACTTCAGCCCGCGCCATAGCGCGGCATATTCCTCATCCGTTGCGCTCTCGTCGCTGTCCGCCACCGTTTCCCAGATGAGGCGGTACGTGCGTTCGGAACCGTTGTACTCCGCCTCGCGCACGCGGATGTGTACGCGCTGCCCGTCCTCCGTTTCCTCGGCGACGGCGCAGCGAATCATCAGCAGCTTCGCGCCGTCCCAGCGATAGACGGCGCGATGGTGCAGCGCGCCCGCCAAGCCGTCGTTGGAAAAGGTCGAGACCAGCTTCGTCTCCGGGTCATACTCTGCGTTGGGAAGCCCCGTGTCGTTCCCCCAGTTCCACGTTGCGTGCTCATAGCGCTCCCCGTTCCAGATGAAAAGCTGCTCCCAGCAGTTCGACGCGCCCATCGCGGTGATCACAACCACATCATCCACGCCGTCAAAGTTCACATCCTACAGCCGGGGCGGCCAGTCCATGGCGCCCGGCGTGCCGGTATAGAACAGCTCCTGCCCGTTCGGCGCGACATAGCGATAGATGCACGTATCGTTGTACATCCCCGTTTCGGCAACCAGCTCCGCGCGTGCCGCCGCACAGGCTGCAAGCATTGCGGCGCACAGCGCCAGAAGCACAAAGCGTTTCTTCATCCGTTTTCTCCCCGCTCTCTTCTGTTTTTCTCCTGTTGATTTAACGCGCATCCGCGCGTTTCATCCTTCGGCGCGCACTTCGTTTTCCAGCGTTCGCCCGGCAAAAAACGCGTCGAGGTTTTCGTAGGTTGCGCGCGCAATCTCGCGAAGCGCTTCGTCCGTCAGAAACGCCTGATGGCTCGTCAGCACCACGTTCGGCTTGGAAAGCAGCAGCGCAAGCGCGTCGTCATGCAGGATGCTGCCCGAGCGGTCTTCAAAGAAGATGCCGCTTTCCTCCTCGTAGACGTCCAGCCCCGCGCCGCGCACGCGCCCGTCGTTGAGCGCGCAGAGCAGCGCCTCCGTGTCGATCAGCGCGCCGCGCGACGTATTCAGCACAAACGCGCCCCGCTTCATTTTTTCAAACGCCCCGGCATCCAGCAGATGATACGACTCCCGCGTCAGCGGGCAATGCAGCGAGATCACGTCGCTTTCGCGCAGCAGCGCGTCCAGCGATACGCTCCGGCAGCCTTCCATCCGCGCCGGATGCGGGTCATAGCAGATGACGCGCATTCCGAACCCGCGGCAAATCTGCGCGAACGCCCGCCCGATGCGCCCCGCCCCCACAACGCCCGCCGTCTTTCCAAACAGATCGACGCCCTCCAGCCCGGAAATGCTGAAATTAAAATCGCGCGTGCGCGCCCATGCGCGATGCAGCCTGCGGTTGAGCGTCAGCAGCAGCGCCATGGTGTGCTCCGACACCGCGTGCGGGGAATACTGCGGCACGTGTACCAGCGCGACGCGCCCCTGCGCCGCCCGCGCGTCCACATGGTTCACGCCCGCGCACCGCAGCGCGATCACGCGGCAGCCTTCGGCGCACAGCGCCGAAATCACCTCCTCGTCCAATGTATCGTGCACGAACGCGCATACCGCCGCGCAGCCCCTTGCCAGCGCCGTCGTTTCCCGGCTGAGGCGGCACTCGAAATAGCGAAGGTCATACCCCGGATTCAGCCGGTCGAACCACGTCCGGTCATAGGGCTTCGCGTCGTAAAATGCAATCGTCTCCATTGCATACACCTCCGCGATTATTCTCGCCCGTTTGCATGCCCGCCACGCCAGCCGTTTATGAACAAACTGAAAACTTTCCGCTTCCCGTTTCTTTTTGCCGCGCTTTGCGCTATACTGGTTGTTGCTTATGCTACACTGTCTGGAGGGTATCCGCATGTATTTCACCGGTCTGGTCATCGCCATCGGCACGTTTCTGCTCATCGGCGTGTTCCATCCCATCGTCATCAAGGCTCAGTATTATTTCGGCGATCGCGTGTGGCCGGTGTTTCTTGCCGCGGGGCTGCTTTTCGTCGCCGCGTCGCTCTTTGTTGCCAACCCGCTCCTCTCCGCGCTGCTCGGCGCGGTCGGCTGCTCGTGCCTGTGGAGCATTGGCGAGCTGAAGGAGCAGACAAAGCGCGTGGAAAAGGGCTGGTTCCCGGACAACCCCAACCGGAAAAAATAACAAAAAAACGCAGCGAGAAGCCGGCGTGCCGCGGCGCTACATGCGTGCGCGCACGCCGGCTTTTGGGTTTTTCGACGGATGATTTCAGCGCGCTCAGGCGCGCTTTTTTTCTGCCCGTCGCCTTGCGGCACGCCCGGCCATTTGTGCTTGCGCAAAAAAAAGAGCGCCCTGCGCGAAGCGTTCGGCGAAAGGGCGCATATCGCTTTTTGTTAAAGGAGCGGCTTCGCCGGAAAAGCGAAACC
>CAZKJW010000040.1:7766-9235 GCA_964553125.1 uncultured Oscillospiraceae bacterium
CCCTTGCTCCGCACGAGCGCGTAGCCCCGCTGCACTCGCTTGCCCCGCGATGCGTCCTCCCGCGCGAAAGCGCGCATCGTCCCAAACCTGACCCGCGCGCAAACGGCGTTCCCGCTGTCAATTTCCCTTCTCCGGCGCTGCCGGGCGCATTTATTTTTCGCCCGCCCACTGGCACGCGTTCATATCTACGCGCCCGTCGTCAAGGAACGGCACGCCCTCCGCCTCCAGCAGCGCGCGCCGTACATCGCTGAACGCACCGCCCGCAACGGTTCCGTCCGCCTTGACCACGCGCTGCCACGGGATTCCCTCCGGACAGCAGCGCATCGCCCAGCCGACCATCCGCGCGCTGCGCGGCGCGCCGAGCATCCGCGCGATCTGCCCATATGAAACGACGCGCCCTTCCGGTACCCGCTGCACAATTTCGTATACCCGCTCAAAAAACGCGTCCATCTTTTTTCCCGCCCCGCTTTCTGCAATTTTTTCTCTTGCAATTTGCATCTGTTTTTGCTATACTTTGTTTGTTGCCGTTTTGCCGGTGTGTCGGAATGGCAGACGATGAGGACTCAAAATCCTTTGCCAGCAATGGCGTGTGGGTTCAAGTCCCACCACCGGCACGTTCGAGGTCGTGAAGCGTCGTTTCGCTTCGCGGCTTTTTTTGTTTGGCACGCGTGCTCTTTTTATTCCTGCGCGTCCGCCTGATCGAGCAGCCTTGCCGCCGTTTCAACAAACAAAGCGCAAGGGCGCTCTTTGTAGTAGGCCGCCGTGCGCGCGGAAGGCTCCTGCCTGAGCGTACCCAGATGCGCCAGCAGTTCCCGGCAGACGATCGTGCCGTGCTCCGCCCGAAACGCTTCGACCAGCGCGCGGACGCGCGCATAGTGCGCCGCCTTTACGCTCAGGTCGCCCACCTCGCTGTAGCCCCATTTCAACCCAGCAACCATCAGCATCCCCGATACCGCGCCACAGGTTTCGCGCATCCCGCCCATGCCCCCGCCAAACGACGAGGCGAGCTTCCGCGCCGTCTCCTGCGTCATGCCCAGATCATCCGCAAAAGCGGCCAGCACAGCCTGCGAACAGGAACACCTTGCAAGGAAAAGCTCCCGCGCTTTTTCCGCGTGATCCATAAAACGTCTCCTTCTTTTGTTTTCCGCCGTGCGGTTTCGACCGCATAGGACGAGTCCGCCTTCACAGGCTTTGTCCCTGCAATTCGCCGCCCTGCCGTTTCATGACAAACTCCTGCACCGGGCTTCCGAACTCCTCCGTCAGCCTTCCCAGCGCAACGCCCAGCCGCGCGTAAAACGCTCTCGCCGCGGTTCCTTCGGCCGCGCCCTCGCGGTAGGTTGTAACGACGACATCCCTTCCGCCGTTCAGTAGCGGAAGCATCCGCTCCACCATGCGCCGCACAACGCCCTGCCGCCGGTATGCTGCGTCCACGGCGAGAAAGCAGAGCATGTTCTGCTCCTTTGAAAAAA
>CAZKJW010000040.1:9335-15469 GCA_964553125.1 uncultured Oscillospiraceae bacterium
TGGCTTCGGCGGTTTCAAGCCCCGGAAAGACCGCCTTCACGCGCTCCGCCAGCGCCATCCATGCGTCGATGCGGCTTTCGTCCGCCATTCTATCCGAATCGCCACGCCGTCCTCCCGGCCTCTCCCGCGCTGCAATCCGCCGCGCCTGTTTTTTCCCTGATTGTAACCTTTTTTCCCGCGCTGTCAAGCGCGGCGGAAGGGCAACGCGGCGGTTCCGGACGGCTTTTCCCGCGCCCGCAAACACAAAAAAAGGTTGACACGTGTATTAAATAACATTATTATATGGTCGTACTGTCAGGGAAGACCGCCGCAGGCGCGCCTTTTCCGGCGGGAACCTTGCTCTGCAAGGCGTTCGGCTCCTTGCAAGATTTCTTCCGGAGGGAAGTTTTTCAGCAGGCTGTTTCATATGAGCGACAGAAACGCCCCTGCGGAAGCGCCGCTGCTTCCGCTGCTCGGGCTGGATTTCAGCTGCGGCTTCTTTCACATTCCGTTCCGGGAACGGCTCCGCCTCATCCGCGCCGCCGGCTTCGACACGGTAATGATCACCCTGCGGGCGGATGCCTCTGAAAGCGCGCTCCCCGCAGATATTTTTGCAGCGGCGCAGCGCTGCGGGCTGCTGGTGAACACCGTTCACGCGCCGACGGAACACGCCGCCGATCTCTGGCGCGACACGCTTGACGGCGCGGCCTATGCCGCTTCGCTGCAAAGAAGCATCCGCTTCTGCGGCGAGCGCGGCACGCCCAACCTCGTTGTCCACACGACGCGCGCGCTGCTCACGCCTCCGCCCAACGCGCTTGGCGTCTCCCGCGCTGCCCGCGCGGCGGAAGCCGCCGAAAAATACGGTGTGAATCTCGCGTGGGAAAACACGCGCTTCCCGGACTATAACGCGTATCTCTACGAGCGCGTTCCTTCGCCGCGGATGCGCTTCTGCTTTGACTGCGGCCACGCCGCGCACTTCACGCCCGGAGAGGATCCGCTTGCCCGCTTCGGAGAGCGCCTGTCCGTGCTGCACCTGCACGACAACCACGGCCCGCTCGCGGGCGACGAGCACCTTCTGCCTGGCGACGGGACGATTGATTTTCCGGCGCTGATGCGCCGTCTGAAGGCGTACCGGCCGCGCTGCCTGCACCTTGAATCGCGCATCCGCACGGACGGCAGCGAAACCGAAGCCGACGCGGCG
Source organism: uncultured Oscillospiraceae bacterium (assembly GCA_964553125.1). Classification (GTDB taxonomy): domain Bacteria; phylum Bacillota; class Clostridia; order Christensenellales; family Aristaeellaceae; genus Aphodomonas. Next base: position 10,516 of record CAZKJW010000040.1, read on the forward strand.
CGCTATTACGCCGACGCATACGCGCGTGTGCGCGCGCTGGCTGAACTGTGAGTCTATTGCCGGGGCTTTCCCCGGCTGGACAAATAAATTTTTCTCATCAAGAGGAGGTTTTTCTTTATGAAGAAACTGCTTGCTCTGGTTATGGCGCTGTGCATGCTGCTCTCCGCCATCCCCGCGCTGGCCGACGTGGCCGAAGTCGTCGCCGAAGGCGAGAGCCTGACGCATGACGAGCTGCTCGAAAAGGCGCTGGCTGAGGAAGGCACCTTCATCGTTTACGGCAACACCAGCCGCATCAGCACCGCCGCCGAAGCGTTCGGCGAGCTGTACGGCCTGAAGGTTGAATCCAACAACCTCAAGGATGCCGAAATCTACACCAAGCTCGAAAGCGAAATCACCGGCTCCGCCAAGGGTGCCGATATGGTCATGATTCAGGACGGCGCTTCCCTGACCTACGCCATTGAAGACGGCTGGGTTGTCAACTACGTGCCCGCCGACCTCAAGGGCAACATCGCCGAGGGCGACCTCTTCCCGCTGGTGCATCAGTACATCAACAAGCTCTTCATCTACAACAACCTCGGCGAAAACGTTCCCGCCATCAAGAACGTGTGGGAACTGACCGCCCCCGAAATGAAGGGCAGCATCATCTTCAAGAACCCGCAGAACGAAACCGTCAACATGAACTTCCTGGTCATGCTCACCAGCGAGGAATGGTCCGCCAAGCTCGCCGAAGCGTATAAGTCCTGGAAGGGCGAAGAAATCGATCTGGGCAGCTACGAGAACGCCGGCTACAAGTGGATCGCCGAATTCCTCAGCAACTGCACCTTCGGCTCCTCCGACACCACCATCGCCGAGGAAGTCAGCCAGGAAACCGCTGCCGGCAAGATCGGCCTGTTCGTGCTGAGCAAGCTGCGCTCCTCCTCCGTGTTCACCGACAACCTGACCGTTGCGCAGTATGACGCTTCCGAAAACGGCTACGCCGTCGAACCGTTCTCCGGCTTCATGTATCCGATGTACGCCATGGTGTCCGCCGGCGCGACGCGCCCCTACACCGCCATGCTCTTCATCGAATATCTGATGACTGAAGAAGGCTTCCAGCCCTGGGGCAAGAACATCGGCGCCTACTCCCCCAACACCGCCATTCCCGCCAAGGAAGGCGACCTGAGCATCGACGTGTGGAAAGACACGCTGGTGATGGAAGACGCGGAATTCATCCTTGACCACTTCGAGGATGTGAACTCCTTCGTTCTCAAGTATATCCAGTAACATCATTCTTTCACGCTGCGGCGGGACGGCCTGGCCGTTCCGCCGCAGCGCGTTTACGAGAAATCGCAGGGGGGACTGTCCAACATGGATGAAACCCGGAAAACCCGAAAAATCCAGATGCGCCGCCTGATGGGTAGAACGCGGGCATATTTCTCCAACCCCGCCAACATCATTCTGCTCGTTTTCTTTGTGGCGCTCTGTTTCCTGACGCTGTATCCTCTGCTGTCCATGCTGTTTGAAACCGTCACGGTACACTCGGGGCGCGAAGCCCGCGCCGTGCGCGGCATGGGGCTGAAATCGGGCGACTACACGTTCTATCATTTCAAGCGCCTGCTTTTCACGCTGGATGACGGCGGCGAGCTCGGCTTCACGCTGTCCAACAGCTGGCTGCAATTCTACGGCCCGCTTTTCAACACGCTCGCCGTATCGCTGACGGCGTCGTGCATGGCCATTCTCTTTGGCGGAACGGTGGCGTTCCTCATCACGCGCACCAACATCCGCTTCAAGAAGTTTGTCTCCACGGTGTTCGTATTCCCCTACATCATGCCCTCTTGGACGCTGGCGCTTTTCTGGCAGACGTTCTTTAAGAACGTCAACATCGGCACCGGAACGTCCAACGGCATCCTTGCCGCCGTGTTCGGCATTTACGCGCCGCAGTGGCTGGTGTACGGCTATTTCCCCATCAGCCTCGTGCTCGGGCTGCACTATGCGCCGTTTGCGTATATCCTCATCGGCGGCATTCTGCGCAATATGGACGCCAACCTTGAAGAAGCCGCGACCATCCTCAAAACGCCGCGCATCCGGATCATCGCGCGCATCACGCTGCCCATCGTCAAGCCCGCGATGCTTTCCACCTTCCTGCTCGTGTTTGCAAGCTCCATGAGCGCATACGCCGTGCCCGTGTTCCTCGGCTCGCCCGTGCGCTACTATGTGCTTTCCACAAACATGAAATCGCTGATGGACACATACAGCGGGCAGGCGTATATCATCGCCGCGATTATGATCGCCTTTGGCGTAGTCATTCTGCTGATGAACCAGCGCGTCACCAACTCGCGCAAGCAGTTCACCACCGTCACCGGCAAGTCCGGCCAGATTTCGCTGATTAACCTTCGCAAGGCGAATACGCCCATTGCGATCATTCTGGTGGTTGTGCTGCTGCTTGTGGCCATCCTGCCGCTGGTCACGTTCGCGATGGAGTCGGTCATCATCAAGGCGGGCGATTACAGCCTTTCCAACATGACGCTCGACTTCTGGATCGGCCGCGATCTGGATTATCTCGATCAGGGCGACAGCACCGGCATCCTGCTCTCGGCGAAGGTCTGGAAGGCGCTCGGCTTCAGCCTGCTGCTCGCCGCAACGTGCTCCATCTTTGCCGGCACGAGCGGCATTCTCGTCGGCTATGGCGTCGCCAAGCGACGCGGAAGCAAGCTGGCCGGCTGGGTGAACAGCCTGTCCTTCTTCCCCTACCTGATGCCCTCGCTGGCGTTCGGCGCCATTTATCTTTCGATGTCCTCGCACATTCCGTGGCTGCGCGGCTTCGCGCTGCTGGCGACGGTGGGCGCGGTGAAGTATCTGCCCTTTGCGTCCCGCTCCGGCGTCAACGCCATGCTGCAGCTTTCCGGCGAAATCGAGGAGGCTGCCGTCATCACCGGCGTGCCGTGGTGGAAGCGCATGACGCGGGTCATCTTCCCGATTCAGAAATCCAGCTTCCTTTCGGGCTATCTGCTGCCGATGGTTTCCTGTATGCGCGAGCTTTCGCTGTTCGTGCTGCTGGTTCCCACGAGCAATACGATCCTGACGACCATGCTGATGCAGTATTCCGAAAAAGGCTGGGCGCAGTTCGGCAACGCCATCAATCTGCTGATCATCGTCGTCGTGCTGCTGGTGAATCTCATCGTAAACAAACTGACGGGCGCGTCAATCGACAAGGGAGTAGGTGGCTGAGATGCCTGAGATCATTCTGAAAAACGTAACCAAGCGCTTTGGCAAATTCGTGGCTGTGGACAATCTGAACCTCACCATTGAATCCAATGCTTTCATCACCCTGCTTGGCCCGTCCGGCTGCGGCAAAACCACGACCCTGCGCATGATCGCGGGTCTGGAAACGCCCACCGAGGGCAGCATTTCCATCGACGGCAAGGTTGTCTTTGACGCGGATCAGGGCATCAACCTGCCCCCAAACAAGCGCGACGTAGGCTTCCTTTTCCAGAACTACGCGCTCTGGCCGCACATGACGGTCTATCAGAACATCGCCTTCGGCCTTGAAAACCTCAAGTGGGACAAGGCGAAAATTCAGGCGCGCGTGAAGGAATTGCTGGAGATGCTTCGCATCGAACAGTTTGAAAAGCGCTACCCCAGCGAGCTTTCCGGCGGCCAGCAGCAGCGCGTCGCCATCGCGCGCACGCTCGCTCCCGGGCCGAAGGTGTTGTTTATGGACGAGCCGCTTTCCAATTTGGACGCGAAGCTGCGCATGGAAATGCGCACCGAGCTCAAGCGCCTGCACCGCGATACGGACTCCACGTTCGTTTACGTCACGCACGATCAGCTGGAAGCCATGACGCTCTCCACGCGCGTGTGCATCATGGAAACGGGCGTCCTGCAGCAGTACGCGCCGCCGCTTGAGATGTACAACAACCCCGCCAACCTTTTCGTCGCCGACTTCATGGGCAACCCGACGATGAACTTCATCGAAGGCATCGCCGAGGTCAGCGGCAATGAAGCGAGCCTTTCCTTCGGCGGCCTCAAGGGCAAGTTCTCCACTTCTGCGCCCATCGCCCTGACGGGCAAGGACGTGGTCGTCGGCGTGCGTCCGGAGTATATCCACATCAGCGAGGATGGCAGCCGCGTCGGCACAGTCTATTCCACCCTGCCTGCCGGCATGGAAACCACCGTCAAGCTCGACGTGGGCGGTACCATGCTCACCGCCGTCGTTTTCGGCGACGTGGACTACCCCGTGGACAGCCAAGTCCGCTTCGACTTCAGCAAAAACGCCATTCTCTTTGACAAGGCGACCGGCAAAAACGTCGCCAACGGCAGAATCGCCATGGCGTAATTGCAGCTGCACAAAAAACCGGCCTGTGCTGTCACAGGCCGGTTTTTTTGTTTTTCTGCAGCGCCCATCCGCCCTCACTGTGCCACCGTGTAGAGCGAATAGAAATAGCTCCGTCTCTGCATCAGCTCGTCAAACCTTCCGCGCTCAACGATCCGCCCGTTCTTCATCGCAAGGATGCAGTCGTATCGCCGCAGAAGCGCTTCGTCGAGGCTGTGCGTCACAACGATGCGCAGCATCCCGGCCAGATCGAGGATCGAACCCGCCACCTGACAGGCCGTTTCCGCGTCCAGCGCGGCAGTCGCTTCATCCGCCAGAAGCACCTGCGATTTGCGCAGCAGGCTGCGCGCAATGGAAATGCGCTGCTTCTCGCCGCCGGAAAGCCCGCTGCCATTCTCGCCGCAAAGATAGTCCTCCCCGCGCGCCGCGATCAGCTCCGACAGCCCCGAAAGCACAATCGCGCGATCCACCTCCTCCTTCGGGAACGTGCTGAACATGGTGATGTTCTCCCGGATGGACGCATTGAACACAAACACATCCTGCCGGATCATGGAGACGAGATCATACAGCGAGTCCGTGCCGCACGTCCGCAGCTCGCGCCCGTCATAGCAAATCTCGCCGGAATAGTCGCGGCGGCTCGCC
>CAZKJW010000040.1:15569-18773 GCA_964553125.1 uncultured Oscillospiraceae bacterium
GTCTTGAGCGAATCGGCGAGCTTCGCAATCAGCGCCCTTGCCGCCTTCCACGCTGCAAGCTGCTCCGGCAGCTCCCGAATCGGAGAAATCACAAACGCGGTCAGGTCAATAAACAGAATCAGGACGCCCGGCGTAATGCCCCGGCCGGACAGCGCCAGCCATCCGCCGACCCAGAAGGTTCCGAGCTGCGCTGTAATCCCCGCAATACCCGCCATGCAGCTGATGACCGTCGCCAGCTTCCGTTTCCGGCACTTCGCCTGTTCGGCGGCAGCGTTGCTTTCCGCAAACAAATTGGAGATTGCGCTTTCCGCCTTGAAGCTCTTGACCACGGAGAAGCCGCTCAGCGCGTCCTTCAGCGCGGCGACCAGCCTGCCGTTTTTCTCCGAGATGCTCGTTTCCGCTTTTTCCATGCGGTTCCCCGTCAGATAGGAAACACCGATGGGCAGCACGAAAAACGCGCACGCCACGGCCGTCATAAGCGGGCTGTAGCGCAGCATCATCGCCAATGCGCCAAGCATCATGACGACGTTGCCCAGAATGCCAAAGCGCATCTCCAGATAGCCGTTCTCCACCGTCGCGGCGTCATTGGAAAACGCGGAAATATAGTTCGCGGTGTTCTCCGTCTGAAACGCGGCGATGCTCTTTTGCGTCAGCTTGCGGAACGCATAATCCTTGTATTGCTTCATCGCCTTTTCCATGAAGCGCGGCTTGGAAAAATAGCTCGTCGTTTTCAGCGCCACAATCGCCGCGAGCAAACCCGCAATGCATCCTGCCAGGCGGGGCAGCCCAAGCGCGCCGGGAGCGCCCGATACGGAGTCGATCATCTGCTGCAGCACCCACACAGTGCCGAGGTTGATCGCCGAGGTCAGCAGCGTGGAGAGCAGGGCGACAAAAAACGCGAGCCGGTTGCCTTTATAAAACTGAGCGATGTATTCTCCGGAAGCGGACTTGCCTTTACGCCTCATTTTTAACCTGCCTCCACAGTTCGGGCAGTTCCGGCGATTCCTGAAACTGCGAGATGATGCTGTCAAGCCCGCGCATGGTCGTCTCGCCGAGGCTGTCAAACGCCGTCATCGGCTTCTGGATGGAAACGAAGCGGACGCTGGCAGCGTCATAGTTCGGGGCTTCGTCGAATTGCAGCGCAAGCGCTTTCGCCCTGCGCAGGCTCTCCGCCGCCTCCTCCCGCCGCCCCAGTGATAGCAGAATCCCGGCGCGAACCGCCCAGATCGTCGCCTCGCTCTTGTGCATGTAGCTCTGCTTTCCGGGCGCGCAAAGCCCCGGATAAAATGCAAGCGCCCAATCGGCAACAGCCAGCGCCTCCGGCATGTTCCGGTTTTTGATATAGACGTTGAGATAGCCCGTCACAATCCGCGTCTGCTGCTCGGTGAGATCAAGCAGCGCCATGGACAGATACGGCAAAGCGCCCTCCGTGTCGCCGCAATCGGCGGCCAGCGTCAGCCCGATCAGCGAATGGTTCAGCCGGCAGGGGTTGTATTGCTTGAGAATTTCCAGCCCCTTCTCATATTCGCCCAGCGCAAGATATGCCTGCGCCATTTCATTGCGGATGGAGGTTTCGCTGATCTCCGGGTCGGTGTTCTGCCCGATCAGCATACACGCCTGCCGGTACAGCGAAAGCGCGCGCTGCGCGTATTCGTTTTTGTTCTGCACAAGCCCCCACACCCGATAAATCCGCGCGCTGGTATACACAATCTCAAAGCAATTCGGATAACGCTTCAATGATTTTTCAATCTCCACGCAGACGTCGTCGCTGACCCTGTTATGCAGATACCCCTTGAGCCTTGCAATCACGGTCTGCCTGTCGTTGTTGCGAAACTAGTAGCCGATCAGCGCGTCCATCGATACTTCAAACAGGTCCGCCATTTCGGCAATCAGGTTCAGCTCCGGCGTCGCCGCGCCGCGCTCCCACTTGGAAACTGCGGCGAAGCTCACGCCCAGCGCTTCCGCCAGCTGCTCCTGCGTCATCGACCTCTCCCTGCGCAGCCGCGCAATATTCTCCGAAAGCGACATCTTCATGTTTTTCCCTCCTTGTGCGTCTGCGCCCATGATAGCACAGCGTCCGTCCCCTGAACAGCGCCCGCAGGTCGAATTCGTTCAGCTTTTTCTGAACCAGCGGTTGAGTTCTGTCGCCCTTCGCAATCGCCGTCTGAGCGTCGGCGCGCAAAAAAGGCGGCGCAAATCGCGTCGCCCCATGGTTCGTTTTTTGCGGAATGCTTCTGTTTTTTGGCGGCATGGCCGCCATAAAAAAGCGTCCCGTCAGCGCATCCCGGCTCAGTCCGCCGCGGTCACGCGCGCGCATTCCTCCATCCATGCATACAGCTGCGCTTCGAGATACGCGTGCTCGTAGCAGCCATGCCCCACGCCGGGATAAAGCGTCACGCGCAGGTTGCCCTTTTCATTCAGTCTTCGCAGCGCCCGCGCGGCAGTCAGCGCGTGATCCGCGTCCACCGTTTCGTCGCTCAGGCCATGAAAAATCCACACCGGCGTTTCCGCAATGCGGCTCAGGTCGTAGAAGAAGCGCTCCTCCTGCGCGTGCAGCCCCGCGCGGCCGCAGCAGACGCTCACGCTTGCAAACGTATCCGGCAGATAGCAGCTCAGCTTGTAGGTTCCGCGCCCGCCCATGCTCAGGCCAGTCAGGTGCATCCGCTGCGCGTCCAGCGCGTATTTCTGCTGCATCTGCGCAATGAACACGCTCAGCCGCTCCATCTGCGCTTCGGTTTCGGCTTCGTTTTCATCCTCCACCCAATGGCTTCCGGCCTCCAGCTGCGGCGCAATCACCACAAACGGCAGGCTGTGCCCGCGCAACAGATACTGAAACGGCCCATAGTCGGCAAGCATCGTCGGGTCGTCTCCCCGCTCGCCGATGCCGTGCAGAAAGAAAATGACCGGATACACGCGCTCGCCGTCGTAATCCTCCGGAAGATAGAGCAGGTAGCCGTATTCCGCCTCGCCGGTGACTGCCGCAAAGCGGCCCGCTTCATCCTTCGCAGGCGAAACGGTGCTCAGCCCCTTGCCGAAAACGGGGCGCATGGAAAACTTGCCCGCATCCCAGCAATAGGTCACGCTCTGCAGGGGCGTGCCATACGCCTGCTTCATGCGGATGGAGATATCCGCAAATGCAGCCTTCTGCGGGATTTCCGTCTTGACGGCAAAAAGCGTTTTCATCGGATCCTCCTGTGCTTCAGC
>CAZKJW010000040.1:18873-20135 GCA_964553125.1 uncultured Oscillospiraceae bacterium
GCGTTTCCGCCAGCGTCCGATAGCCGTTATCGTTCTTCTGAATGACGAGCCGCCCGTTCTCGATGCCCGCCGCATAGCTGCGGATGGCGCCCTGCACGCGCACCAGCGCAAGGCAGGACTCGCCCTTTTCAAGGGTCATGGTGAAGGCCGCGTCGTAATCCTGCCATTTAGTGGAGCCAGTGTACCACTCGCCCTCGTCCTCGCAGGCGATGCGCATCTGCCCATCCTCCATGCGCGCCGTTCCCTTCATGCGGGAGAACTGCGTGATGTCCGTGTGGCGCTCGCTCCACACTTCGGCCTTCTCATTGCGCAGCTCCACGGAATAATCAGGCTGCCCTTCAAAGCGCAGATCATCCACCAGCGCGACCAGCTGATAGCCCTTCTTCACCTTCGTGTCGGGCGTCCAGAAGCACACGTCGGCCTCGTCGATCAGCCCTCCCTGCATGGCAGGAACCTCGACCTGCAGCACCTGCCACGCCGCGCCGCGCTCCAGATGCACGCGCTCGCCCTCGACGGTCACATCACGCCGCGAATCGCGCGCTTTTGCGCCCTTCTTTGCCGGCTTGAGCGCAACCGCTTAACCTTGCCTTGCGCCGGCATACAGAAAAGCCGCCGGCATTTTCCCCTGCCGACAGCCGTCCGAAGGATGCAGCTGCAAAAGCGGCTTCCCGCCTTATCCGCAAAGCGCCTTCCATTCATCTTTTGTTACGGCGTAAACCGCCGTCCATTCGTTTTCCGCATCGAGGAACTCATCCACCCTGCGCATTCCGTTCGCGCGCGCCACGGCGGCGGAGGCGGCGTTCTCCTGCTTCATGTAGGAATACAGCATCCGAAACGGCGTGTTTTCAAACGCCCAGTCCCTGCACTTGCGCGCGGCCTCCTTCGCAAAGCCCTTTCCCTGCTGCTTGCGGTTGATGTGATAGCCGATCTCCGGCCTGATCACGCCGTTGATGTTCTGCATCGTCAGCCCGCAGTCGCCGATCATTTCCCCTGTTTCCTTCAAAACGACGGCCCACAGCCCGAAGCCGAAGGTTTCATAGCGCTCGATGTTTTTTGCAATCCAGCCGCGCACGCGCTTTTCGTCAAACGTATAGGGATAATGCCGCATGATGTCCGAATCCGCCAGCACCTCGTATAGCGCGTCGAAATCCGCTTCCGTCATTTCCCGCAGATACAGCCGCTCCGTTTCAAGCCTCATTCCCAGCCTCCATGAAAAAGCGTCCGAACGCCGCTCGTGCCTTCGGACGCTTCATCAGTTTTTT
>CAZKJW010000041.1:0-19991 GCA_964553125.1 uncultured Oscillospiraceae bacterium
GGCGCGCCCCGCGGGATTCGAACCCACGACCTTTTGATTCGTAGTCAAACACTCTATCCGGCTGAGCTAGGGGCGCTCGCTCGAACGAGATATATACTACCACAGAAAGGGAGGTTTGTCAACAGCTTTTTTGAAAATGTTTCAAGAAAAAGTTTTGTCCGGCACGGCGGCGGAGAAAGCTCAGCCGTCGGCGTTGTTTTCGTCGTCCGGGGCTTGCGGATCATCGCGCTGCTGCCCGGAGAGTTCAAGCGCGCGGAAATAGTACAGCGCGCACAGCCCGGCCAGCGAAGCAAAGACAACCGCGCTCAGCCCGCCCGCAAAGTTTTTGAGGAAAAACATGACAAGCCCCGCCACATACATCAGCGCGCACACGCCGCACGTGACCAGCTTGACAACCTTCTGCCGCTTGGGATTCATTGCAACTCGCTCCTTTGCCTTTTAAGATGCCCCATAAGAAAAGCATATCATAAGAAGGGAAAACGCGCAACAGGAAATCGGGCGCGCAGCGCGCGAATGGTTATTGTGAAAGCCGGCGGTTCATGCTATAATTGGACGCGAAAAAAACAGGGAAAAGAGGTTGGCTTTTGCGAATCATCGCAGGCGATGCGGGCGGCCGGCTGCTGACCGCTCCGAAGGGAATGGATACCCGGCCGACGCAGGATAAAGTCAAGGAGTCGCTTTTCAGCATTCTGCGCAACGATCTGGCGGACGCGCGCGTGCTCGATCTGTTTGCCGGTTCCGGCGCATTGGGGCTGGAGGCGCTCAGCCGCGGGGCGGACTACGCCGTCTTTGCCGATAAGGCGCGCGCCGCGCAGGACTGCGTGCAGAAAAACATTCAGGCGCTGCGCATGGAAACACGGACGCGGCTGCTTCGCTGCCATTGGAAGATGGCGCTGAAAAAGCTGGAGGAGGAGGGCGAACACTTCGACCTGATCTTCCTTGACCCGCCCTATCGCATGGAGGGGGCGGACGAAATGCTTTCCGCGCTCTGCGCGGGAAAAATCTGCTGCCCCGAAACGCTCGTGGTGTATGAACATGCCAAAGCGCTGCCGCCCGAAACGGCGGGCTGGCTTGTGACCGACAGGCGCGAGTATCGCGACACGGTCGTTACCTTTTTGCGGAAGGAGGCGCGCGCAGATGCGGACGGCGCTATATCCGGGGTCGTTTGATCCCGTAACGGTCGGCCACGAGGAAGTGATCCGGCGCGCGTGCGCGCTGTTTGATCGCGTGATCGTGGGCGTGCTGTATAATCCGAACAAGCGGGGCGCGCTGACGATTGAGCGGCGCATGGAGCTGCTTGGCGATGTGACGAAAGACCTGCCGAACGTCGAAATCGCAGCGTTTCCGGATATGCTGCTGGTGGAGGCGGTTCGCAAGTGCGGCGCGGACATGGTGCTGCGCGGAATCCGCGGCCAGACGGATGCGGAATCGGAATTGCAGATGGCGCGGATGAACCGCCGGCTGGCGGGGGTGGAGACGCTGTTTCTGGCGTCCTCGCCGGAGACGGAGATCATCTCCTCAAGCGTGGCGCGGGAAATCGCGCGCTTCGGCGGGAGTTTGCGGAATATCGTGCCGGAGACGGCGCGTGAAAAAGCGGAAGCATGGCTGACGGCTGTGGGAAAGGATATAGGAGGAAAAGCATAATGGAAAAAGGAATGAGCGATGTGAAACAGGCGATTGCGGATCTGCAGCGCCTTCTCGATTCATCCAAGCGCGTGCCGCTGACAAACCAGTGCGTCGTTGACCGCACGATGATGACGAGCCTTCTGACGCTGCTGGAAGAAAGCCTTCCCACTGCGGTTGAGGAGGGCAGCCGCATCGTTGCGCAGGAGAGTCAGATCCTTGCGGACGCCAAGCAGCACTACGACAACCTGACCGCCGAGGCGGAGGCGAACGCCAACAATCTACTCATGGAGGCCGAGCAACGCGCGCGCGCCATTGAGCAGGACGCCGAGCAGCACGCCAATCAGCTTGTCGGCGACGCGCAGCGTCAGGCGAACGAGCTGATTGCCGGCGCGCAGCGCAAGGCGGACGATCTGGTGAACCAGACGACCATCAACACCCGTGCAGAGCAGCAGGCCAGCGAAAAGCTGGCGCAGGCGCGCATGAACGCCGATCAGATGATGGAGATGACGCGCGAGCACTGCGCGAAGCTCTACAAGCAATGCGAAAACGAAGCGATCACCATCGCCAACGAACTGCGCGACGCGCGCATCAGGCTGGATCAGGAACGCTGACGGTTTGCACGGTTTTTCGCGGTCCGGACGGGCATAAGCCCTGCGCTGGGCCGCTTTTTTTTGCACGGGTTCGGACTAAAAATGCAGAATCAGGGCGCGTAGCGCCGCCGAAAAACGGCGTTCTGCATCATGCGGCATTGCTTCCGGCAGATTCTTGGATAGAGCGATGCACACGAAAAAGTCGCCATAGTTATATTGATAATTTTATCTGATTGTGCTACAATTACAAACAGATGCTGAATGGGTTCGGCGTAAAATCATGAAAACAGACAATCCGGAGGAAAAAGCATGAAAACGATTAAAGATAAGCAGCTGCTGGTTGGCGCCGATTTCGCGGGCTATCCGCTCAAGGAAGCCGTCTGCGCGCATCTTCGCGCGAAGGGCTGGACGATCACCGACGTGGGCGTGACTGACCCGAACGTTGAGGACACCGAGAATATGTTCCACCGCATCGGCCTGCGCGTGGGCGCAATGATTTCCGAGGGCGAGTTTGAGCGCGCGCTCATCTTCTGCGGCACGGGCATGGGCATCCACATTGCGGCGAGCAAGTGCCCGCACGTTCACGCGGGCGTGGTCGAGTCGGTTCCGGCGGCGCTTCGCGCCATCACGGGCAACGGCGTGAACGTTCTGGCGATGGGCGCGTTCTATGTCGCGCCTTCGATGGGCTGCGATATCGCCGACGCGTATCTCAACGCCGAGCTTGGCAGCGGCTACGAATGGTGGAAGAACTTCTATGAGTTCCATAAGCTCGCCATTGACGAGCTGGAGGCGTTCGACTACGAAGAATACAAAAAGAACGGCTTCAAGCTCAAGCATCTGGGCGACTATCCGCTTTCCCTTGAAACGAAGGACGACCTTCGCTTCCAGCTGCGCGGCGACAAGTGATTTCACCGCGAAGCCCCAAACGGATTTTGCTCCCGAACGGGAGGAAAATAAATTTTAAGGAGGACACACTCAATGAAGAAACTTGCTGCTCTGCTGTTGGCCGCCGTGATGCTCTTCAGCTGCACCGCCGCTCTGGCGGAAGGCTGGGAAATCGTCGTTGTGCCGAAGGATGCTTCCAACCCCTGGTTCGTGCGCATGAACATCGGCGTTGAAGAATACGCCGCGGCGCATCCGGAAGACACCATCTATCAGAAGGGCACCCCGGAAATCGACCCCACCCTCCAGTATCAGCTGGTGATGGACCTTGTCGCGCAGGGCGTGGACGCCATCTGCGTGGTCCCGGTTGACCTCGAATCCATCGAGCCGGCGCTCAAGGCTGCCCGTGAAGCCGGTATCGTCGTCATCGCGCATGAAGGCGCGGCGCTTGAGAACGTCGATTACGACATCGAAGCGTTCAACAACGAGCTCTACGGCGCGTTCATCATGGACAACCTGGCCAAGGCCATGGGCGAAGAAGGCCTGTACACCACCATGGTTGCCGACCTGACGAACGGCTCTCACAACGAGTGGGCGGACGGCGGCGTCAAGCGCGCGCAGGAAGCCTATCCGAACATGACCCTGCTCGAGGCGGAGCCCCGCGTGGAAAGCCATGACAACGGCGACACCGCCTACAACGTTGCCAAGGAACTCTTCAAGAAGTATCCGGACCTCAAGGGCATCATGGGCACCTCTTCCTTCGACGCCCCCGGCGTTGCCCGCGCGATTGAAGAACTCGGCCTCTCCGGCAAGGTTTTCACCGCCGGCACCGGTATGCCTGGCGACAACGCCGAGCTGCTTAAGAGCGGCGCCGTGCAGTATCTGACGCTGTGGGATCCCGCGCTGGCCGGCCAGGCGATGGTCGCCCTCGCGCAGAAGCTCCTCGCCGGTGAAACCGTCGAAGCGCCGCTGGATCTGGGCGTGGAAGGCTACACCGAGCTGCAGTTCAAGGAAGGCTCCGAGACCGTCCTTGAAGGCCAGGGCTGGATCACCATCGACGCCGAGAACGTCGATTCCTTCGGCTTCTGATTTTTAATGCAATGAGAGCGGGGGGCCGCAAGGCTCCCCGTCCTTTTTAGAAAAGCGTGCCCGCGTTTCGGCGCGAGCGAAGCAAGGGGGAGTTCAGGCAATGTCCGAATACCTGCTCAAAGCCGCCGGTATTTCAAAATCGTTCGCGGGCGTCAAGGCGCTGACGGACGTTTCGCTCGAAATCAAGCCGGGCGAAATTCACTGCCTTGCCGGCGAGAACGGCTGCGGAAAATCGACGCTGATTAAGGTGATCAGCGGCGTGTACCAGCCGGATGCCGGGTATATTGAGTTCGACGGGAAAAAGTATTCCAACATTTCTCCGCTGGAAGCCATCAACATGGGCATCCAGGTTATTTATCAGGATTTTTCCATTTTCCCGAACCTGACCGTGATGGAGAATCTGGCGTTCAACACCGAGCTGGCCGCCGGGCGCAGGCTTGTGAACAAGAAGCGGATGCGCGCCATTGCGGAGGAGGCGCTTTCCAAGATCAATTTCAACGTGGAGCTGGATCGCCTCGTGGGGACGCTGACCGTTGCGGAAAAGCAGATGGTCGCCATTTGCCGCGCGCTGATGTTCAACGCAAAGCTCATCATCATGGACGAGCCGACGACGGCGCTGACCAAGAAAGAGGTCAAGGCGCTGTTTGAAATCATTCTCCGGCTCAAGGCTGAGGGCATCTCCATTCTGTTCGTCAGCCACAAGCTGAACGAGGTGTTTGAAATTTCGGAGCGGTTTACGATTTTCCGGTCGGGCAGGCTGATTGTTACCGGCAACACCGCCGATCTGGACGATCGCAAATTCTCCTACTATATGACCGGCCGCGAATTTGACAACGTGAACTTTACGCCCGCCTTCAACGACGGCAAGACCGTTCTGGAGGTCAAGGGGCTTTCGGTTCCCGGCGCGTTTACGGATGTTTCCTTCGCGCTTCGGCGCGGAGAGATTCTCGGCATTACCGGCCTGCTGGATTCCGGACGCACCGAGCTTGCGCTTGCGCTGTTCGGCCTGCGCAAAACGAGCGGCGGCGAGATTCTTAAAGACGGAAAAGCCGTCCGAATCAAAAATCCGCGCGAAGCCATTGCAAACGGAATCGGCTATGTGCCGGAGGATCGCCTCAGCGAGGGGCTGTTCCTGCCGCAGCCGATCTCCGACAATGTGGTCATTGCCGAAATTGACCATCTTGCCAACAGGGCCGGCGTGCTTGACCGCAAGAAGCGCCGGCAGGAGGTGGAGCGCTGGGTGAAGGAGCTGGCAATCGCCACGCCCGACCCTGACAACGCCTGCTCCACGCTTTCCGGCGGCAACCAGCAGCGCATCGTGCTTGCCAAGTGGCTGGCGTGCAATCTGGATGTGCTGGTGCTCAACGGCCCGACCGTGGGCGTCGATATTGGCTCGAAGCACGATATTCACGCCATTCTGCAGCGGCTTGCGGGCGAGGGCATGGCGGTGATCATCATTTCGGACGACCTGCCCGAAGTGCTGCAGAACTGCTCCCGGATGCTCGTGATGAAGGGCGGACAAATCGTCGCGCGGCTGAACCCGGCCGAGACCGACGAGGCGACCGTTCTGTCGCACATGATGTGAGGGAGGGCTGAAGATGAACCAGAAAACAATCCGGAAAGTTGTCGGTCGGAGCGAGTTCTATATCTCGCTCGTCTTTATCGCCCTGTGTCTGCTCATTCAGGTGCGCTCCGGTCAGTTCTTTACGCCCAACAACATCGTCGATCTGATCAGCGCTATGGTGGTTCCGGGCGTATTCGCCATCGGCGAGTTCATGGTCATCGTGTCCGGAGGGTTCGACGTATCGTTCCCGGCGCTTGCGTCGCTTTCGGCTTACGCCACGACGAAGGTGCTGCTCGACGTCAACTGGGAGGGCGGCGTGTGGCTGCCGATCCTCATCGCGCTCGCAATCGGCGCGGTGCTCGGCGCGTTCAACGGGCTGTTCATCGGCTATTTTGAGCTGCCCGCCATGATCGTCACGCTCGGCTCGTCCAACGTCTTCAAGGGCTTCATGCAGGGAACGCTCAGCTCCAAGCAGCTCGCCGTGATTCCGCAGGGGATGCGCTCCTTCGGAACCAGCGCGCTGTTCGTGGCGAAAAACAGCGAGTCCGGGCTGACCTCGCGAATGCCGACGACATTCCTTGCGCTTGTCGCCGTGCTTGTGCTGGCGTATTTCATTCTGAACAAAACCATGTTCGGCCGCGGTATTTACGCAATCGGCGGCAACCCCGTTTCCGCGCACCGCGCGGGCTTCAACGTCAAGCGCACGCGCTTTCTGATGTTTGTGTTCGTGGGCATGATTTCGGCGCTGGCGGGTCTGTGCCGCGTGTGCATGATGCAGCAGATGCACCCGACCAACATGCTCGGCATGGAAATGAATATCATCGCGGGCGTGGTGCTCGGCGGCACAGCGATTGTCGGCGGAAGCGGCACGCTGTTTGGCTGTATGCTGGGCACGGCGCTGATCGTCGTGGTGGAAAACTCGATGATTCTCATCGGCATCCCGACCGTCTGGAAGGACGTGTTCGTGGGCGCGCTGATCATCGCGGGTACCGGCCTTTCGGCCATGCAGGTGACGCGCGCCAAACGCGCGAGCCTTCATAACATGCGGAAGGAGGCGGCCAAATGAACGCGCTGAAACGCTTTTATCAGAAGGATCGCCACATTGCGCGGCTGCTGATTATGATCGTCGCATGGATGGCGTTCCTTGCAATCACGCGGTTTGACAAGTTCTATACCGTGGTCAACTTCCAGACGATGGCGGGGCAGTTCCCCGAGTTCGGCCTGATGGCGCTGGGCGCGATGCTGTGCATGATTACCGGCGGCATCGACCTTTCATCGGTCGGCATTGCAAACCTTGCGAGCATCCTCATGGGTATGTTCATGAAGGCGCAGATGGATGAAGCCGGCGAAATCGCCGGATGGGTCATCCCCGCGGCGTTTGCAATGGCGCTGGCGATCGGCGCGGCGGCGGGGCTGTTCAGCGGCACGCTGATTTCCAAGATCAAAATTCCGCCGATCCTTGCGACGATGGGCGTCAACCAGCTTCTCACGGGCGTTTCCATGGTTGTCACTGGCGGCAACGCCGTGAGCAAGCTGCCGCGCGCGTATTCCGCGGCCATCAACAACAAGATTCTCAAAGTGCTGCCCGGCAAGCGCGGCACGATGATGGGGCTGATTCCGGTGCAGCTGCTTTTCTTCGTTGCGGCGGCGCTGCTGGTGTGGTTCCTGCTGAACCGCACGGCGTACGGCAAGAAGCTCTACATGATGGGCACGAGCGAAAACGTGGCGCGTTTTTCCGGCGTGAAGGTGGACAGCATGATCCTCAAAACGTACATGCTCTCCGGCATTCTCGCTGCGCTGGGCGGCATGATCATGCTCGCCAACTACAACTCCGCCCGCTCGGACTATGGCAGTGTCTACACGCTGCAGTGTATTTTGATCGTTGTGCTTGGCGGCGTCAGCCCGACCGGAGGCAGCGGCAAAATCTCCGGCGTGCTGCTGGCCATCGTGCTGCTGCGCCTGCTCGAAACGGGCATCAACCGCTTCCCGCAGATTTCCAGCTACTACATCACGCTCATCTGGGGCGCGGTGCTGATTCTGGTCATGGTGCTCAACTACTTTGCCGAGCATCCGATTGTCCGACGCAAAAAGCAATAACGGGTTTTCTTTTGAGGCGCGCGTGGGCGCGCCTTTTTGCTGCCGTTTTTGGCTGACAGTATGGCATCAGACCCAAGCAGGTGTTTTCGACATGGAACTCGCTTGCCACTTATTCCATGGTTGAGGCGGGCATTGGGCTGTCGCTCAATCATGAGTTCAACGCGAAATCGTGGACGGGAAGCGTTCGGATGCTGCCGGTTGATCCGCCGCAAATCGTCCAGATTGGCGTTGCCTATCTGCCGGATATCAATTATGCGTCGATGAAGTTCCTTGAAGTGCTGAAGGAGCACCTTCATGAGCTGACGCCGCTCCAGCCGTTTGGCGCAGAACTGCCATTTGAAGCGGAGGCCAAAAATGCAATCGTGACGGGCGAATAAAAGAAAAAACAGATGCAAGAAGATTTGCGTTGCATAGCTTTAGCGTAAGACAACCACCGCGGAGATGTTGAGAGGAAATGGTCTTTCGTTTCAGATATAGAGCGAAGCGAACGACGATCCATTGCGTTAAAGCTGCTTTTATGACGGCTTATCCGTTATCGGGTGGCAGGGCATTCAACGCGCCTTGAGACGCGGCTAATACATTCGCTTGAAGGCGTAGAGCATACCATCGGCTTGGCCGGTGGTTTTGATTTTTTTGCGGCTTGTACGCAATGTCGCCTACGCCGGATGCACACAAAAAAACGGCGCATTTCTGCGCCGAAAAAATTGAAGCGGTTATTGCGTGATGACGCCGTGGATATCCCACAGGTCGCGCCAGTCGGTCGCGCCGGGCCAGAGGAACACCTGCCCCTTGATGAGGCGGTTGTTCGGATCTTCCAGCGTTTTGATGACGGCCATTTCTTCGTCCGTGAGCGGATCCTCGGTGACGCACCGGAGGTTGTTCACATAGTGCGCTTCGTGTATGGAGAAGGGGATCGGCACCTGCCCGCGCTGCACGGCCCATTTCAGGCAGATGATTGCCGGGTGTACGCCATGCTTTTCCGCGATGCGCATGATTTCCGGGGTCTGAATGTCGACCTTGTCGCCCTCGGCAATGTCGCGGTCCGGACGGGCGGGGCTGCCGATCGGGCAGAAGCCGACAGGGCGGATGCCCTGCGCAAGGCAGTATTCATACAGCTCAGGCTGCTGGAAGCAGGGGTGCATTTCCATTTCGATCAGCGTCGGCTTGACGCGGCAGTGCGGCAGCACGGCTTCGAGCTTGGGAATGGTCATGTTGCTCATGCCAAGGTTTTTCACAAGCCCCATGTCGTAGAGGCGCTCCATCTGCCGCCACGTGGCGAGAAAGCGCTCGGGGCAGAAGGGGCGGCTGTCGGGGTTGCGGCTGTCGCCGTCACAGCCGGGCGCGTGGTAGTTGGCGAACGGCCAGTGAATGAAATATGCGTCGATGTAGTCGAGCCCGAGATCCTTCAGCGTATGTGCGAGCGAAACGAGCACGTCGCCGCAGCCGTGCATGTCGTTCCATACTTTGCTTGTGATGAACAGCTCCTCGCGCTTGACGACGCATTCTTCAAACGCCTGACGGAATACCTCGCCGATCTGCGCTTCGTTTCCGTATACCGACGCGCAGTCGAACAGCCGGTAGCCGCAGCGGATTGCGCCGGCAACGGCGGCGCTGACCTGTTCCGCGGAAAACCGGTCGCTTCCGAACGTGCCCATTCCGATGCAGGGGATTTGCTGCCCCGTGCGGAGACGCACCTTCGGAACGCGTTTCGGATCAATTTTTTCGATCATCGTCGTCACTCCTTTTGTTGATTTTATATAGAAGACAAATAATTATTCGGCCAAAACAATGCAGCGTAACGTTTCACATTTGAAGTATAGTCGGTTTACAGGCGCTTGTCAATCGCCCGCAAAAGAAAATTGTTCACTCTGAACACTCGCACATCGCATGAGAATCTGATATAATGAAACGCATCATTTTTTTCTTGCGGAGGATACGCGCGACATGGCAGCGACAATGAAGGATATCGCCCATTGCACGGGGCTTGGGCTCGCCACCATTTCCAAATATTTTAACGGAGGAAACGTGCGCCCTGAGAACCGCGCGCTGATTGAAGCGGCCGTCGCCAAGCTGGACTATTCGCCAAACGCCGCCGCGCGCAGCCTCAAAACGCGTCACACGCGTACCATCGGCGTCATTCTGCCCGAGCTGGGCAATGCGTTTATGACGACGATCATCGCGCGCATCGAGGATACGCTGCGCCGCAACGATTACGGCGTCATCGCGTGCGATTTCCGTTCCGACGAGGCGCGCGAAAAGGAAGCCGTCGCGTTCCTTCTGCATAAGCAGGTGGACGGCATTATCAACATCCCCATGTGCCACACGGGCGAGCATCTCGCGCCCGCGCTGGAGAGGGGCGTTCCCGTCGTGCTCGTGGACAGGATGATCGAATCGCTTTACGGACGCGTCAGCGCCGTCATCATCGATAACCGCAATATCTCCCGCCGCGCCGTCGAGACGCTGCTTGCAGCGGGACACCGGCGCATCGGGCTGATTCTCGGCGAACGAGGCATAT
The DNA here is from genome assembly GCA_964553125.1 of uncultured Oscillospiraceae bacterium. Taxonomy (GTDB): domain Bacteria; phylum Bacillota; class Clostridia; order Christensenellales; family Aristaeellaceae; genus Aphodomonas. The sequence goes on from CAZKJW010000041.1 coordinate 10,364, forward strand.
ACACCACCGTTGAGCGATATAAAGGATATACCGACGCGCTGCGCGACGCGGGCATTGAGGAGGATCCCACGCTGATCGGGCACGGCGACTTCACGATGCAGGGCGGGTACCTCGTCACCAGCCGGTTGCTTTCGCTGGAGAATCCGCCGACCGCGATTTTCTGCACGAACTACGAAATGACTTTGGGCGCGCGCATCGCGCTGAATGAGATGCACGTGCGCATCCCGCAGGATCTTTCGCTTCTCGGCTTTGACGACATGGACATGACCAACGCTATTTTCCCCAACACGACGCTCGTCACGCAGCCGATGGCCGCGATTTCCGACTGCGCCGCCGAGCGGATGCTGACGCTGCTTTCCGCGCCGGAAACGCTGCATCAGGTGATCACGCTTCCTGCATCGATCAAGCCGGGCGACACGATATCCGCGCCGCGGAGCGAGTGAAACGAAACGTTTCGCAGTTTTGGCTGCAAAACGCATCTCGTCAGCGGGCAGAACCGGCCTTTTTTGATAAAAAACCGGCGGAATAAATGTACAAATCCGCCCTTTTCATTCTTGACAAAACTATACGCAAGCGGTAAACTGTGTATAATCGTTTCAGTTTAACAATGTTTTTTGTTGCCGCTGCAAAAAGAAGAGGTGAAGGCACAGTGGGAGACGTTATCCTGACAATGCGGGCCATCGATAAAACCTATCCCGGCGTTCACGCGCTCGATCATGTCGATTTCGACGTGCGCCGCGGAGAGGTTCATGCGCTGGTCGGCGAGAACGGCGCCGGAAAGTCCACGCTGATGAAGGTACTCACCGGCATCACGCACAAGGATTCCGGCACGATCACCTTTGAAGGCCGGGAGGTCAATTTCCAGTCCGCGCGCGAGGCGCAGGCCGCCGGCGTTGTGATTGTCCATCAGGAACTGAACATGATGGGGCACCTGACCGTCGCGCAGAATATTTTCATCGGACGCGAGTTCAAGCGCGGGCCGTTCATCGACGACAAAAAGATGAACGCCGAGGCGCGCAAGCTGTTCGAGGGTCTGAACATCGATATCGATCCGAAGGCGCGCATGAGCGACCTCACCGTCGGCAAGCAGCAGATGTGCGAAATCGCAAAGGCGATTTCCCATGAGGCGAAGCTGATCGTGTTCGACGAGCCGAGCGCCGCGCTGACGGAGGCGGAGATTGAGCAGCTCTTCAAGATCATCCGCGATCTTCGCGCAAAGGGCTACGGCATCGTATACATCTCCCATCGCATGGATGAAATCCACAAGATCACCGACCGCGTGTCCGTCATGCGCGACGGGCAGTATATCGGCACGGTCAACACCAAAGACGTAACAAAAGAAGATATCATCAACATGATGGTCGGCCGCACCATCTATGAGACGCCCAAGTCCAAGAGCGCTGTGCCGGCGGATGCGCCGGTCGTGCTCAAGGTGGAGCATCTCAACGCGGGCCGGCTCGTTCAGGACGTCAGCTTTGAGCTGCGCCGCGGCGAGATTCTCGGCTTCTCCGGCCTCATGGGCGCAGGGCGCACCGAAACCTGCCGCGCGCTGTTCGGCGCCGACCCGAAGGAGAGCGGCGATATCTGGATTGACGGCAAGAAGGTGGAAATCAACTCCCCGAAGGACGCCGTGGAGCTGGGGCTGAGCTATCTGTCGGAGGACAGAAAGCGCTTCGGTCTGATGCTCAAGAAGGACATCATCGAAAACTCCACCATCGCCACGCTGCACGAATACAGCAGCGCCGGGTTCCTTGACAAAGCTGGCGAAAGAAAAGTGACGCAGAAATACGTCGATGCGCTCCGCACCAAGACGCCCACGCTCGAGCAGTTGGTTATGGATCTTTCCGGCGGCAACCAGCAGAAGGTCGTCATCGCCAAGTGGCTGGTCAACAACAGCCAGATCATGATCTTCGACGAGCCGACGCGCGGCATTGACGTCGGCGCAAAGCAGGAAATTTATGAGCTGATGGGCGCGCTGGCAAAAGAAGGCAAGTCAATCATCATGATTTCCTCCGAGCTTGTTGAAATCCTCCGAATGAGCGACCGCGTGCTAGTCATGTGCGAAGGTAAGAAGACGGCGGAGTTCGATATTTCCGAGGCCACGCAGGAAAAGATCATGAACGCGGCCACGCGCGATATCGACGCGCATGATCTGCTGAAAGGAGGGGACGCGCAATGACCGCTGCTAAAACGAAAAAGCTGGACTCCTTCAAATCCAACCCGCTGGTGAAGAAGATCGGCTTCAACCGCGTCATCCTCATCGGCGTCATCTTCGTGCTGTATGCGCTGTTCGCAGTGCTTTCGCCGATTCTCCATCACGGCACGAGCTTCGTCAACTACGCGCGCATCATGAGCGCGCTGAACTACTGCTACTTCATCGGCTTCCTCGGGCTGGGCGTAACCTTCGTCATCGCCACCGGCGGCATCGACTTTTCCATTGGTTCGGTCATGTTCTGCGCGGCGCTGATTTCAGGCTACTGCCTGACGAAATACGGCGTATCCCTGCCGGTGTGCCTGCTGATGTGCGTGCTCATCGGCACGCTGTTTGGCACGATCGGCGGTTTCTTCGTCGCCTACATTCATCTGCCCTCGTTCATCACATCCATGGCGCTGATGCTCGTGGCGAAGGGCGTCGGCTCCATCTTCACCAAAACGCAGTCGGTCAGCTGGCCGAACCTCTCCAGCGGTGAGAACGTCTGGTTCCGCTATCTCGTCAAGTGGGGCAACATCCCCACGGGCCTGATCCTGCTGCTGCTGTTCGCCGTGATCTGCGGCATCATCCTGACGAAAACGCGCGCAGGGCGCTATATGATCTGCCTCGGCAGCAACAAAGAAGCCGTGCGCCTTTCCGGCGTGGACGTGCGCAAGTGGGAAATGCTGGCGTATGTCATCAGCGGCACCATGGCCGGTCTTGCCGCCATCTTCTATGTCGGCGCGTACACGACCGTGCAGCCCGGCCTTGGCGATACGTTCAACAACGATGCAATCGCTGCGTGCGTCATGGGCGGCACGTCCATGGCGGGCGGTTCCGCCTCCATCCTCGGAACGATCATCGGCGCGGTGATCGTCGCGCTGGTGCAAGAAGGCATTCTGGCGATGGGCTTCAACATCAACTATCAGTATGTGCTTACGGGTCTGATCGTTCTCGTCGCCGTCACGGCCGACACGCTCAGCCGCAAGCGCAAGAACTGAGCGGCAGGACAGGAGGGAAAGAAAATGACGCAGCAGAAACAGATTTCGACTCCCCGCCGTTCGAGCAAAAAGAGCTTCGGTCTTCAGCAGATTGTTATCCTCGCCGTGCTGATCGTGCTGTTCGTGTTCTTCTACTGCATGAGCAAGTCGTTCCGCAGATACACCACCATCGTGCAGATTTGCAGCTACATGTACTACATCATGCTCATGGCTATTGGCGTCACCTTCCCGCTGATTACCGGCGGCGTTGACCTCTCCATGGGCACAGGGCTGATCTGCTATTCGGTCATTGGCAGCTATCTTATCCGCATCAACGGCTGGTCCACCGGCTGGGCGATTGTGCTGGTGCTTGCAATGGGTGTGTTCGTCGGCTTCATCAACGGCACCATCGTTTCGCGGCTTGAACTGCCGCCGTTCATCACGACGCTGTGCACGATGATGATCTGCCGCGGCCTCGGCTCGATTCTCACCAACAGCTTCTGCGGCACATGGCCCACGGTCAACCAGCCCGGCGGCTGGGTGCGCAATCTGGTCAAGGTTGTTACGCCGGACAAGACGATTTACCCCGTCGGCATGATCTGGATCATCCTGCTTGTCATTGCGATGACCATCGTGCTCAATCACACGCGCGTCGGCCGCTACATCATTGGCATCGGCTCCAACAAAGAGGCGCTCAAGCTCTCGGGCGTGAACGTCGTCAAGTGGCAGACCATCGCCTATATGATTTCCGGATTTTTTGCGGCTCTCGCCGCGATTGCCTACGCCGCCACGTTCTCCACCATCACGCCCGGCACGGGCGCCGGCTTTGAGCTGGATGCGATCGGCGCTGCGATCATCGGCGGAACGGCAATGACGGGCGGATCCGGCTCCATCGTGGGAACGTTCCTCGGCGTGCTGATCATCTCCGTCCTCAAGACCGGGCTGCCGTTTATCGGTCTGCAGGCCAACTGGCAGCAGCTGATCACCGGCGTGATCCTCATTGCCGCGGTCACCATGGATGTGGTGCGCAGCCGCAAGCGCGCCTGAGCGCGCTAAAAACAGCCGTCCTGCCGCGCCGCGGCGGACAGGCTTCCCAACGCGATATGTGCCCCGGTTAGGGGACCATATAAATATTTTTAGGAGGAAACATCTATGAAGAAGATCCTCGCACTGGTTCTGGCTCTGGCCATGATGGCCGTCCTCGCCTGCTCCGCCGTTGCGGAACAGCCCACCTACCACTTCGAGATCGTTTCGAAGGGCTTCCAGTCCACCTATTGGCAGGCTGTCCTGAAGGGCACGCAGGCCCGCACGCAGGAAATCAACGACGAAGCCGGCTATGAGAAGATCACCTTCCAGTTTGTTGGCCCGGACGCTGAGTCCAACGTGGCGCAGCAGGTTTCCCAGTTTGAATCCGCTGTGAACGCCGCCCCCGCCGCCATCGGCTTCGCCGCCGTTGACCAGGAAGCGTTTGTTGACCTGATCGCGCAGGCGCAGAGCAAGAACATCCCGATCATCGGCTTTGACTCCGGCGTGCCCGGCGCTCCCGAAGGCGCTGTTTATGCCAATGCTTCCACCGACAACTATGCCGCCGGCGGCGTTGCTGCGGAAGGCCTGTGGGCGAAGATCAAGGATCGCATTGCTGCGGCCGAAGGTCAGGTTCGCATCGGCGAAGTCAACCAGGAAGCCACCGGTGAGTCCGTGACCAACCGCGGCAAGGGCTTCATCGACAAGATCATCGAGCTGGCCGCCGCCGAAGGCTGGGGCTGCGCTGTGATCGGCAACGAATACTATGTCAACGGCGTGACCGGCGCTGTCGTTCCGGAAGCCGAAGCGAAGATCGTCATCGAAGTTCGCGTTCCTTCCGCCACCTACGTTGACCTGTGCGCGACCGAAGCGTCCGTCATCCTCAACAAAGAAGACACCATCGCCATCTTCGGCTCCAACCAGGTTGCTGCTGAAGGCGTGCTCGTCGCCAATGAAAGCCTGTACGTCTGCGGCTCCGGTGATGAAGATATCATCGCTGTCGGCTTCGACTCCGGCTCCACCATCAAGGCTGCTGTGTCCGATGGCACCATGTACGGCGCCGTGACCCAGGCTCCCGTCGGCATCGGCCGTGTTCTGGTTGACCTGCTCCTCGCTTCCGCCCAGGGCGAAGCCGTGCAGGACACCGACACCGGCTGCGCGTTCTACACCGCCGAGAACATCAACAACGAAGAAATCGCGCAGAACCTGTACGACTAATTCGTTGAAAGGAACCGGCCAAGGGTTTCAGAACGTAAACGCAAGCGGAGATGCAGAAATGCATCTCCGTTTTCTTTGGGGGTCGGAGGGCTGCAACTCTCAGACTTTCCGTCTGAACACAGCGACGTGCGCGGCGGGTTCGGAAGCCTTGCGCCGTTTGCCGCATGGCGAACCGTAGGCGAACGGTGCTTCTTTGGGCGACCTGAATGGTGATGCAGAAATGCGTCTCCGCTTTTTTGATACGCGCAGGCGGTGCGCCTGCGAAAGCCGAATGCGCCGCTTTGCAAAAGAAAAAGCCCGATCGCGGAGATCGGGCTTTTGCGCAGCGCGCAGGATTATTCGACCACGAAGTTGACGCTGGAAGCCAGCGGGGACACCGTGCCGTCTGCCGTGCGGGCGCGAACGGTCAGCTCGTAGCTGCCGGTCTGCTCGGGCTGATACTGGAAGTTCCAGTAGACCCAGCGGTCGGCGGAAGCGTCGGCCGTCTCGTAAGCGGTCCAGTTTTTGCCGCCGTCGAGCGAGAATTCAACGGCCGCGATGGGCGTGCCGTAATCGTCGGCATAGCCTTCAAAGCAGAGCGTGCTGCCAAGCGCGGCGGAGCCGCCCTTGTTCATGATGCACACCTTCGCGCGCATGTCGTCGTCAACGTCGTTGAGCTGCGGCGCTTCGGCTTCGCGGCTGACCTTGATGTCCACCACGTTGCGCGTGAAGTAGTTGGCCGCGGCCTTGGGCATCCAGAACTGGTTGTTGCCGCCGGCAAACGCCTTGTCGCCAACCTGATAGACGAGCATGGCGTTGTTGTTGAGCACGCAGGAGAGCGGGAGCACGGCGGAATAGCCGTCGCTGCCCGTCAGGGTGACGGTGTTCACGCCCTCGTCCAGCTCGGCGAGGGAGAGGATGCTCTCCATCGGGATGCCGGTCACGTAGGTCTGCGCAATGGCAGTGCTGGTGGCGCAGCTGCACTTCATCATTTCGGTGCGGTGGTCGGTCTTCTTCAGATCGGACAGGCTGACGCTGTAGGAGCGCTTCATGTCGCCGGAGACGTTGATGTAGTAATCGCCGACCAGCTCGTTGCCTTCTTCAAAGGCGAACCACGGCTTGGCGCACAGGCCAGTGATGGCGGTGCCGAAAACGTTGAAGATTTCGTCGGACGGGGTAATGGTGTTCTGGCTGAAGCCGAACTCGCCCTTCACTTCGGAAACTTCGACAAGCGCTTCGGTCTGCTTCACGGTGGCTTCCACATGGAAAGCGCCGGACTGGTATTCGGCGGTCAGGGCGGCTTCATCCGCCATGACGGGCGTAACGCCGGAGGCGAGCGCGGCGACGCTCATCAGGCCGCCGGTCACTTTTTTCATCGTGTTTTTCTTCATGATAATCAGCCCTCCCAGTCGTTTTTCGCGGTGAACATGACACGATGGATCGTGCTGCTGACGCGTCCGGTTTCGGTGGTGGCGCGCACCATCATCACGTAAGAGCCTTCGGTTTCAGGCGTGAAGGTGTAGTGCCAGTAAACCCACTTGAACACGTCGGTGTCGCCAAGCTCATACTTGGTCCACGTCTGGCCGCGGTCCATGGAGAATTCGATGGAAGTGATCTTCTCGTCGAACGCGTCGGCATAGCCTTCAAAGGTGTAGGGCTCGCCGGCCTTGACGATCATGCCTTCCGGAACCTTGAGGATGGTGGCGTTGGGCTTGTTGGAGTAGGAGCCGTCTTCTTCCATCCAGCCATTGGGGATGCGGGACTCATAGTCGTAATCCTCATCGGTGAGGATGTAGCCGGCGATCTGCTTGACGTTGGACTGCGCGTCCACGCCCTCGTACCAGTTCATGACCGGGTAGCCGCGGCCGCCGTCGAGGTATTCGCCGCCGATCTTGTAGACGAGGAACACTTCGTCAAAGTGGTTTTCACGCACGCAGCGGAAGCTGCCGGAGTCGCCGCCGCGATCAAACACAGCGCCCGTCACGCCTTCCTTCGCGCCGCCGGCCTTTTCAATGAGCCACGTGAGCGGAATGCCGGTGATTTCGGCGTTGCTGATGCCGCCGCCGCCAACGGCGTTCCACGTGCAGGCCATCTTGGAGATCTTGGTCACAACGGCGTTGTCAGCCTCGGCCGCGGCGATCAGATCGGGGAGCTTCATGGTGAAGGGTTCGTTGACCAGACCGGACATGGTGATTTCCCATTCGTCGAACATTTCCTGCGGGGGCTGCACGTTCGCGCCGTTGACGCCCATGGCGTGGCGCATGTTGTCATACTCGGAGTGCATCCAGTCGTAGGAGAACACATCGCTCATGCCGAGCGTGTTGTCCTGCTCGAAGGTGAATTCGCCCTGCACATCGGCGACGTCGATGATGCCGACCATCTTGTCGTACTTCACTTCGTCCCAGAGCTGGATGCCCTGGCCGTCGGCCGTCATGTTGTGGCAGGAATAGCAGTTACCGCCAAGCGCGTCGGAGAACGTCTTGTTGTTGCGGGAGCCGTAGTGGATGCCGTGAATCATCGTGCCAAAGTCATACTGCTTGGCAACATAGCCGGGCGCGTAGGTGTGGCAGATGAGGCACTGCGTCACAGTGGTCCACACGCCGAGGCTGTCGTTCCAGAAGCCGGGATGCTCGTAGTTGCTGTTCTGGAGCGTGGCGTTCAGATCGATGTGGCAGGCTTCGCAGCCGCGATTGTCAGCATCGAGATAGTAGGTGTTATAGGAGATGGTGTTGCTCTGCGCCATCCAGCCGTAGATCTGGTTTTCGCTGGGCGTGCGCTGCACCTTGACGCCATTGGAAAGGGTGCGGATTTCCGGAGCATATTCTTCGGCGATTTCGTCCCATTCGGCGTAGTGTTCCTGGAGCCAGTTGTATCCGGGCCACGGTTCGGCGGCTTCGGACGGCGCTTCCGCCCCTGCGGGCACGCAGACGCTGGCGAGCATCGCGCACAAAAGCAGCGGCAAGAGCAAACAATTCCACTTTTTGGTAGACATGAGATCCTCCTCCTGAAAAAGTAAAAATGAGCATGAAACCATATCTATTATAGAGGATTGACAACAATTTATCAGTCGCCAAGGCGACAGAAAACATGTCGTGCAGATTGCAGGAACCGTGTCGTGTAAACGACAAACCATGTAACCGGATAGCGAAATTCCGCGCATTTTTCCGCCGGGAAAAAATCAGCCGGACGGCTTGACATGTGCTCGAAAAATCCGGTATACTATCGCCCCCACAGGAGAAAGGAAGGGATCGCCATGCAGCGGGAAAATGAAAAGCGCGAAAGCGCGCTGAAAAATGCGCTTGACCTCATGACGCGGGCAAACGCGGCGCAGACCGCACAGCGGGAATCGCAGCGGATTCTCGCCTGCAACGAGCAAACGGCCGGGCGCGGCCTTGCGCTGACGCCCGCGCAGGCGGCCGCCCTTGCGCAGATCCGCGCGGAAAGCCTGCGCAGCACGGGGCGCGTGGAGTTCGGCGGCGGAATCACGCCGCGGCTGATCGGGGCGTTCGCCGATTCGCCCTATATCGAGCCGGAGAACTACGCCGAAACGATCGGCGCGCTGACGGAGATTTTTTATGCCTTCAAAAACGAAACCATGGACGCAGTGAGCGACGGCGAATTGCTCAGCGCGATGCGCGGCTTTTTCGACGGCGCGTGCGCAGGCTCAACCGAGCTGCTTGCCGGGCGCGAGATGCCGGAGTACGCACGCCGCATTCGGGCGGGAGGGCGCAACGATGCAGAATGAACTGGCGCGCACGGCGCAGTCGCTGCCGCAGGAGGAGCTTTTTGCGCTCCTGAGTTGGCTGGCCGCTAAATGGATGCGCGGCGAGAGCGGCTCTCTGCCGGAGGAGAAGGCCGTGGCGCTGTTGGAGTCCATGCTCTTTGTGCTGGACATGCGCCTCAAACGCGATCCGTCCGACGCGCCGGTGGAGAGGATGTTCGCCGAAGGGCTGGCGCTTGCGCGCGAAAAGGTCGTCCGCTGCCGCGCGACGCACAGACGCATCTGCGCGCGGCTGTTTCAAACGCCGAACGTGTATTACGGCCTGACGCTGCGTGACGGCGTGGCGGGCTTTTTCAAGCTCTATGATCCGGAATTTGCCGCGCAGGAGATTCACATCACTGCGGATTATCCGCTTTGCATCGGCCGGCCGAAGCAGCGAGGCGTGGAGTTTATTGAGCGCTATCTGTGGGCGGCGGAGGCGGAGAATGATTTTCTCGGGCGCTTTGCGCCGGGGGA
>CAZKJW010000042.1:0-2209 GCA_964553125.1 uncultured Oscillospiraceae bacterium
TGCTGAAACACTGACCGTGTTGGACAGAAACTGATTGCGGCAACTTCCAGTTTGTCGGGCAGATAAGCAAACATAAATCCCTTCCGGAGCGGAAGGGCGCGCTTTCATGCGCTCTGCCGGGCGCAGCGCGTCGTGCGGAGGTTTGCTTTCTGTCTGCGGCCCGGTCGCTTTGTTCCATCAAGGCAGCTGCGCCCCTTGCGCCGCGAAAGCGGCCATCCCATCCGGACTTGCCGTCCGCAAACGGCGCGCCGGTGACGAAGCGCAAAACCACAAAAAAAGCGGCGTTCCGCTTTTTCGACGCATAAAAGCGCCGCCCGATGCTTTGCCCGGGCGGCGCTGATGTTTTTTTGCGGCGGTCTTTGCCCGCGCTGTCAGAAGTTCTTTTCCACCTTGTGGAATTTGATTGCACAGATTGCGTCCTGCACGGCTTCGATGACGAGCGCCGCGCCGATCACGCGCATGAGCGTCATGGCGGTGGAGAAGGGGTTGAAGATGATCAGCGCGCCCATCGCTACCGATATGCCCACGTAAATCAGCTCGCGCTGCCATTTGTCCACGCCCATGCGGCGCATGTCAAACGCCGTTTGCAGCTTGAAAATGCCGCCCACCAGCAGCGCGCAGCCGAACACGAACGGCACGAACGAGATCAGCGCGTCGGCGAGCACGAAAAGCATGATGCCGGCGAGCACGAGCATCACGCCCGTGGCCAGCTGCCAGCCGCCAACGGCCTTGTGCGCGTCCCCAGCAAAATAGAGAATCGCCCGAATGGCGCCCGTGACGATCAGCGCCGCGCCGATGATGAAAAACACCGCGTCCGCCGTCGTCTGCGGGAAAAGCAGCAGGAACAGACCGAGCAGCCCGCTCAAGGCGATGCCGGCCGTGCCGGCCATATTTTCTTTCAAAAACTGACGCATGTTTTACGCCTCCTTTTTTACGGCAAAAGTGTAACACGAAAGCGCCCCGCGCACAAGCGCGAAGCGCCGTATTGTCATAAACTGCATGCGAACCGGCGTTTTGGACGCTCAATCCGGGATTCTGTACGGGCGCGCTTCGCGCTTTTCAAACGCGAGCGCATAGCGCAGGCCGCAGCGCTTCGCCAGCGCGCGCGCTTCCGCCAGCCGGTAGCCGACGTATTCCGGCGCGTGCGAATCGCTGCCGAAGGTGACGAACTCGCCGCCCTTCTCGCGGAAGCGCCGCACGATGCTTTCCGAGGGGATCGGTTCCGCCGTCGTCTTCCAGCCGGAGGTGTTGATTTCCAGCGCTTTTCCGCTTTGCGCAAGGAGGGTCAGCGCTTCGTCGATTTCGTCGGGCGCGTCGCGCCAGACAAACGGCCGCTCCTGCGGCGGGTAGGGCGCGAACTTGCACACATAGCCGAAGTGCGCCAGCGCGTCGTATTCCTCCGGCTTCCAGCTGCGCAGCTGCTCCACGCGGCATTCGGCGTAGCGGCGATAGGCCTGCGCGCGCGTTTTGCCGGCGAAGTAGCTCTCGCGCGGCATGTCGGGCGTGTAATACGGATCCACGCCGTCGATCATGTGCAGCGACAGCAGACGAAAATCCAGCGCCTGCCGGTCGAGCCACGCTTTGATTTCGCCGCGTCGCTCGGGAGAATCGCCGACCTCCAGCCCGGTGCGGATGCGCAGACGCGGAAAGGCGGCGCGGCAGCGCTCGATGTCGCGCGCACGCGCGGCCATATCCGGCGGCACGTCGATTCCGGGATCGGGGTGGCCAAAGTCGATGTGATCGGTGAAGCAGATTTCGTCCAGCCCGGCGGCCAGCGCGGCGCGGCAGGCTTCTTCGACGGTCTGCCTCCCGTCCATGGAGTGCGAGGAATGCATGTGATAATCAGCGTACATGGCGGCGGCTCCTTTTTTGTTTGCAATGCGTATATATTTCGCCGCAGGTTTGGAATTCCCTCTTATGGGCGCGTCTGCCGAAAGGGATGGCGCGCAAACGCGCAGGACGGTCTCGTTCGCCGCCCTGCGCGCTTTGTGGCTGTCTGCTTTTTATTTGCCCAGATATTTGAGCGCCCGCACGATTGCATCCACGCGGTCGGCCGCGACGAGCAGCCGCTTTTCGCCCATGAGCTCGTAGAGGTAGCTCGATGCGTCGTATTCGCTGAAGGCGAGCTCCACGCGGTCAAAGCTGTCCGCATCGCGCAGGAGGATCAGGCGCAGCACCTCGCCGCCGCCTTCCGCCGCGGCGCGCCCTG
>CAZKJW010000042.1:2309-19872 GCA_964553125.1 uncultured Oscillospiraceae bacterium
GTTTCCCCGCCGAGGGTGAACTCCATGCCCGTCACGCTGTCCCAGTCCATGAGCAGGATATCAACGGCGCGCAGCGCGTCGTTCGTGGCGGTGAGAAGCGTTTCGGCGGCCGCGGCGTCCACGAGAAACACCAGCTGCGACTCCGGCAGGGCGGCGTAATAGTCGCCGCTTTCTTCGTCCTGCGCACCGATGAGCAGCGTGAAGGTTTCGCTCGCGGCTTCTCCGGATTCATCCGCGCTCTGCGCGGGATAATCCGCCGTCACCGTCAGCTGTGCGGGCGAGAGACCGTAGGCGGCGAGCGCCGCTTCATCGGCGGCATAGTCCGCGCAGTTTGTGAGAGCGACGGAGGCGACGGCGTCGAGCAGATCGTTCACGCGGTCGGTGTCGGAGGGAACGGCGCTGCCGTCCGTGCCGACGTGGAACCAGTGATACGCGTCGGTGTACGCCATGCCCGCGCTGTTTTCAAAGTAGGTCTGCTCCACGTCTGCCTGCGTTCCGGCGACGATAAGGCGCGTCGCGCCGTCGAGCGCGGGGATTTCCGGCGCTTCCAGAAGCTCGCTGCGGCCGTAGGGCGTCAGGCTGCCGAGCGCGGAGGCGATGGTGTAAATCGTCTTGTTTTTGCTGAAGCGAAGATAATACTCGCCGGTGATTTCGTTCTGCACGCCCATGGCATATTCGAGCGTGTCGCCCGAGGCGAGCGTTACCGTGAGCGTCTCGGCCGTCTCGTCCAGCCCATAATCGGCCGGGTCTGCGCCGCCCGTCACGCTGTGCGTCGCTTCCAAGGCGGAGATGTTTTCCGCCATTTCATTGGCGAGGCTCTGGCGCAGCGGGAAGCCGTCCACGCCTTTCAGCCGCCACTCGCCGCCGTCCTCGCGCACGACGCGCAGCGCTTCGCCTTCATGCTCCCATGCGATGGAAAGCACCTCGTCCGGCGCAAACTCCGCAACGGAGAAGCTGCCGCCCGTCTCAATGACCGCTTCCTTCTGCGCCGTGTGCTCGACAATGGCATAACCGGCGCAGAGTACGGCCAGCGCCCCCAGCAGGCAGAGCAGCCTGCCGCTCCGGCGCATTCCCTTCTTCTTGTTGCTCATTTTCTCTTCCTCCTTACGACGATGACAATGCCTGCCGCGACGAGCAGCGCCGGGATGACGCCCACCACCAGCACGGACAGCGCCGAGGCCGTCTGCTGCGGAACGACGAGCGCTTCCACATCGAGCGACTTGGCGCGGATGGCGATGCTGTCCTCCTGCGCGCAGGCGTAGCTTAGCGTGTTGAGGAACAGGTCATAGTTGCTGCCGCCGATGATGCTGTTCGCGCTCGCGTCCAGCAGCAGCGGCGTGGAGAACCATGCCAGCCGCGCGCCGTTTTTTTCGGAAAGCATTCCCACATAGAACGGGCCGTCCGTGTCGCCGTCCTCTTTCTCGGTGGTCTGCATGTCATAGCCGGCCATTTTGGCGTAGGCCTTGGATGAGGTGGTCAAAAGCGCGGTCACGTCCGCGTCCGCATCGCCGGTTTCTTCCAGCGGCTGCGCCATGGGCGTGAGGATGTAATAGCCGCCGTCAATCAGCGGGTCGGTGATTTCATGGCTGGTGATTTTGGGCAGGATATAGTAGTTGTATCCGCGCACGCAGCGGCTTGCGTCGCCTTCGATGACCATGCCCTCGCCCGCGGTTAGATTCATGCTTTCCGTTACGGACAGCAGGTTCGGGAACGTCTCCGCGTCCAGCTGGTCGGTCATGAGGATCATTTGGCCGCCTGCGGCCAGATAATCCTTCAGCCGCTCGGCTTCATCCCCGGAGATATCGCTCTGCGGCACGGACACGACGACCGCCGCCGCATCCTCCGGAACCGCTTCCTCCGTCAGCAGGCTGAGCTGCTGCTGCTCCATGTTCTGCTGCGAAAGCAGGTTCAGCACGGTTTCGGAAATGGCTTCCTCGCCGTGACCGGTCAGGGTGTAGACGACGGGCAGCGAATCGCTGACGACGTAATAAATGGCGCTGGTGATTTCCTGCTCGCCGTTGAAGGACGTCGTGTTGCTGAAGCCGCCGGAATAATAGTCGTAGCTGTAATCGACGACGTAGATGTCGTTATAGTCCACGATGCGGTATTTGTCGCCGCACTGGACGATGACGCTGTTGATGGACATATTCTGCCCGTAGGTTTTCAGGAACGAGGGGTTCTCGATCGGGTCGGCCGTCTTAATGGAGATATGGCCGGACAGATCGGCGTAGCGCTTGAGGAAGGCGCGGACGCTTTCGTTTTCGTTGCCGGAAACGGCAACCTGATAGAGCGTTACGTCCTTTTCAATCGCGGAGACGATGCGCCGCGTCTGGTCGGAGAGCGTGTAGATCTGCGCCTGCGTCATATCCTGCTGCGTGACGCTTTCGGGCAGCGCGCCCGCGAGAAGATTCGCCGCCACGGCGATAGCGATTACGATGGCCGTGGCAAAGGTCGTATAGCCGCCCGCGCGGAAACGGCGCGTCCGGAACTGCTGAGCAATGTGCCGCATCAGCTCCACCTCCTTTTTTCAAGCGACTGCACCGTCAGGAACAGGAACACTGCAATGATCGAAAGATAATAGACCACGGCCGTCCAGTCGAACACGCCGTCCACAATGGTGTAGAACCGGTCGAACACGGAAATCTGCTCCATCATCGTGGGGAATAGCCCCGAGAACGTATCCGGGCTGAAGCCATACCAGAAGAACAGGCCGCCCACCAGCACGACCGCAAGCCCGAACGCCAGCGCCTGACTGCGCGTCAGCAGCCACACAACGAGCGCCAGCACGAGCGCGAGAATCATCAGCGCAATCACCGACGCGCGCGCGTCCGCCGAAACATAGCTCGCCAGCCCCGACATGAAATACAGCACCAGCATCGCCACCAGCGTGATCACCGCCGAGGCAATCTGGCTGTCCGTCGCCGAGGAGATGAACATGCCCACGGACAGCAGGCATGCGCCCAGCAGGAAAAAGAAGAAAATGGACGCGAACGCCAGCTTGAGCGAAACCGCGCCGAAATTCGTGAGCACCAGCGGGTAGAGGCACACGATCAGCGTCGGCACGGCCAGAACCGTCACCATGGCGAGATATTTGCCCAGCACCACCGAAGAAAGGCTCACTGGCAGCGAATAGAGCAGCTGATCGGTTTTGCGGTGCTTCTCCTCCGCAAACACGCGCATGGTCAGGATGGGCACGCAGATGAGAAAAATAAACGAGATATTGCCCATGACATATTCAAAGTTCGGATAGCCGTTTGCAAGGCAATACACCATGGTGTAAATGCCCGCAAACAGCAGCAGAAACGCCGAGAAAAGCCAGCCCGTCACGCCGCGGAAATAGCTCCTCAGCTCCCTGCGAAAAATCGCCGTCATGCCGTTTCGCCCCCTTCCGCGGGTGTTTCGTCTTTTTCGGGCGGCTGCGCCGCGCCGGGCTGCTCGTCCGTTTGCGTCAGCTCGAGGAAGATTTCCTCAAGGCTGGCGCGCTCGACGCGCATTTCAAGGATGGGCAGATTCGCCCGCGCGCACGCCCAGAACACGCTTTCGCGCACGTCCGCGCCGTTTTGCGGATGGAGCGTTGCACGCACGGAATCCTTCGCCGCTTCGCAGACGATTTCGCCCGCATTTTCCACCGCGCCAAGCGCGGAAATAACCGCCCTCTTCTCGCCGCGGATTTCCAGATGAATTTCCTCGTTTCCGGCGAAAAGCCGGGTCAGCTCATCCGGCGTGCCGTTGGCGACGAGCTTGCCGTGCGCGATGATCATGACCGTGTCGCACACCGCGCTCACCTCGGAAAGAATGTGGCTGGAGAGGATGACCGTGTGCTTTTTGCCGAGCGTGCGGATCAGGTCGCGGATTTCAATGATCTGCTTCGGGTCAAGGCCGACGGTCGGCTCGTCAAGGATGACGATTTCAGGGTTCCCCACGAGCGCCTGCGCGATGCCCACGCGCTGCCGGTAGCCCTTGGAAAGATTGTTGATCAGCCTTCCGCGCACGTCGGAAAGGCCGGTGCTTTCGTAAATTTCGTCCAGCTGCGCGCGGCGGCTTTTCGCCGGAACGTTCTTTGCTTCCGCGATGAAGCGGAGATATTCGTCCACCGTCATGTCCGTATAGACCGGCGGAATTTCCGGCAGATAGCCGATGCACTTTTTTGCCGCAACCGGCTCGTCAAAAATGTCGTGGCCGTTCACGACAACCTCGCCCTCCGATGCGGCGAGGCAGCCCGTGATGATGTTCATCGTGGTGGATTTGCCCGCGCCGTTGGGGCCGAGCAGGCCGTAAATCCGCCCCGGCTCCACGGTGAAGCACAGATCGTCCACGGCCAGATGCGCGCCGTAGCGCTTTGTCAGATGCCTGACCTCGATCAACTCGATTCCTCCTCTTTGCTCCGAATAGCAGCAGTATAGGAGGATGAAATGAAAAAGATTTGGCGGGTTTTAAGATGTTTTTTGAACAAAGCGTAAATTTGCGCAAAAAAAGACCGCGCAGCGCGCGGCCTACAGATTTTCAAAAAACTCAGGGAGGTGTCGGAGGGCTCGCAGGCCCTCTGACTGCATTCGTATCGACCGGCTTTGCCGGTCGGGCGGGGCGTTTCCGGCTCTGCCGGAAACTTTCCCTGCACGAAGGAACGCCCGTCAGGACTGCTCGCAGGCCTGACAGTGACGGAGTGTAAAGGCTCGGAAAAGCGGTTTTGCCGCTTTTTCGACGTGCAAAGACCGCGCAGCGCGCGGCCTTTATAAAATCGCAAATTGTTTCTTGGCGCTTACCAGTGCGCCGTCAGCGCGCCCGGAAGAATCTCCACCACGGCGCGGTTCATCGGCAGGATTTCGCCGTCCACGTTGACGCGCATCCCTTCGCATTCGATTTCCACACGGCGGCAGGTGCGCGTCGACGCGCCGGGAATGCGCATCACCTTGCCGCCAAGCAGACGGCCAAGCTGGAAGGGCATCCGCCAGTTCGGCAGGTCGTCGATGAAAACGAGGGTCAGCAGGCCGTCGTCCGGCTGCGCCATGGGCGCAATGCAGATGCCGCCGCCGAGGTAGCGGCCGTTGGCCATGCAGATCACGAGCGTCTTTTTTTCAAACGTTTCGCCGTCCACGTTGATGCGGATCATTTTGGCGCGGTATTTGACAACCGTGCAGAACACGCCCCACAGATACGGCAGCAACCCGCGCACGAATTTCTTCGCTTTTTCGGCGTAGTCCAGCACACATACGTCAAAGCCCGTGCCCGTGATGTTCAGCGAAAGCTCGCCGTTGACGGTCATTGCGTCGAGCGGACGCGCAGGGCGCGCCAGCTGATATTCCAGCGCTTTCAGCGGTTCCTTGGGAATGCCGAGCGTCTTGATGACGTCGTTGCCCGTCCCGGCGGGGATGATTCCAAGCGCCGCGTTTGTGCCGCGCAGGCCGCGCGCAACTTCCAGCACCGTGCCGTCGCCGCCGACGGCGAAAACCGTTTCTGCGCCGCGCGCCGCAGCGCTGCGTGCGAGCGGCGCTCCGTCGCCGGCTTTGGCTGTGTAGGAGGCGTGGAAGTCAATGTGTTTCTGTTTGAGCAGTTCAAGAACCTGACGCCCGACGCCTTCGGCGTGACCCGTTCCTGCGGTGGGGTTGATGATAATTTCAATCATGGTCGCATCTTCGCTTTCAGGTTTGACAATCGCGGCGCGCGCCGCTATGATTGTTTCATTATACAGAATTCATAGGAGGGTTTCAAGTGATAGCGTGTCAGGAACGCGAAAAGATTCTGCAAACCCTGCGCGAATGGAGCATTCCCTTCGCCCTTTACGAGCACGCGCCCGTACACACCATGGACGATTGCTTCCTCACGCAGGGAATCGACTGGACGGAAACGGAAATTCCAAAGAACGTGTTTCTGTCGAATCGCCAGAAGACGACGTTTTATCTGATGCTCCTGCGGCACGATGTGCCCTTCCGCACGAGCGTGGTGAGCAAGGCGCTGGGCGTGTCGCGCCTGAGCTTCGCGCCGGACGAGCTGCTGCCGGAAATGCTCGGCCTTCATGCAGGAGCGGTCAGCCCGCTCGGGCTTTTGAACGACCCGGACAAAAAGGTGACGCTGGTTCTTGACCGCGCCCTGCGCGGCTATCCAAACCTCGCCTTCCATCCGTGCGACAACACCGCCACAGTGGTGATGAAGGGCGAGGATTTCTTCAGCGTGTTCCTGCCGCGGCTGGGGCGCATCCCCATTGAGATTGACGCGCAGTGACTGCGCGCCCGCTTATGTTTCGGCGCGCGTGCGCGCGGCCTGCTTTGCAAGCTCCCTGCGGCGTTTGCGCCGCACGCGGTTGATGTGCCGCTCGAAGTCGCCGCTTGCGATGAACTCCGCCAGCACGTATTGCTCAAACACCGGCACCGTGCAGGAATAGAACCCGATCTCCCGCGCGTAGCGCTCCGCCAGCGCGGGCGGCAAAACCATATAGCCCACGCGCACAGAGGGCGCGATCGTCTTGGAAAACGTGTTGAGGTAGATGACCGGCTGCTCCTTTGCAAGGGAGAAAACCGTATCCTCCGCCTTCGTTGAAACGGTGAACTCGGAGTCGAAATCGTCCTCGACGATCACGCCGCCGCGCCGGCGCGCCCAGCGGATATATTCCTGCCGCTTGGCGGCGCTCGCCGTGATGCCGCTGGGATAGCTGTTGAACGGCGTCACATGCAGCACGCCCGCCTGAGAGCGCTCCAGCTCATCCGTGCGGATGCCGTCCGGGCCGAAGCGCAGCAGCTCGCACGCGATTCCGTTCGCCTGATAGACGCGGCGAATCTTGTCGTAGGAGGGATTCTCCAGCGCGAACGTCCTGCCGCGGAACAGCTGCGCCAGCAGGCTGTAGAGGTACTCCGCGCCAGAGCCGATGACGATCTGCCCCGGCTGCACGAAGATGCCCCGGCTGCGCGCCAGATACGCCGCAATGGCGCGGCGAAGCTCGGCGAGGCCGTTGTTCGGCGATTTGACGAGCAGCTGCTCGCCGTAGCGGCTCAGCACGCGCCGCATCGTTTTGGCGAACGTTGAAAACGGAAACGCCTCGTCGGCCGTATGCGTCGGCACAAGCGCGGGCGCTTCCGCTGCATCCGGCAGCACGGCGAAGCCGTCCGATTCCCGATAGACCACAAAATAGCCGCTCCGCTCGTGGGACTCGATATAGCCCTCGTCGCAGAGGATGGCGCAGGCGTGCTCCACCGTCACCACGCTCACGCCCGTTTCGGCGGCGATGGTGCGCTTGGAGGGCAGCTTGGCGCAATATGGATACGCCCCGGCGACGATATCGTCGCGTAGGCTCTGATACAGCTGAAGATAGGCGGGCTCGCCGCTCTGCTTGTCAATGTCACAGCGCATCTGATTATATAAAATCTCCTGATTCTGGCACTTTCCATGCTACCAATTCTGAGTATAATGCTTCTTATCCCGTTTGTAAAGGAGCAAGAACCATGCGGCGTGAACATTCTTCAAAGCAAACTGTCCTCTGGCTGTGTACCTGCGCGATGCTGATGGCGATGAACATTGCGCTCAGCTCGTTTGGAATGCCCGTTCCGGGCGGCCACCTGTATCTGAATGATATTGTGATCTGCACGGCGTCGATCCTGCTCGACCCGCTCGGCGCGTTCCTTGTGGGCGGCGTGGGCGCGTTTTTGGGCGATATGCTGTTCTATCCCGCGCCGATGTTCGTTTCGCTCGTCACGCACGGCTTGCAGGCCGTCGCCATTTCGCTCATTGCGCGCCGCACGCTGAAGAACCGCCCGGTGCTCGCTTCCGTGCTTGGCGTGACCGTGGGCGCGGTCATCATGGTCGTCGGCTACTCGCTGGGCCGCGCGTTCATTTACAGCACGCCGGAATACGCGCTGCTGAAGCTGCCCTATCAGGTGCTGCAGGCGGCCGTCGGCGCCGTCGCGGGCGTGCTGCTGTGCTGGAAGTGCGGCGTGAAGAAGGCATACGAGAAAATCATCGAAAAATAATGCGCCCCCGTTTTCGGAGACGCGCCGGCCGGTTTGCTTCCGCGCGAGGGAGCAGACCGGCTTGTTTTTTTGCCGCATGGCGGCAAAGAACTGCCGCGCAACTGCCGGTTGACAACCGACTCAACCAGCGCTCAATATTTTGGCGGCGTTTTCAACTGCTGTTCGCTTCATTTCGGCGCAGGTTCTCTGCTATAATACCTTCACCGGAAGCGCTGAAGGAAAAAGAAAATTATTGAACAAAGGTGGTTTGCCGATATGACGCTTGGAGAAAAGCTGACTCAATACAGAAAGAAAAACAACCTCACGCAGGACGCCGTGGCAGAGCTGCTCGGCGTGACGCCGCAGGCCGTTTCCAAGTGGGAGAACGATGCGTCCTGCCCCGATATTATGCTCCTGCCGCAGATTGCAACGCTCTATGAAACGACGGTGGATGAGCTGCTCAGCCGCGAGACGCAGCCCATCGTGGCGCTCGCGCCCGAATCCGCGCGCAAAGCGCCGGAGGAAATGGTCTTTCATATTCTGGCCGATTCCGCCGACGGCGACCATGTGAAGCTGAACCTTCCCCTGCCGCTGGTCAAGGCGGTGCTTCAGGCCGGCGCGGCGAATTGCGAGCTGAAGTTTGGCTCGTTCAACATGTCGGGGATTGATTTTGATCAGCTGATCCGCATGGCGGAAAACGGCGCGTTCGGTCGGCTGGTCGAGGTCGATTCCGCCGACGGCGATCATGTCGTCGTCGAGGTCTGCTGAGATGAAGATCAAAGTCGTCACGGACGATCTGCCGTTCCCGCTGTATTTCTATGCGCCCCGCGCGCTCCTGTTTTCGGAAAAAATATGCGCGCTTGCCGTCCGGCGGATGCCGGACGCGCAGGCGCAGTGGGTGCGCGCCGTATTCCGGGCGCTGCGCGAATGCCGCCAGAGCTATCGCGGGCTTGTCCTGCTGGAAGCTGCGGCGGCGGACGGCACAAGCGTGCGCATTACGCTGTAAGCCGTGCGGGGGTTATCCTTCGCAGTTTCTGCGCAGCCCCTTGGGAAGATGGTTTTTCAGCTGCCCGTCGGAGCATTTGACCCAGCCCAGCGCCAGCCCCATGAAGCGCACGCGCAGCCAGCCCTTCGGCGTGTCGCAGGGCGCGGGCAGCGCTTCGCCGCGCAGATACGCCTTTGCGCTTTCCATGTCCAGCTCGGCGGCGGGGCCGATTGCGGCGGGCAGCGCCAGCGCCAGCGCGTGGTCGGGAAAGAACAGCTTGCCGCGCGTTTCGCCAAGGCACAGCCCCTCGCGCAGCGTGCGCACGCCGCGCATTTCGGGCAGCGCGTCCGGCCGCGCCCAGAGCTTATCGCCCGCACGGACGAGCCGTCCGGAAACGCGCGCGTCAAACCCGGGAAGCAGCTCCGCGAGGGACACGGTTTCATCGTCGGGCGCAGGCGGCGCTTCGGAGGTTCCCATGCGGCGCATACGCGCCACAAAATGCCCCTCGCCGCGCAGCCTGTGCGGCCAGAGCCGCAGACAGCCGCCGCACGACGCGCCCACGCCGGGCAGCGCGAACTCCTCCGGCACAAAATCCGGGTGCGCGGCAAGGAACGCGCGCACGGTGCCTTCGTTTTCGGTTTCGTTGAACGTGCAGGTGGAATAGACGAGCACGCCGCCGGGGGCAACCATTTCGGCGGCGCTTTCCAGCACTTCTTTCTGCCGCGCGGCGCAGCCGGCCGGGCTGTCGGGCAGCCACTCGGCGCGCGCCGTCTCGTCGCGGCGGAACATCCCTTCGCCCGAGCAGGGCGCGTCCACCAGCACGCGGTCGAACAGCCGCGCAAACCGCGCCGCCAGCTTCGGGGGCGCTTCGTTTGTTACGGCGGCGTTGGCAACGCCCATCCGCTCGATATTCTGGGAGAGAATCTTTGCGCGCGAGGGCACGATTTCGTTGCACACCAGCGCGCCGCGCCCGCCGAGAAGCCCCGCGATCTGCGTTGATTTGCCGCCCGGCGCGGCGCACAGATCGAGCACGCGCTGTCCCGGCTGCACATCCAGCGCGGCCACGGCGGCCATGGCGCTGGGCTCCTGAAGATAATACGCTCCGGCGGAATGCAGCGGGTGCGCGCCCGCGCGGGAATCCGCCGCGATATAATACGCGCCCTGCGCCCATGGAACGGGCGCGTATTCGTCAGGCAGGGCGGCGCTTACGGTTTCAAGCGCAGCGCCGGGACGAAGCCGCAGGCCGCGCGTATGCGCGCGCTGCTCCATCGCGGCGCGAAAGGCGTCCATTTCGTTTTCGGGCAGCGCCGTGAGCGACTGCGCCCAGAATTCTTTTGCAATTTCCGTCATGTTTTCTTATCCTTGCTCCGTGTCCCACGCCCGCAGGTAGGGGTAGGGATCGACTGCGATATCGTTCACGTAAACGCCGAAGTGCAGGTGCGGGATCATCTGGTCGCTCGTGCCCACCGGGCCATAGCCCGTGCTGCCCACATAGCCCAGCACGTCGCCCGCTTGCACGGCGTCGCCGATTTCAAGCCCCTCGGCGTAGGACGAAAGGTGCGCGTAATAGTGGTATACGCCGAAAGCGTCCTCCACGCCGATGCGCCAGCCGCCCAGCGTCAGCCAGCCTTTTTTGGTGACGGTGCCGCTGCATACGCTCAGCACGGGCGTGCCCTCGTCCACGATCACGTCCACGCCCTCATGCCGGCGCGCGCCGCCGAAATCGCGGCCGTCGCCGAAGCCGTCCTCGTAGGCGTAGCCGCTGCCGGCGGGCAGCGGGAACACGCGCGAAGGGTCGAGCATCTGCGGGCCGGGCTGCACGGACATCGGCTCGGTTTCCGTTTCAAGGACGAAATCGCCGTCCGCGTGCGGCTCGTCCGGACAGCCTGCATCGAAGCGCATGGTTTCAACCGCGCCCTGCGCGGAAGAATACGCCGCGCCGGCGCTCATGCACAGCGCCGTCAGAATCAGAACGACCGAAAGAATTTTCTTCAATAAAATCGCCTCCCCGATACAGAAAAAACGCGTCGGGCGGCGGTTTTGTTGACTGGAAATTTCAGCCATGCTATACTGAACGCACGTATTATAGCAAAATTTTCCTTGCAAAGGAAGGGGAGAAGCCATGTATTACTATGTTTTCAGGCGGGACACCCGGTATGGCTACTACGATTATATTCAGGATTTTGACAACATGATCATCACCGAGGATCCCGTCCGCGCCGCGCAGGTGAGCCGCAGCGAGCTGAGTTTTATCGATTTGGATTACCTGCTTTCGCTCGGCTTCCATCCAGTGGAAATCACGGCCGTCGGTCTGCGCTTTCTGGCGGGCGCGCTGTTCCGCCCCACAGCGCGGGGATACCGTCCGCGCGTTGCGCCGCCGAAGCCGCGCCGTCTGCCTGCGCCGCCTCCGCCGCCCAAGCCGCGGCCCGGACGCATTCCCGCAGGCCGTGCCGCAGCGGGACGTCCTGTTTCCGGCATTGGCCGCGCGCCGCGCCCCGCAGCGCCCGGCGGACGCGCCGGCGTTCCTGCAGGCCGCCCGCCCGTGCCCGGCAGAGCGCCCAAAGCGCCGAGAGGCCCGAAGCCGGCCGGCCCGCGCGGACGCAGGGAGTTCTGAGTTTTGTTGCGCAAGCCCCGGAGCGACGCCGGGGCTTGCTTCTTTTGCCGGATTTGTCCGGACAGGCGGAACGCGCGATGAAGGCGTGATTTGGCTTGACTTCACACCCGCGCCGTGGTACAATATTCCGCGAGTCAAATTGAGGCTCCGCATGTACCCGTAGCTCAGCTGGATAGAGTGTCAGACTCCGACTCTGAAGGCCGCTGGTTCGAATCCAGTCGGGTACACCAAGAAAACCGTTGAAACCAAGGGTTTCAGCGGTTTTTCTTTTGCCGGAAAACAGGCGGAAGCCTCCGCAAACCTTTACGGCGCGTCCGGCGCTTTTGCGTCTGCGCCGCCGGAGGGGTTGTCCCCAGGGGAGCGGTGCAGAATCTTTTTGTAGTTGCGATAGAAGGTCGCGTAGCTGTTGTAGCGGCAGGTCTCTGCGGCAAGCGTGGGAGAAAGCCCGCTCTGGATCAGCGTCTGTGCGTACAGCACCCGTTTTTGGTTGATGTATTGCAGCGGCGTCATGCCCAGCTGCTCGCGGAAGCTGTGCTCCAGCCATGAGCGGCTGACGAAGTGCTTGCGGATCAGCGCTTGCACGTTGACGATCTCGTGCGGGTGCCTGTCGATGTCGTCGAGAATTTTTGCAAGGGTGTCGTTGAGCCGCGTGGCCTGCGGCGCGGAGCCGGGCGGGTGATACTTCATGTGGATCAGCAGCTCGCTGAGAAGGCCGTCGAGAAGAAGCGTGAAATCGGCAGGCTCCACGCCTTTTTTTCGCGCCTCGTCGATCTGCTCAAACCGCTTGTGGATGACGCAGCCGATGGGATAGCGGTGCAGCCCGGCGAGCTGCTCCGCCGTGTGACGCAGGTGCTCCGGAATGCAGCCGGTTGAAAAATGCAGGATGAAGCGCTCGTACGTTTTTGGCTCAAGCGGAATGAGCGAGTGATAGCTGCGCGGACGGATGAGCAGCAGGTCTCCGGGCGAAAGCTCGTAGAGCGTGTTCTCAATCTGATAGCGCGCAGCGCCCTGAATGAAATACAGAATCTCGTACTCGTTGTGCATGTGACTGTAAA
Organism: uncultured Oscillospiraceae bacterium; assembly: GCA_964553125.1. Classification (GTDB taxonomy): domain Bacteria; phylum Bacillota; class Clostridia; order Christensenellales; family Aristaeellaceae; genus Aphodomonas. The sequence continues at coordinate 14,901 of CAZKJW010000042.1, forward strand.
AGTCCGCGGGTGACGGGATGTCTGTTTTGTGATCGAGAATGTAGGCGTGCTCGGGCGTCATTTTGTCTCCTCTTTCCTTTGAAAAGCGCAGGGGCGGGAAACGCGTCTGCGCTGTGAAGAACATTATGCGATAAGAATACGGAAATTGCAATAGAAACAGCGGATAATGAAAATATGTTTTCATTATCCGTCGTGTATAATGGCAAATAGAGAGGCAAACGTACAAATTCTTTCATGGAAACAGGGAGGTGTGCGATGGTTCGGCTCAGCGCTTTTTCGGATGAAGCATGCGCCGATTTGCAGGGGCAGATCGACGCGCTCAAGGCAAATCACATTCCCATGACCGAGCTGCGCTCGATCGATGGGACGAACATCAGGGAGATTTCCCTTGCTGACGCAAAGGAATATGCCGTGCGGCTGGCCGGGGAAGGCGTCGGCGTTTCGGCGATCGGCTCGCCGCTGGGAAAGGTGAGCATTCATGAGGAACTGCGGGCGTATGAGGCGGCGATCCGCCATGTGTGCGAGCTGGCGCGGCTGTTCGGCACGGAGCGCATCCGCGTGTTCAGCTTTTTTGAGGCGTACAGCGCGCGCACGCAGGTGCTGGCCGCCATGCGGCGCATGGTTGAAATCGCCGCCGAATACGGCATGACGCTCTATCATGAGAATGAGAAAGGCATTTACGGCGACACGGCGGAGCGCGTCGCCGATCTGCGGCGGAACGTCGAAGGGCTGCGCTTTGTCTATGACCCGGCGAATTTTTTGCAGGTGGGCGAACCGGCCGAAAAGACGCTGCGGGAGGTGTTTCCCTTCTGCACGCATTTCCACATGAAGGATGTGGACGCCGAAAGCGGTGAGCTGGTGCCGGTCGGGTATGGCTCGGGCTGCGTCGGCGAGCTGCTGAAAAGGCTGCCGGAGGATGCGATTCTCACGCTGGAGCCGCATCTGGAGGCATTCGCCGGCTATGCGGCGATTGACGGCGCGCCCATGAAGCATCGTTTTCAGTTTGACAGCGGCCGGCAGGCGTTTGACTGCGCGGCGCAGGCGCTGAAGAATGAGTTGATCAAGGCGGGCTATGCCTGCACGGAAGGAGGTTTTACCAAATGAAATTCGGCTTGAATCTGTATTCGATCCGCAGCCTGATCGGGACGGCGGAACAGTTTTCGGAAACGGCGCGCGCGGTTCGCCGGATGGGCTATGATTCGATCCAGTATTCCGGCGGGCCCTACGATCCGGAGGTCATCACGCGCGTTTCCCGCGAGAGCGGTTTGCCCGTCGTGCTCACGCACGTGCCGTACAGCCGCATCGTGGAGGAAACCGACCGGCTGATGGCCGAGCACGAGCGGTTCGGCTGCCGCAACATCGGTCTTGGAGCGATTCCGGCGGAAGCGCTGTGCGATGAGGCGCTGTTTGAAGCGCAGGTTTCTGCGCTGGAACGCGCGGCGCAATCCATGCAGGAGCGCGGCTTTACTTTCTTCTACCATCATCACCATTTTGATTTTGCCCCCTATCGCGATACGACCTACTTCGCCTACATGGTGGAGCACGCGCCGCACATCCACTTCACGCTGGATACCTACTGGCTCCAGTACGGCGGCGTGGACGTGTGCGACACCATCCGCCGCATGGCGGGGCGCGCGGAATGCCTGCACCTGAAGGATTACCGGATTGAAGGGAGCGGCATGGAATTCAAAGCGTATCATCCGGTCATCACGTCCGTCGGGGACGGCGGCATGGATTTTGCCCGCATTATCGATTGCGCAAAGCGCGCCGGGACGGAGCATTTCCTCGTGGAGCAGGATAACGCCGTCGCCGCCGCCGACCCGCTGGCCGAGGTGGAGCGGAGCATCCGCTATCTGCGGGCGCATTTCGGCTGACGAATTCGCTTCCGAAAGGAATGAACGCATATGAAAAAGGTACGGTATGGAATCATCGGGCTGGGAAATCAGGGCAGCTACTACCTGACGGGGCTGTTTGACAAGGGGCTGGTCGCGGATGCGGAGGTTACGGCAATCTGCGATATCAACCCGGCGAAGATTGAGCACGCGAAGGCGTGCCTGAAAAACACCTGCGCGGCGTGCTTTACGGATTACGCCGCCCTTCTCGACAGCGGCCTGTGCGACGCGGTTCTGGTGGAAACGCCGCACTATCTGCATCCGGAGATTGTCATGGCGGCGCTCCGGCGCGGCGTTCACGCGCTGTGCGACAAGCCCGCCGGGGTCTACACCAAGCAGGTGCGGGAGATGAACGAGGCCGCGGCGGAAAGCGGCGCGCTGTTTGCAATGATGTTCAACCAGCGAACCAACTGCGTGTACCGCAAGATGCGCGAGATGATCGCGGAAGGCAAGCTGGGCGCGCTTCAGCGCGTCAGCTGGACCATCACCAACTGGTTCAGAACGCAGACCTACTACGACAGCGGAAGCTGGCGCGCAACGTGGGACGGCGAGGGCGGCGGCGTGCTCATCAACCAGTGCCCGCATCAGCTGGATCTGGTGTCGTGGATTGTGGGCGAACTGCCCGTGGCGATTCACGGCTTCTGCGGCTACGGACAGTGGCACGACGTCGAGGTGGAGGACGAAGTGACGGCGTTCTTCCGCTATGCAAACGGGGCGACCGGCACCTTCGTCACGACGACGGGCGAAGCGCCCGGCGCCAACCGGCTGGAAATTTCCGGCACGCGCGGCAAGCTGATGTGCGAGGAAAACCAGCTGTACTTCTATGAAAACTGCGAGGACTCCGCCGAGTTTATCCGGAAATCGAAGGCCGGATTTGAAGCGCCCGCGTGCCGGAAAATCGCCGTTGAAACGGATGGGCAGAACCCGCAGCATCTGGGAATCATCCGCAATTTCACCGCCGCAATCTTGGGCAGGGAGCCGCTGTTTGTCGCGGGGCCCGAGGGCATTCGCGGCGTGGAACTGATGAACGCCATTGAGCTTTCCGGCTGGCGCGGGGGCGCGGAGGTTACGCTTCCGGTCGACGAGGAGGTCTATCTTGCCGAACTGAACCGGCGGCGCGCCGCCTCAAGGCGCAAGCAGACGGACGACGCGCAGGTTGCCGATACCGCCGGAACCTTCTGAGAGGAGCGTGGCATTTATGAGAGTTGCCGTTATTGGATACGGCGTGATCGGGCGGCTGCACGCCGCCATTCTGAAAAAGCGCGGAGCGCTCTGCGCAATCTGCGACACGGACGGGGCGGCCCTTGCAGCGGCGGCCGCCGACGCGCCGGACGCAATCCTGTGCCGCGACTATGCCGAGTTGCTGGATACCGTCCGGCCGGACGCGGTGCATATCTGCACGCCGCATTATCTGCATGCGCCCATGGTAATTGAGGCGCTCCGGCGGGAGATTCACGTGCTGTGCGAGAAGCCGCTGTGCATCCATGAGGAGGAGATCGGCGCGATTCTGGCGGCCGAGCGCGCGTCACACGCGCAGCTGGGCGTGTGCCTTCAGAATCGCTACAACGAGGCGAATCTGTTTGCCAAGGAATTCCTGAGCGGGTGCGAATGCGTCAGCGGCGTCGGACAGGTCGCATGGTGCCGCACGGCGGAATATTATGCGTCCGGCGCATGGCGCGGAAAATGGGACACCGAGGGCGGCGGCGTGCTGATCAATCAGGCGCTGCACACGCTGGATCTGATGCAGTGGTTTCTGGGAATGCCGGACGAGCTGACCGCGCAGGCGACCAACCTTTCGCTCGGCGGCGTGATCGAGGTGGAGGATACCGCTGCAATTTCGTGCCGGGGCAAGAACAGCTTTACGTTTCTTGCCACCACCGCCGCGCCCGCGGATTTTCCCGTGCTCATTCAGCTGAATGCCGACGGAAAGCGCGTGACGGTTCTGCCGGATCGCGTGCTGATTGACAAGGAGGAAGTCTCCTTTGCGCAGGGCGCGCAGACCATCCGCCGCAAGGGGTGCTACGGCAGCGGGCACGAGGGCCTCATTGCGGATTTTTACGACTGCATCGCAGAGGGCAGGCGCTTTGCCATTGACGGCGCGGAGGGCGCGCAGGTTGTGCGCCTGATTCTCGCTGCATATCGGAGCGGCGGCAAGCCGGTTCCGATTGAGAGAGTTCGATTCGATGAGAGATAAGGAATGGAAGCAGATGAAAAGTTTTTTGCATGAGGATTTTTTTCTGACGACGGAGACGGCGAAATGGCTCTACCATGACTGCGCCGCGTCCGCGCCGATTGTGGATTATCACTGCCACGTCAGCCCGCGCGAGATTTACGAGGATCGGCGGTTTCACAACATCACCGAGGTGTGGCTGTCCGGCGACCACTATAAGTGGCGGCTGATGCGCGCGGCCGGCGTGGAGGAACGGTATATCACGGGGGACGCGCCGGACCGCGAGAAATTCCAGAAGTTCGCCGAGTGTCTGCCGCGGGCGATTGGCAACCCGATGCTGCACTGGTGCCATCTGGAATTGAAACGCTATTTCGGCTACGAGGGCGTGCTGAACGCAGAGACGGCGCAGACCGTCTGGGATCTGACGGCGGAAGCCCTGCGCGGCGGCCTGACTGCGCGCCGCATGATTCTCAACAGCAACGTCGCCTTTATCGGCACGACCGACGATCCGGCCGACACGCTGGAGTGGCATGAAAAGCTGGCGGCGGACGCGAGCTTCCCTGTGACCGTCGCGCCGACCTTCCGCCCGGACAGGGCGCTGAACATCGAAAAAAAGGGCTGGGCTGCATACATCGAAACGCTTTCCGCCGTCTGCGGCCGGCCGATTGCTTCCATGGACGATCTGCGCCGGGCGTTGGCTGAGCGCATCGCGTTTTTTGCCGCGCACGGCTGCCGCTCCGCCGATCACGGGCTGGATCGCGCCGCATACCGCGAGGCCGATGAGGACGCGCTGGAGCAGATCCTGCAAAAAGGGCTGTCCGGGCAGGCGGTGACGGCGGACGAGGTGGAAGCCTTCCGCACGGCGCTGCTGGTCTTCTGCGCTGGGGAATATGCACAGCGCGGCATGGTC
>CAZKJW010000043.1:0-19393 GCA_964553125.1 uncultured Oscillospiraceae bacterium
CGCGTTAAAAAGCAGCGCGGCGGCAAACAGCAGCGCAAGAATCAGCGCGAGTGCGGCAATTCGTTTTTTTATACGGGTTTCACGTTTTCCTCTCCGAGCAGGCGGCGCAGGGCGGAAAGCATTGACTCGCTCACGCGGCAGCGGAAGCCGTCGGGCGCCTTGAGGCGGCTGCCGTCGGAAAGGACGTTGAAGAACACAGCCGTGCCGCCCGGCGCGCCGGCGACGATTTTCAGCGCCTGCTGCATCTGCGCCGTGTCCTGCACGCGCAGCCATAGCTTTTCGGGCTGCATGGGGGGTGCGGGCGGCTGTTTTTTCGGCGCATATGCGCCGGAAATTTTCTCCGCAATCGCTTCGCCGTCCTTGGGAAGCGGCGCAACGTCGTCCACGCGCAGGCGGGGCGCTTCTTCTTCGCGGATGGACAGGCTGCCGGTGAGAATGACCGGCATATCGACCGTCAGCTTGGAGCTGATGCGCTCCCACACGCGCGGGAAGATCAGCCCCTCAATCTGGCCGGTCAGGTCTTCCAGCTGCACGAAGCCCATCAGCTTGTTTGCCTTGGTCGTTTTTGAGCGCACATCCGCCAGCACGCCGCCCATGGAGACGCGGCGGCCGTCGTTGGAAATGCCGCCGTCCTCCGCCTCGGTCATTTCCATGACCTGCTGCACGGTGAAGTTCATTTTTTCGAGCGTCTTGGCGTATTCGTCGAGCGGGTGGCCGGTGATGTAAACGCCGGTCACTTCTTTTTCCATGGAAAGCAGATCCTTCAGCGGGAAAGGCTCCACGTCCGGATAGTGCGGCGCTTCGTCGATGAGCGCGGGCGCGCCGTTCACCGCGTCGAACAGCGAGACCTGCCCCGCCACGTTTTTCTTGCGCACGGAGGCGGCACCGTCCATTGCGATGAGGTATACGTTCATCAGCTGCGCGCGGTTCGCGCCCATGCCGTCGAACGCGCCGGCCATGATGAGGCTTTCCACCACGCGCTTGTTGACGCGATCGTCCACCACGCGCCGCACGAAATCGAAGATATCGCGATACGCGCCGCCGGATTGCCGCTCGCGGACGATGGACTCTATGGCGGCTTCGCCGCTGCCCTTGATGGCGTTCAGCCCGAAGCGGATGCCGGGCTTGCCCTCCTTGTCGATATCGACGGAGAACTTGCCGCGGCTCTTGTTGACGTGCGGCGCGAGCACGGAGATGCCGTTCTTGCGGCAATATTGAATATACTGCGCGATTTTGCCGCTGTTGGAGGTGAACGAGTTCATCATGGCAGCCATGAACTGCACCGGATAGTGCAGCTTGAGCCATGCCGTCTGCACGGCGACGATGGCGTAGCCCGTCGCGTGCGATTTGTTGAAGGCGTAGCTGGCAAACGCCGTCATCTCGTCGAAGATGGAGACCGCGACGCTCTCCGGCACGCCGTTGCGCACGGCGCCGGGAACGATCACCTTGCCGTCCTCTACGAGGCCGTGAATGAAGTATTCGCGCTCCTGCGCCATTACGTCCTTTTTCTTTTTCGCCATGGCGCGGCGCACAAGGTCGCTGCGGCCGAGCGAATAGCCCGCCAAGTCGCGCACAATCTGCATGACCTGCTCCTGATAGACCATGCAGCCGTAGGTCACGTCGAGGATCGGGCGCAGGCGCTCGTCCTTGTAGCGCACGGTGGACGGGTCGTTCTTGCCCGCGATATAGCGCGGAATGCTCTCCATGGGGCCGGGACGATACAGCGAAATGGCGGCGATGATATCCTCAAAGCAGCTCGGCTTCATGCTCGCGAGGAAGGAACGCATCCCGCCGCTTTCCAGCTGGAAAACGCCGTCCGTGTCGCCGGAGGAGATCATTTCGTATACGCCCGGGTCGTCCATCGGGATTTCTTCGGCCGTCATGTCCACGCCCGCCTCGCGCATCATGTCGAGCGTATCACGGATGACCGTGAGCGTGCGCAGGCCGAGAAAGTCCATTTTCAAAAGCCCGAGGTGCTCGAGCGTGTCCTTGGGATACTGCGTGGTGACGACGTCGTCGTTTCTTTGCAGCGGCACGTAGTCCGTCACGGGGTTCTGCGTGATGAGAACGCCTGCGGCGTGCGTGCCGGTGTTGCGCGGCATTCCTTCCAGCTCGCGCGCCATGTCGATGAGCCGTTTGGTGCGCGGGTCGGTTTCGTAGCGCGCTTGCAGGTCGGGGTTGATTTGCAGCGCTTTGTCCAGCGTCATGTCCAGCGCGAAGGGGATCATTTTCGCAATGCTGTCCACCTCGGCGTAGGGATAGCCCAGCACGCGCCCGACGTCGCGCACGACGCCCTTGGCTGCCATGGTGCCGAAGGTGATGATCTGCGCCACATGGTCGTCGCCGTAGCGGCGCGCCACATAGTCGATCACCTCCTGCCGGCGCTCGTAGCAGAAGTCGATGTCCAGATCGGGCATGGACACGCGTTCAGGGTTGAGGAAGCGCTCGAAGATAAGGCTGTATTTCAGCGGGTCAATGGCCGTAATGCCCAGCGTGTAGGCGACGATGGAGCCCGCGCCGCTTCCGCGGCCGGGGCCGACCATGATGCCGTGATCCTTGGCGTATTTGATGAAATCCCAGACGATGAGAAAATAATCGACGAAGCCCATCGACTCAATGGTGGACAGCTCGTAGTCCAGCCGCTTCTGCGCGGTACCGTCGTCGTCCGGATAGAGCGCGGCAAGCCCGCACTGACATTCGCGGCGCAGCAGCTGCGGCGCGGTGATGTTTTCCGGCAGCGGATAGGCGGGCAGGTGGCGGGTTTTGAAGTCGAACTCGACGTTGCACCGCTCGGCAATCTCCACCGTGCGCTCCAGCGCCTCCGGCCACTGCGGGAAAAGCGCCAGCATTTCTTCCGGCGTTTTGAGGAACAGCTCGCGCGTCTGCATCCGCATCCGGTTTTCGTCGTCGAGCGTTTTGCCGGTCTGGATGCACATGAGGACTTCCTGCGCCTCGGCGTCCTCCTTGCGAAGGTAGTGTACGTCGTTTGTGGCGACGAAGGGAACGTCCATTTCGCGCGCAAGGCGCACCAGCTGCGGCAGCACCGTGCGCTCCTCGGGAATGGCGTGATCCTGTATTTCGATGAAAAAGTTTTCTTTTCCGAACAGGCGAAGGTAGCGTTCTACCGCGCGGTGCGCGGTTTCATCCTGACCGTTGAGAAGCGCTTGCGGAATCTCGCCCTGAAGGCAGGCGGACAGGCAGATCAGCCCTTCCGTGCGCCCTTCGAGCAGCTTGAAATCGATACGGGGACGGTAATAAAAGCCGCGCGTCCATGCGTCCGAAACGAGATGCGTGAGGTTTTTGTAGCCCGTCTCGTTCTCGCAAAGCAGAATGAGGTGGTTATAGTCGCGCGCCAGCGCGCGGCGCTCATCCATGTCCGGGCAGATGTAGCATTCGCAGCCGATCACGGGGTGAATGCCGGCCTTCTTTGCCGCAGAATAAAAATCGACCGCGCCGTACATGACGCCGTGGTCGGTTATGGCGCAGTGACGCATCCCCTTGGCGCGAAGCGCGTCCATGAGCGGATCAATGCGGCACGCGCCGTCCAGCAGGCTGTACTCCGTATGAAGATGAAGGTGAGCAAAATCAATCATGCATTCAGTATAGCACGAAAAGGAATTTTTGAACAGGGAAAACAGGCGGAGGAAACAAGAAAGCCTTCGGGCGGGGATGACAGTGACGGAGTGCAATATCAAAAAAAGTGGCCGCAGCCACTTTTTTGATATACTAAGCCCCTTCCCTTTTTGGAAGGGAAGGGGCGGTACAAGGCGTGATGCGCCGGCGAATTATTCGGCCAGCTTCTTGTACATGGCCAGACGCTTTTCGGCGTCGGTCTCGTTGGTCTGGAACAGCGTTTCGGCCTCGCCCGGGAACTGCTGCGCGAGCACGCGATAGCGGTTCTCGCCCTTGAGGAATTCCTGATAGCTGCCGGTCGGATCCTTGCTGTCGATGGTGAGCGGCTTCTCCGCGGCCGGGTTATACCGGTACAGCGGCCAGTAGCCGGCCTCGACGGCCTTCTTTTCTTCCAGCTGGCTGTGGCTCATGTTGATGCCGTGGTTGATGCAGGGCGCGTAAGCGATGATCAGGGACGGGCCCGGATACGCTTCGGCCTCGTTCACGGCCTTGACGAGCTGCGCGGGGTTGGCGCCCATGGCGACCGTGGCGACGTAGACGTAGCCGTACGCCATGGCCATCAGGCCCAGATCCTTCTTGCGGGTGCGCTTGCCGGCCGCGGCGAACTTCGCAACGGAACCGGTAGGCGTGGACTTGGAGGACTGTCCGCCGGTGTTGGAGTACACTTCGGTGTCGACGACCAGAACGTTGATGTCTTCGTTCTGCGCGAGCACGTGATCCAGTCCGCCGTAGCCGATGTCATAGGCCCAGCCGTCGCCGCCGAACGCCCAGATGGACTTCTTGGTCAGCAGATCGGCGTTGGCGATGACTTCGCGCGCGAGCTTGCAGGCGTCGCAGTCGCAGGTCTTGCCTTCGTAAGGCGTGCCGGTCAGATCGATACCGTCCTTGCAGGCGGCCAGCAGCTTTTCACCGGCAACCTTGGAGGCGGCAGCGTCATCCTTGCCGGCGAGCCATTCGGCGCCGGCTTCCTTGATGGCGGCGTCGCACCATTCGACGGCGATGAGGTTTTCAACGTTTTCAGCCAGCTTGCGGCGGCGCTGCGCGGTGGCGAGCTGCATACCGAAAGCGAACTCGGCGTTGTCTTCGAAGAGGCTGTTCGCCCACGCCGGGCCATGGCCCTTATCGTTGGTGCAGTACGGGCAGGTCGGGGAGGAACCGCCATAGATGGAGGAGCAGCCCGTGGCGTTGCCGATGATCATGCGATCGCCGAAGAGCTGGGTGAGCAGCTTGACGTACGGGGTCTCGCCGCAGCCGGCGCACGCGCCGGAGAATTCAAACAGCGGGCGCAGGAACTGGCTGCCCTTGACGGTGTTCTTGTTGACGGGGAGATCGAAGTCCGGGAGCTTCATGGCGTATTCCCAGTTGGCTTCTTCGGCGGTCTGGGTTTCGGCTTCCTTCATCACGAGCGCCTTTTCGCCCTTCTTGCCGGGGCAGACGTCGGTGCAGTTGCCGCAGCCGGTGCAGTCGAGCGGGCTGACCTGCATACGGAACGTACGGCCGGCGAACTCCTTGCCGATGGCCGGGATGGTGGCGAAGGCTTCGGGCGCGGCGGCCTTTTCTTCGTCGGTCACGACGAAGGGACGGATGGCGGCGTGCGGGCAGACGAGCGCGCACTGGTTGCACTGGATGCAGTTCGCCGGGATCCATTCCGGAACCTTGACCGCGATGCCGCGCTTTTCATACTGCGTGGTGCCGGTGGGCACGATGCCGGCCGGATCGAACGCGCTGACGGGCATGCTGTCGCCTTCCTGACGGAGGATCGGCACGACCTTCTCGTTGAAGTAATCGGTGGCTTCGACCTTCACGGGTTCCGCGCCGGTGGTGGCGTTGGCCCATTCAGTGGGCACCTTGATTTCTTCGATGTGGGCGGCGCCGGCGTCGATGGCGGCGTAGTTCTTGTTGACGACTTCTTCGCCCTTCTTGCCGTAGCTCTTGAGAACGGCCTTCTTCATGTAGGTTTCGGCATCCGCGTAGGGGATGACTTCCGCGAGCTTGAAGAACGCGGCCTGCATGATGGTGTTGATGCGCGCGCCCATGCCGGTTTCGGCGGCGAGCTTAATGGCGTTGACGTTGTAGAAGCGGATGTGCTTCTTGGCGAGCAGCTGCTTCATGGAAGCGGGGAGCTGCTGCTCCATCTCCTCGGCGGTCCAATGGCTGTTGAGCAGGAACACGCCGCCGTCCTTCAGGCTGGAAACCATGTCATAGCGGGTGACATAGGACGGGTTGTGGCAGGCCACGAAGTCCGCCGCGTCGATGAGGTAGGTGGACTTGATGGGCGTGTCGCCGAAGCGCAGGTGGCTGACGGTGATGCCGCCGGACTTCTTGGAGTCGTAGCTGAAGTAGCCCTGCGCGTATTTGTCAGTGTGGTCGCCGATGATCTTGATGGAGTTCTTGTTCGCGCCGACGGTGCCGTCGGAGCCGAGACCGTAGAACTTGCAGCAGATGGTGCCGGCGGGCGCGGCGTTGTACTGCGGGCCGAGCGGCAGGCTGGTGCCGGTCACGTCGTCTTCGATGCCGACGGTGAAGTGGTTCTTCGGCTCGTCCTTGGCAAGGTTGTCATAGATGGCCTTGACCATGGTGGGGTTGAATTCCTTGGAGCCCAGACCGTAGCGGCCGCCGACGACGCTGATGTCGTTCATGCCGGCTTCGCGCAGCGCGGTGCAGATATCGAGGTAGAGCGGCTCGCCCAGGGAGCCGGGTTCCTTCGTGCGGTCGAGCACGGCGATCTTCTTGCAGCTCGCCGGGATGGCCTTGAGGAAGTGCTCCACGGAGAAGGGACGATACAGGCGGACCTTGATCAGGCCGACCTTTTCGCCTTCGCCGTTCATGCGGTCGATGGTCTCTTCGATGGCTTCGCAGCCGGAGCCCATGGCGATGATGACGCGCTCGGCGTCGGGCGCGCCGACGTAATCGAAGAGGTTGTACTTGCGGCCGGTGATCTTCTCAACGACCTTCATCTGCTCCTCGACGATGGCGGGGGCGGCGAGATAGAACTTGTTGGCCGCTTCGCGGTTCTGGAAGTAGACGTCGGGGTTCTGCGCGGTGCCGCCTTCAACGGGATGCTCAGGATTCAGCGCGCGGGCGCGGAATTCTTCGATCTTCTTGAAGTTGACATACGGACGGATTTCGTCGTAGTCGATGGCGGTGATCTTCTGCACTTCGTGAGAGGTGCGGAAGCCGTCGAAGAAGTGCAGGAACGGCACGCTGGCTTCGATGGCGCTCAGATGCGCGACAAGAGCCATATCCATGGCTTCCTGCACGCTGTTGGAGGCGAGCATGGCAAAGCCGGTCTGGCGGCAGGCCATGACGTCGCTGTGATCGCCGAAGATGGACAGCGCGTGCGCGGCCAGCGCGCGGGCGGAAACATGGAAGACGCCCGGCAGCAGTTCGCCGGAGATCTTGTACATGTTCGGGATCATCAGCAGCAGGCCCTGAGAGGCGGTGTAGGTCGTGGTGAGAGCGCCCGCCACGAGGGAGCCGTGCACGGCGCCGGCTGCGCCGGCTTCGGACTGCATTTCGTGGACATGCACGGTCTGGCCGAACAGATTCAGACGGCCATGAGCCGCCCATTCGTCAACGGCTTCCGCCATCGGAGAGGAGGGCGTAATCGGGAAGATAGCCGCCACATCGCTGAAAGCATACGCAATGTGGCTGACGGCGGTATTACCGTCAATGGTCATTTTTGTAGCCATCAAGGTTCCTCCTTATCGAGTCCATAACGGGATTTCTATGTCATCCCTAACATATCAATTATAAGGATACCTTTTCACATTGTCAACCCTGAAACTCTGCGAACGGCAAAGGTTTGCGGCGAAAATTCTATCCGGCCGCAGGGCGGCCAAAAAAGAAAAAACCGCTGCGGACGCGCAGAGCGGAAGCATTGCGCGCAGAGCGGCTGCGCCGGACAAAAAAATCCCCCGCGCGGGCAGTCCGGCGGAGGATGCGGCAGGGAAATTTTTTTATTGTATAAGCGCCTGTATCTGCGCCTGAAGGTTTTCATAAAATCTGGCGATGTGAACGCCGTCAACGAGGCCGTGATGCGCGAGCAGCGTGACGGGCAGCTGCTCCCTTCCGCCGTGATCCTTCTGAAACTTGCCCCACGTGATTCTGGGGTTGGATTCCTCGCCGCCTGCGACGGGCTGAATGAGGGCGGTGTAGTGGAGCCACGGCAGGGTGGAAATGAAATACATGCTCTCCACGTCGTCGTCCTCCTGAATGCTTGCGTTCAGGCGGCAGCGGCTCCGCGCGCTTTCGGCGTAGGGAATGTATTCATCCAGCGGCATGTGGTGCCGCAGGGTGCAGTAGCAGTAAGCGCCGCTGTCGAGCAGCTCCACGTGCGTGGTGGGGCATTCGCTGTATTCAATCACGTCGCCGTTCCGGATGCGGCGGCGCAATTCTGCAACGCCGTCGGCCGCAAGGGCGGCGGCATGCATGAACGTCAGGTAGAACGAATATTTTTTCTGCTTGCAGAACCGGACAAGCTCGGTGACGTCCACGTCGCTCGTCACGCCGACGTAGGGGTATTGCAGCGAGGAGAAATATTCAAGGTGCTGGCGGCGGGGATCATGCGTCAGATCGATTTTCACAAAGCTCATAGCGGGTCTCCTTTTTGGCGAAGCGAGTATGGCGGGGGATGTTCGGTGCAAAGAGAAACGCCGATACAACCGGCGGCGCGGAGCGGCTCGTGATGCCGCTGAACAGAAATAGAACCGAGGGGTGAATGGAGCGCGCAAGCGCGCGAAAGACGCTGCTTTTCCTGAAGCAGACCGCCCAGCCGGCGCAATAGGCCGCCGTCAGCACGGCGTTTCCAATCAGATAGAGCGCGAGCGCTTCATCCGACGGCCAGCCGAAGCAGCCGAACCGCCCGATTTGCTCCATCAGCTCGACCGGTTTGTTTTTCCATTTGTTTTCAAAGCCGTTCCGGCAGCGGATTGCAAAGACGACGTTGGGAACCATGATGACGAGCATAAAAACCAGCCCGAAGCCGTTGAACCAGTGCATCTGCATCCCTCCGCCGTTTCCGGCGGAAAAAAAGTATAGCAAAATTGCGGAAAGAAATCCATCGCCCGCGCAAGGCGCGCTGGATTCTTTCCGCCCGTGCGCCGCGGCGCATCTTTTTGCGAAAACCGGCGGCATATCTTCGATTTAATGCTTGAGAAAAGGAACGCCGCTTGTTATAATCATGCTGCGGAAGCGTACCGTTTTTTCGTGCGAAAAAAGCCGCTTCTTGCAAAGAATTTTATCAAAAATCGGTTGCAAAAAACCAAAGGAGAATGAAAATATATGAAACTTGGCGTCGTGGGGCTTCCCAACGTGGGCAAGAGCACGCTTTTTAATGCGATCACGCAGGCCGGCGCGGAGGCCGCGAACTATCCCTTCTGCACCATCGAGCCGAACACCGGCGTCGTGGCCGTGCCGGACAGACGGCTGGACGTGCTGACCGAAATGTATCACCCGAAGAAGACGACGCCCGCCGCCATCGAGTTTGTCGATATCGCAGGGCTGGTCAAGGGCGCAAGCCGCGGCGAGGGACTGGGCAACAAGTTCCTCAGCCACATCCGCGAGGTGGATGCGATCGTCCACGTCGTGCGCTGCTTTGAGGATGAAAACATCGTCCACGTCAACGGCAGAATCGACCCGGCCGACGATATTTCCACCATCAACCTTGAACTCATCCTTGCTGACCTTGAAACCGTGCAGAAGCGCGGAGACAAGGCGCGCAAGATGATCAAGTCCGGCGAGAAGCGCTATGCCGAGGAGGCCGATCTGGCCGACCGGCTCGTCGCGCATCTGGAGAAAGAGCAGCCCGCCCGCACCTTCCCCTTTACGGATGAGGAGCGCGCCATCGAGAAGGAATGGTTTCTCCTGACGGACAAGCCCGTTCTCTATGCCGCCAACATCGGCGAGGACGACATCGGCACGCCCGAGGACGAGATTCCCGGCGTGGCCGCCATGAAAGCCATGGCAGCCAAGGAGGGCGCGGAGGTGCTGGTGATTTCCGCGCAGGTGGAAGAAGAAATTGCGCAGCTGGAGCCGGAAGAAAAAAAGGAATTCCTTGCCGATCTGGGCATTGAGCGCAGCGGTCTGGAGCGGCTGGTCGAGCGCAGCTACTCGCTTCTGGGGCTGATTTCGTTCCTGACGTGCGGCACGGACGAGGTGCGCGCGTGGACGATCCGCCGCGGAACGAAGGCGCCGCAGGCGGCCGGAAAAATCCACTCCGATTTTGAACGCGGATTCATCCGCGCCGAAATTGTGCCGTTTGAAACGCTGGTGGAAAAGGGAAGCATGGCCGCGTGCCGCGAGCTGGGGCTCATTCGCTCCGAGGGGCGCGACTACGTGATGAAGGACGGCGACGTGACGCTGTTCCGCTTTAACGTCTGAGAAAAAAGCTATGATGAAGAACGATACCATCGCGGCAATCGCAACGCCTCCGGGAACGGGAGGCGTTGCGATTGTGCGTGTCAGCGGGCCGGATGCGGCGGGCGTGCTTTGCCGCGCGTTCCGGCGCGCCGACCGGAAAACGGAATGGAAAAGCCACGAGTTCGTCTTCGGCCACATTGTGCGCGGCGAGGAAACCGTGGACGAGGGCATGGCCGTGCTGATGCGCGCCCCGCGCAGCTATACGCGCGAGGACGTAGCCGAATTGCACTGCCACGGCGGCGAGACCGTTACGCGCATGACGCTGGAGGCGGCGCTTGCGGCGGGCGCGCGGCCGGCGGAGCCGGGCGAGTTCACGCGGCGCGCGTTTGAAAACGGGCGCGTCGATCTGGCGCAGGCCGAGGGCGTCATGCGGCTCATCGGCTCGCAGGGCGAAGCGGCGGCGCGGCAGGCGCGGCGGCAGATGGACGGCGCGGTGTCGCGCGGCGTGGAAAAGGCGCGGCAGGCGCTTTTGGCGATGCTTTCGGAAATTGCGGCCTGCACAGATTTCCCGGACGAAATCGAGGAAGCGCCGACGGCGGCGAAGCTGCTGGAGGAGGCGAAGGCGCTTTCGGGCGCGCTTCGCGCGGCATGTGATCCCCGCAGCGCGCGCGTGCTGGAAACAGGGCTGAACGTGGTCATCGCGGGGCGGCCGAACGTGGGCAAAAGCTCGCTTCTCAACGCGCTGCTGGGCGAGGAGCGCGCCATTGTGACCAGCGAGGCGGGCACGACGCGCGACACAGTACGCGGCGCGATGGAGCTTGCGGGCGTGCGGGTGAACCTGACCGACACGGCGGGCATCCGCCATGCCGACAGCGAGGCCGAAAAAATCGGCGTGCGGCGCGCGCGCGAGGCCGTTGAAAGCGCGGATTTGACGCTGGTAGTGCTGGATGCGTCCGGACCGCTTGCGCCGGAGGACGAAGAAACGCTGGCCGGCACGGAAAACGTGCGCCGGTGGATTGTGCTGAACAAGACCGACCTGCCGCAGGCGGACGGGCTGCCGAAGGCGGATATCGTCGTCTCTGCGCAGACGGGCGAGGGCGTGGACGCGCTGCGCGAGCGGCTTGGCGAGGAAGCGAAGCGGGCGCAGGGCGGCGGCGCGCTTCTGACGCAGGCGCGGCACATCGACGCGGCGATGCGCGCGGCGGATGCGCTGGATGCGATGCGCGCCACGCTTGAAAACGGGATGCCGCTGGATTTTGCAAACGTGGACGCATTGGAAGCGCTTCGCGCGCTGGGCGAAATCACCGGCGTGGACGCCGCCGAGGACGTTGTGGACGCGGTGTTCGCGAATTTCTGCGTGGGCAAGTGACAGAGTCGGGCAACGAAAAAAACGGAGGCGCAGAATGAAGCGGCTGACTGCGGTGATTCTGATTGCGGCGCTTTTTTGCGCGCCGCTTTGCGGCCTGTGTGAAGGCGGATGGCGCGCCGTCGTCATTGACGCGGATACGTCTGACCGGGTGCATCTGCGCGCCGGGCCTTCGACGAGCACGGCATCGCTCGGGCTGTATTTTACGGGAACGCAAGCGGAATGCCGGGAGATTCCCGGAAGCGAATGGGCGGAGGTTCGCATCGGCGCGGAAACGGGCTGCATGATGACGAAGTATCTCGGCGCAGCGCCCGTGATGCCACGGCAGATGGCGGGCAGAACGACCGTCGCCGTGCCGCTGAGCCTGACGCCGGGCGTGCAGGAGCAGGGACGAACGGTTGTGCCGGAAGGCGCGCACGTCTGGATTCTGGGCGAAACGCAGACGAAGTGGTACTATGTGCAGATCGGTTTGGAACGCGGCTACCTGCCTGAAAGCTGCGTTGCGCTTGCGGAGGGCATGGGCCGTCCGGGCTACGACGGGATTCTGGAGGAATATGCCGCCGCGCTTGCGGCGCAGGATTCATTCGGAATGTGGTGGGTGAACGTCGAGTGCACGGTAAACTGCCTCTACGGCGCGCGGCTCGGCTATGCGTTCATCGATTTTGACGGCAACGGCGTGGACGAGCTGGTGATCGGAGAGACGGCGCAGAGCGAATACATGCCCGGCATGATTTACAACGTCTATACGCTGGATAACGGGTATCCGCGGGTCGTCCTGAACGGCTGGACGCGGAATTCGTTCACATACAGCACGGACGGCTGGTTTATCAACGACTGGAGCAACGGCGCGGGAAACAGCGGCACGAGCGTGTATCGGATTGTGGACGGGCAGGCGCTGTTCTGCGGCTGCATCGAGCTGGACACGGAGGGCGCGCGCGGCGAGGCGAGCCCATGGTATTATCTCGCGCGGCCAGATGATGAAGCGACGGCGGAGAACGCCGTCTCGGAGCGCTTTGCGAGCGAATGGAGCCGGATTGTTGCGGCAAAAAGAACGCAGCTGGAGCTGCTGCCGCTGAATTGACGCGCGAAGGCGCGTCTTTTTTGCGCCGTTTTTTCAAAGAAGGGGAGGCAAAAATATGGCTGGCGAAAAGGAAAATCAGAGAAATAGCGTTGAAGACAACGTCAGGCGCGCGATGACAAAAGCCATTCTTGACGAGACGCTTCAAATGCTGGAGGAGAGAAACGAAAAGACAATCAGCAAGGAAGAACTGATTGCACGGCTGAAAAAAATCATCGCTGAACCGCCGAAGGAAAAAATTGAGCGGTGCATGGCTGACAACTTGCAAGGGAGGAAAATCAAAGAGCGCTTCTGGCATGAGGGCGATGTTTCCTGTGCGGGCGGCGCAGTCGTTTTGCGAAGCGTGCGGGAAGGCGACCGCGAGGGGTTTCTCCGGCTGAAGCGGGAGAATGCTTTTCTTCGCACGCTGCCGGAAGAAGGGACCTATCAGCGCTGGGAGTGGGCGGAGCATAACGACGATACTTCCCTGATGCTTTCCATTGTCCGGAACGGGCAGTATATTGGCTATTGCGGCGTGAAAGACACGGCAGAGGAGCCGTGGGAGATTGCCGTGGAATTGCTGCCCGAATGGAGGCGGCAGGGGATTGGCACGGCTGCGGTTCGCGCCATGCTGGACGCGGTCGGCAGCCGGCTGGGGAAAACGGCGTTCCGGGTCAGAATCGATCCGGCCAACACGGCGAGCCAGCGCCTGTTTGAAAAGCTGGGCGCAAGACCCAACGGCATTTCCGAGTTCCTCTTGCACGATGAAGAAGCGATCATGCAGTGTGAAGAAACAAACCTGCCGCGAATTGACGGCAGGCTCATCGCTTTGGCTGAGAAATTCGGCGTGGAACCCCGAAAACTGCTGAGCCACGTGCTGGAATATACCCTGCGCTGGGAGAAAGACGAAAATCCGGCGTGCAGCCACGGCTGAGCCTTGAGCGGCCGCAAAAAAATTCCGCGCCCTGCGCGGAAAAACGTTATCGCTTGCTCTCCTGCTCGCGGAAACGCGCTTGACAGCGCTCGAGCACCGCGATGGCTTCGCCTTCATCCATGAAGCGGCGCACCTCGGTTTTCAGGTGCTGGAGGGTTTTGTAGGTGGAAAAGAAATTCTCGATTTCCAGCAGCAAATGCGGCGGCACGTCTTTGAGCGAGTGGATGTATTCATAGCGCGGGTCGCCGACGTTGACGGCCAGCAGCTTTGTGTCCACGTCGCCGGAGTCGATCATGTCCAGCGCGCCGACGATGCGCGAATCGATGTAGCATCCGGGAAACGTCGGCGAGGAGGTGAGCACGAGAATGTCCAGCGGGTCGCCGTCCTCGCTGAGCGTGTTTTCCACAAAGCCGTATTCGGCGGGATAAAACGCCGCGGAATACAGCACGCGATCCAGCTTGATTTTGCCCGTCGCGTGGTCGATTTCGTATTTGTTCCGGCTGCCCATCGGGATTTCGATGCGCGCTTCAACAATCCTCATCCGTTTCGCCTCCCTTGTTTGCGTGAGCCGGTCTGTTTCACAAGCCGAACGTTTCCGGCACGACGTCTGCGTAGTCCCGGATTGTCATAACGTCCGGGAATTCCCGGCAGATCAGCGCGCTCTGATCGTCGCAGTCCACAAAGCAGATGCGCCCCGTTCCGGCGCTGCGAAGCGCGCGCAGACCCATGAGCGAATCCTCAAAGCCGACGCAGTCCTCCGGCGCAACGCCGATGCGCCGCGCGGCTTCCAGAAATACGGCGGGGTTCGGCTTGCCGGGGCGCGTGCCGTCCTGATAGACGATTCGCTCCATCGGGATCCAGTCCGTCACATGCAGATGCGGCATGTAAAATTCCAGATTGACAAGCCCGACGCTCGTGCCGATCGCCATGGGAACGCCCTTTGCGCACAGCGCGTCCAGCAGCTGCGGAAGCCCTTTGGCCAGATGAAAGTCTTCGGGGCGGCGCAGGCATTCCTCGCGGTAATACACCTCTTTGAGGTCGCTGATTTCCATGCGCTGCGCAAGCGGCATTGCGCCGCCGCTGAGAATACTGAGGATGTCCACGTTCGGCGTGCCATGAAACCGGGTCCAGTATTCCGCATCGTCCATTTCCTTGCCGAAGAATTCGCGGATGATGCGCCGCCATGCGGCGATATGAAACGGCGTGTCGGGGAACATGGTGCCGTTAAAGTCGAAAAGTATGCCCTTCATTTGCAGATAAATCCTTTCAGGTGGGTTATCCCATGTAAACGCCGCCGCCCACATTCAGGTTTGCGCCGGTGATGTAGGACGCTGCGTCGGAGACGAGAAAAACGATGGCGCTCGCCGTTTCCTCCGGCGTGCCAAGGCGGCCCATCGGGATTTCGGCGAGCCATTTCGCTCGTTTTTCGGGCGTGGCATAGGCGACCATATCGGTTTCAATGCGGCCGGGGCTGATGCAGTTGACGCGGATGCCCTCGGGCGCAAGCTCGCGCGCGAGCGCGTAGGTGAGGGAAAGCAGCGCGCCCTTTGTGGCGCTGTAAACCGTGCCGCCGGCAGAGCCGGTGAACGCCGCCTGGGACGAGAGCAGCACGATGCTGCCGCCGCCCTGCGCGCGCATGAGTTCCACCGCGCGCTGCGCTGCAAAGAACGCACCGGCGAAGTTCGTGCTGATTTCGCGGTCGAAATGCTCCTTCGTCACCTCGGTGAAGGGCGATTTGGTCAGCGTGCCCGCCGCGCAGACGAGCGCGTCCAGCCCGCCCATTGCACTTGCGGCCTCCTGCACGACCTGCGCCGCGCCCTCCGGCGTGGAAACGTCGCCCGGCGCGACGAACGCCGCAGCGCCCTGCGCGCGCAGCTCCGCGGCCAGCGCGTCCGCGGCTTCGCGGTTTTGGTTGCATCCGATGGCGACAGCAGCGCCCTGCGCGGCAAAAAGCAGACAGGCCGCGCGTCCGATGCCGCGCGAGCCGCCTGTGACGAGCACTCTCTTGCCGGTGCAATCCATCTTGTGTTCCTCCCGGTTGCGTTGCTGCTGCCATGATAGCCTTTCACGGCGCGGCTGTCAATGCCTGCGGCGCGGCGTTTTTTTCGACGTAGGCGGCATAGGCGGCGTATTGCGTGGCAAGCGCTGCGCGCTCCCGTGCAAGCGTCGCGTCGTCCGCTGCCTGCGAAAGCGCCTCCATGGCCGAGGCGCATGCGTTTGCAAGCCCGGCAAGCCCCATCGCGACGGGGTTTGTCACGCCGGAGAGCCGCCGCTGCGCCGCGCGGCTTGCGCGGGAGGATTCCGCAGCGCGAAGCGCGGCGTATTCCATGCGCTCCTGCGGGGTGAGCGCGTCCATGGCAAAAAGCGCGGAGAGCGTCGCGTCAACCGTTTCCGCCGCTTCGCGAAGGGCTTGCGCCCGCCGCTTTTCGGCTGTGACGCGCAGTTCGATGGCGTCAGTCTGGACGGGCGTGATTTCGCCGTGCGGCGCGGCGGCGCTGCGCGCGATTTCCGCATCGATGAGCGTGCCATACGCTGCGACGCTCTGTCCGCCGTCGCGCACAAGATACCACTGCCGCGGCGAAAGCAGCAGCGTGACGGTCTGCGGCGCGGGCTGTCTGCGCGCGAAAACGGCCGCCGTCTGCGGCGCGTCCGTCAGGCCGAAGAAAAGACACGCGCCCGCCGCTAGAATCAGCGGGAGCGTGAAAAAATCCGGGCGGCTCTTTCGCCGCGCGCGGGTTCGTCCTGTGCGCATGAGCACACCTCCCGGAGCAGGGTATGCGGGCGCTTTGCGGCGCATTCCGTCTTGCGGCGCGGGGTAAATGCCTGTATAATCGGCTTAACGACAGACAAGGAGGCCGCAAATGCGCTACCATATCGACACCATTCCCGTCTGGGACGCCTTCAGGCAGGACAGCGAGTGCCCGCTGTGCGACCTGTATAAAAACAGCGAGGCGGGCTACCTCGACAGCTTTCTCGGCGCGTCGGTGATGGAGCCGGACGTGCGCATCGAGGTGAACCGCAAGGGCTTCTGCGCGAAGCACTTTTCCATGATGCTCCCGATGAAAAACCGGCTCGGCCTTGCGCTTGTGACGCACACGCACCTGAAGGAAGCCATGCAGGCGGATTCCGCCAGACCGCCCAAACGCGGCGGATTGTTTTCCCGGCGCAGCGCGCCGGAAGAACACGCGGGCGAAACCTGCATCGTCTGCGACAGGCTCGAAAACACGATGAACCGATACCTCTACACCGTGCTGCACCTGTTTGAAAGCGATGCGGAATTCCGCAAGGTGTTTCTCGCCTCGAAGGGGCTGTGTATGCCGCACGCGCAGGCGCTTGTCACAATGGCAGGGGAAAGCCTTTCCGCGGCGAAGGCGGAGGTTTTCTGCACGCAGCTTGACGCGCTGCAGAAGCAGAACCTTGCGCGCGTGGAGCAGGAGCTTTTCTGGTTTACGCAGAAGTTCGATTACCGCAACGCGGACAAGCCGTGGGGCAATTCAAAGGACGCGCCTGAGCGCGCGATCATCAAGCTGAGAGGCAGGTTCTGAAGCGCGGGGGAGAAGGAACGCCTGTCCGCTGCGGCGTCATGAAAACGTTGCGCTGCGTCCGATTTTGTTTTTATTATGATCTGGTTTTTTCCGACAAACTGAAAGGTCGCCGGACGGGCGGCCTTTTTTGCGTTGGCTGCGGCGTGGCGGAGAAATAGACCGCTTTCGCGGCAGGAGAATCGGGCAAAGCGAGCAGCAAAAAACGGCGACACGGAAGTATGATTTGCTTGTGCACTGTCGGGTTGGGCTGCGATTCAGCGCGCCACGAGAAGAAACGGGCAAGACCGCTCCGCCGTGAACGCAGGATACACGCTGGTCGTGCCGGTGAAATCAAACCGCTTTCGCGGCAGGGGAATCGGGCGAAGCGGGGGACGAAAAAGCGAGCAACAAAATACCCGGCAGCATGGAAGCAAGATTCGCTTGCAAGCTGCCGTGGCGGGCTGCGCAGTGCGCCACGAGAAGAAACTGGCGAAACCGCCCCGGCGCGAACGCGGGGTACACGACCGGTCATGCCGGTGAAATCAAACCGCTTTCGCGGCAGGAAAGTCAGGCGAAGCGGGGGACGAAAAAGCGAGCAACAAAAAACCCGGCAACGCAGAAGCATGATTTGCTTGCGCGCTGCCGGGCGAAATTCGGGCTGGGCTGCGATTTAGCGTGTCCCAAGAAGCAACCGGCGAAACCGCCCCCGGCGCGAACGCAGGATACACGACCGGTCATGCCGGTGAAACCAAACCGCTTTCGCGTCAGGGAAATTGAGCGAAGCGGGGGACGAAAAAGCGAGCAACAAAAAACCCGGCAGCGCAGAAGCATGATTTGCTTGTGCGCTGTCGGGGCGGGCTATGATTCAGTGCGCCGCGGGGCGCTCCGGTTTGCGTCAGTTCAGCTTTTCTGATTTTTTGCGCAGGGGCGTGAGCGTGCCGTCCGGCTCCTGAATGCGCACGCTTTGCAGCGTTTGCTCCATGCTCGCGCGGAACTCCTGAAGATACTGCGCGCGAAGGCGCTGCTGTTCGTCCGCTTCCTCGGGGGTCAGACCCTCCTCGCGCTTTTTCCGGGCCAGCTCGTTGATGCGAGTAATGCTTTCAGCGTTCATGTGTTTCCCTCCTTCATGATGCGCAATAGATTTCGCCGCGCCGTGCGCCGCTTCCTGCCGGGAAAAGCGGGGCGCGAAGCGCCGCCGATAAAAAACCGTCCCTCCATGCGGAAGGACGGCTCTTTTTTCGGGCTTGTTGCCAGCTTATTCGGCGGTGTAGGGCAGCAGCGCGATGGCGCGCGCGCGCTTGATCGCCTCGGACA
This sequence comes from uncultured Oscillospiraceae bacterium, assembly GCA_964553125.1. GTDB lineage: Bacteria > Bacillota > Clostridia > Christensenellales > Aristaeellaceae > Aphodomonas. The sequence goes on from CAZKJW010000043.1 coordinate 18,189, forward strand.
GCTGACGCTGATGCTTGGCGCAGTTGCCGGTCATGCGGCGGGGCAGGATCTTACCGCGCTCGTTGGTGAAGCGGCGAAGACGATTCACGTCTTTGTAATCGATGAATTCAATCTTATCTACGCAGAAGCTGCAGACCTTGCGGCGGGGTTTCCGGCCGCGAGGACGACGGGCAGCGCGATCTCCACGATCTTCGGACATTGCGTTAATCCTCCTTGATTTTTTGCGCTTCCATTAGAAAGGAAGCTCATCCTCATCCACCTGAGTGAAGCCGGATTCGGCGGGAGAGAATCCCGACGGAGCGGCGGAAGCGGCGGGAGCCGCGGCATGCGGGGCATAGTCCCCGCTCTGCTGGGCGCTGGAAAGGAACTCGATATCGTCGGCGACGATGTCCACCGCCGTGCGCTTGGTTCCATCCTGCGCGTCGTAGGTGCGAATCTGGATCTGACCGACCACGCAGACCCTGCGGCCCTTGGAAAGATACCGGGCGCAGAGATCGCCGAGCTGACGCCACGCCGTGACGTTGAAGAAATCAACGTCGGGCTGACCTTCGGATTTCCTGCGGCGATTGACCGCAAGGCCGAAGGAGCACAGCGTCGTGCCCTGGGACGTGGTGCGGGTTTCAGGGTCCCTGGTAAGGTTTCCGATGAGAATAACCTTATTCATGCATCACACCCGCTTTCTCGTTTGTTTCAGGCTTCCGTCGCGGGTTCTTCCGCGGCAACGGGAGCTTCCTGCGCGGCAGGAGCTTCTTCAGCAACCGGAGCGACCGGACGCACCGGGATGGCGCGCGGCTTTACGCTGGTATGCTTTTCTTCCAGACGGATGACCAGATAACGCAGCACCTGCTCGTTGATCTGCAGAAGGCGCTCGATCTCCTGAGGAACTTCGGATTCAGCGCTGAAATTCACCAGCACATAGTAACCCTCGGTCTTGTAGTTGATGGCGTAAGCAAGGCGACGCTTGCCCCATTCATCGACCTTTTCCACCGTACCGCCGTTCGCGGCGATCTGTGCGGACACCTTTTCGATCAGCTCTTTGCGGGGAGCGTCTTCGAGGGCGGCGTCGATGATGTACATCATTTCGTATTTGTTCAAACCCTTTCACCTCCTTATGGACTCTGGCCCCGCGGAGAACGCGGAGCAAGGCGGCAATCCGCATTTTTGCGGACTTTACATGCCAAATAGGGATTATAGCAGAGTTTTGC
>CAZKJW010000044.1:0-18924 GCA_964553125.1 uncultured Oscillospiraceae bacterium
TGTTGTCGCCAGGCATGACCATCTCAACGCCATCGGGCAGCTTGATGTTGCCGGTAACGTCGGTGGTGCGGAAGTAGAACTGCGGACGATAGCCGTTGAAGAACGGGGTATGACGGCCGCCTTCTTCCTTGGTCAGGACGTACACACGACCCATGAAGTGGGTGTGGGGATGAATGGTGCCGGGCTTGGCCAGAACCTGGCCGCGCTCGATGTCGGTGCGCTGCACGCCACGGAGCAGAACGCCGATGTTGTCGCCGGCTTCGGCGTAATCCATGGTCTTGCGGAACATTTCAACGCCGGTAACAACGACCTTGCGGCTTTCGTCGGTGAGGCCAACGATTTCGACGGTGTCGCCAACACGAACCTGACCGCGCTCGACACGGCCGGTGGCCACGGTGCCGCGGCCGGTGATGGTGAAGACGTCTTCGACGGGCATCAGGAAGGGCTTATCGGTGTCACGTTCCGGAGCCGGAATGTAAGCATCGACGTTTTCCATCAGCTGATAGATGCACTGGCACTCGGGGGCGCTGTGCGGATCGGAACCGTCGTTGGTCATGTATTCCAGAGCCTTGAGGGCGGAACCACGGATGATCGGGATGTCGTCGCCCGGGAAATCGTAGCTGCTGAGCAGTTCGCGGATTTCCATTTCGACCAGCTCGAGGAGCTCGGGGTCGTCCATCTGGTCAGTCTTGTTGAGGAAGACCACGATGTAGGGAACGCCAACCTGACGGGCGAGCAGGATGTGCTCGCGGGTCTGCGGCATGGGGCCGTCGGGGGCAGACACGACGAGGATCGCGCCGTCCATCTGCGCGGCGCCGGTGATCATGTTCTTAACATAGTCAGCGTGGCCGGGGCAGTCAACGTGGGCATAGTGACGGGTCGCGGTCTGGTATTCGACGTGAGCGGTGTTGATGGTGATTCCGCGCGCTTTCTCTTCGGGCGCCTTATCGATCTGGTCATAGCGCATGACTTCAGCGCCGCCGTCCTTGGCCAGAACCATCGTGATAGCAGCAGTCAGGGTCGTCTTGCCATGGTCAACGTGACCGATGGTACCGATGTTAACATGCGGCTTAGTACGTTCAAACTTTTGCTTCGCCATGGGGGTTTCTCCTCCTTTTGATTCGGGGTGCTGAACCGCGCCATCAGCCGGGTTTTTGGAGCGGGTGATGGGAATCGAACCCACGTAACCAGCTTGGGAAGCTGGCACTCTACCATTGAGTTACACCCGCACGCCCGAAGGACAGTGCGGCCGCTTGCCACACAAAGTGTATTCTATCGAACATCCCTTTTTTTGTCAAGTGTAAAAAACGGAAACGCAGGCGTTTTTTGGAATTTTGCGCGGTTTTTCGCCGTCGCTCCAAGGCGTGGCCGCCGTTTTTTTCCCTCGGTGCGGGATGCTTGATATTCATGAATTTTTCTGCTCCAGCAGCTTCTCCATTTTCCTTTTGACGCGCTGGAGCGCGTTGTCAATCGACTTGACATGCCGCCCCAGATCGACGGCGATTTCCTGATAGCTGCGCCCGTCGAGGTAGGCCAGAAGCACTTCCCACTCCAGCGGGGAGAGCATTTTGCCGATGCGGCTTTCGATGCTGGACAAGTCCTCCTGTCCGATGAGCAGATCCTCCGGATTGGTGATGCGCCCCTCGCTGATCACGTCCAGCAGCGTCCTGTCCGATTCCTCGTCGAAGATCGGCTTGTTCAGCGAGACGTAGGAGTTGAGCGGGATATGCTTCTGCCGCGTCGCCGTCTTGATGGCGGTGATGATCTGGCGCGTCACGCACAGCTCCGCAAAGGCGCGGAAGCTGGCGAGCTTCTCCGGTCTGAAATCGCGGATGGCCTTATAAAGCCCGATCATACCTTCCTGCACGATATCCTCATGATCCGCGCCGATGAGGAAATAGCTCCTCGCGCGGGAACGGACAAAGTTTTTGTAGCGGTTCAGCAGGCATTCCAGCGCCTGTCCGCCGCCCTGTCCCTGCGCCAGCAGGCACAATTCTTCATCCGTCATCTGGGAAAGGCTCGTTTCTTCCGACAAAAGTTTGTCCCCCGGTTGCACAAATAATGTGTTTTTACCAAAAAACGTATGGGCGGCGGGTTTTATTCCCCGCGGCGCATTTTTTCCAGCGCGTCGCGCTGGGGCTTGGGCAGACGGGCGATGAGCATCCCGCTCTTTGCCGGCGCATGGCGCTCAATCTGCGCGCGCTGCTCTGCGTGCGCCTGCGCCATTTCGCGCAGCAGTTCGCGGGACGGCAGGCGCGTTGCGCCCCTGCCGAGGACGACCGTCTGCTCGACGTTGTCGCTCGTGGCCACGCGCACCTCGCGGTAGCGCGGCTGCTGGTCGCACAGGCGTTCGATGTACTGATCGGCGATTTCGCCGTGCCGCGTGAACACGACCTCCACCTGCCCGCGCGTTTCATGGCTTCGCAGCAGGCGTTCCGAGCGCGTGCCGTCGAAAACGAGCACCACCTCGCAGCCGTGAAACGCGGCGTATTCCTCCAGCCGCACGGTCAGCCGCTCCCGGCACTCCTCAAACGACCAGCCCTTCTGCGCCGCCAGCTCCCACGCGCCGATGACGTTGTAGCCGTCCACCACCAGCAGCGGCTTCATCCGCGCTGCCTTCTCACTTCGTACATCAGCACGCCCGCCGCAACCGACGCGTTGAGCGAGTTGATTCTGCCGCGCATCGGAAGCGCCGCGCAGCCGTCGCAGTTCTCCAGCACAAGGCGGGAAACGCCCTCGCCCTCGCTGCCGATGACCAGCGCGATGGGCCCGGTGAGGTTCATTGCGTCGTATTTTTCGCCGCGCGCTTCCGCCGCGATAATCCACAGCCCGCGCTCCTTGAGCGTCTGCAGCGTGCGCGTCAGGTTGCCCACGCGCGCCACGGGCAGATACTCCACCGCGCCCGCCGACGCCTTCACCGCCGACGGCGTCAGCCCGACCGCGCGGCGCTCCGGAACGATCACGCCGTGCGCGCCCGCGCATTCGGCGCTGCGGATAATCGCGCCCAGATTCTGCGGGTCGGTCACGCCGTCAAGAATCACGAAGAACGGATCCTCCCCGCGCTCCTGCGCGAGACGGAACATATCCTCGATTTCGCTGTAACGGAACGCGGAGGAGACGGCGATCATGCCCTGATGGTTCGGGGCAATCGCGTCCAACCGCGCGCGGTCCACCGTCTGCACGACGATTTTGTTCTCGCGCGCCATCATCACGATTTCGCGCGCCGAGCCAGTCAGTTCTCCCTTTGCCACGAGCAGGTGCTCCAGATCGCGGCCGGAACGAATCGCCTCGCGGATCGGGTTGCGGCCGACGATCACGTTCTCCGGCGGAAGCTGCGTCTCGCGCGGCTCCGTGAACGGCACCGAACGCGGCGAAATTTCGCGCGGCGCGCGCTCCTCGCGCACGGGACGTTCCTCGCGCGCAGGGCGCTGCGGACGGCCGCCGGGCTTGCGCTCGAAGGACGGCGCGCCCTCGGACTTCCGCGCTCCGCGCGGCTTGTCCTCGCCAAAGCGCTGCCCGCGCTTGTCGCCGTAGGCGGGCTTGTCTCCGTAAGGCTTTTTGCGGTTGTCGTATTTTCTTTCAAAACCTGCCATTGTTTTCCCCTTTATTCCTTTGCTTTTTCAATGAGCCGATAGAGCGTGCGCAGACGTTCCGTCTGCCCGCTCAGATACAGATACCCCGCCAGCGCCTCCAGCCCCGTCGCATGGGCGTAATCGGCCGGATCGGCATGCTTGGGCGCGGCGTGGTTGGCGTGCGCGTTCCTGCCGCGACGCACGATGTCGCGCTCGTCGTCCGTCAGCTCCGGCTCGATGCGCTGCAGCGCGCGCGCCTGCCCTGCTGCGTTCACCTCGCGAATCGCCGCCCTGTGCATCGCGCCCGCCTTGCCGCCCGCGAACAGCAGCTCCGTGCGCACGAACAATTCATGCACCGCGTCGCCCACATACGCCAGCCGCAGCGGGCTGAGCATCCGCGCTTCTTTTTCCGTCAGCGGCTCATGGTCTAGATAAAACGCTTCCTCCATCAGTCCTCCAGCCCCGTAATCGACATGAATTTCGCATAGGCCGCATCCCAGTCCGCATCCTTTTCAGGCTGGAACGTCCGCACCTCGAACGAATTGCGCACAACCTCGCGCAGCTCGTCCAGATCCTTGATCGCGCCCAGCGCCATCGCCTGCATCAGCAGGTTGCCGATCGCCGTGCCCTCGCCGGGGCCGGCCAGCACCGGGCGATCGATCGCCGAAGCGGTCATGCGGTTGAGCAGCACGTTGTTGCTGCCGCCGCCCACGATGTGCAGGCAGTCGATCTTCTCGCCGAGGATATCGCGCTCCAGCCGGCGAATCGCCCAGCGGTATTTCAGCGCAAGGCTTTCGTAGATGGCGCGGGCGAACTGCGGCCGCGTCTGCGGCACGGGCTGGTTCGTCTCGCGGCAATATTCCTCGATGCGCGCGGGCATGTCGCCCTGCGGCAGGAAACGATCGTCGTCCGGATCGAAGAGCGAACGGAACGGCGCTTCCTTCTCGGCCAGCGCAGCGAGCGTGGCGAAATCCTCGCAGTCGCCCTGCTTGAGCCAGTTGCGGCGGCATTCCTGAATGATCCACATGCCCATGATGTTCTTGAGCACGCGCGTGGTGCCGCACACGCCGCCCTCGTTGGTGTAGTTGGCGTTCATCACGCCGGCGGAAACGACGGGCTCCTTGGTTTCCGCGCCGAGAAGCGACCATGTGCCGGAGCTGATATAGGCGAACTTGCTGCCCTTCGCCGCCGGCACGGAGGCAACAGCCGCCGCGGTGTCATGCTGCGCGCCCGCGACGACGAGCGGCGCTTTTTTGAAGCCGAATTCCGCGCACAGCGCGGGAAGAAGCGGCCCGCGAACCTTGCCGGACTCATGCACGGGCTGGCAGATTTCCTTGGGCAGACCGAACGCTTCGAGCAGCTCGGGCGACCAGTCGCGCGTGCGCGGGTCGGACATCTGGCCGGTGGAAACGATGGAGTATTCGCTCTCCTTCACGCCGGTGAGATAATAGATGAACAGATCGGGAATGTGCAGCAGCGTCTGTGCGTTTTTGAGCGCGACGTCGTTCTGCTCCTTGAGCGCAAGCAGCTGATAGAGCGTGTTGAACTTCATGAACGCCAGACCGGTGCGCTCAAAAATCTGCTCCTTGGGCATGATTTTGAACGCCTTTTCCATTGCGTCGTCGGTCATCGAATCGCGATAGTGGACGGGGTTTCCGAGCAGACGGCCGTTCTCGTCGAGCAGACCGAAGTCCACGCCCCACGTGTCGATGCCGATGGCGTCCGGCTCCACGCCGGCCTGCGCGCACTTGAGCAGCCCGCGGCGCATTTCGCCGTACAGGCGCGGAAAGTCCCAATACAGCCGGTCGCCCATCTGCACCGGCTCGTTCGGGAAACGATGCATCTCCTCGATGGTCAGTTTGCCGTCCTCCAAGGTGCCCAGAATGGCACGGCCGTTGGAGGCGCCGTAGTCAAAGCCCAGAAGATGAAGCCGCTTAGCCATATCGAATCCTCCCAAATCTGCATAGTACGTTCATTTTGCTTTATTCTATCAGAAACAGCCGGCCTTTTCAATGAAGAAATGCGCCGGCTTGCCTGTTTTTCGGGCGGCTTCGCCGCGGTTGAGCGCCGCTCCCCTGCGCGTTGCTTGTTTTTGCGGCGCGCAGCGGCTACAATAAGCCCGACGCACGAAAGGGAGGGAACCCCAATGGATATTGGAAAACAGATCCGGCTCTGCCGCCTGCGCGGCGACATGACGCAGGAGAAGCTGGCCGAGGCCGTTCACGTTACGCCGCAGGCCGTGAGCAAATGGGAGCTTGGGCAGACGCTGCCCGACATCGCGCTCCTGCCGGAGATTTCCTGCGCGCTGGGCGTGCGCATCGACGAGCTGTTTGAAAGCCCGGAGGAAACGCATCTGCGCCGCATCGAAGCGATGCTGGAGCGCGGGCCGATGCTTGACCGCGCGGATTTTGACTACGCCGTCGCCCGGCTGAAGGAGTGTATGCGCAGCCCGGACCTGAAGGGCCGCTGCCTAACGCTGCTTGCCGAGCTGCATCTGGCGCGCTCCGACGCATACGCCGCGGCGGCCGCCGATTATGCGTGCGAAGCGCTGGAAGCCGAGCCTGAAAAGAAAGCGAATCACGCGGCGTTTTTCAGCGCCATGCGCGGCGTTCTGCCCGACTGGTGCTGCTCCAACCGCTCGCAGCTGATCGAAACGTATCAGGCGTTCGTCGGCGCGCATCCCGATTACATGCCGGGCTACCTGTGGCTGCTCGACGCGCTGCTGCCCGACCGGCGGCTCAAGGAGGCGCGCGAGACGCTCCGCGCGCTTCAAGCGCGCTTTACATGCTATCAGACCCTGCTCTACGAAGGCTGGGTGCTTCTCTGGGAGGGCGACGCCGCAGCGGCCGACCGCGTCTGGGCCGCAATGACCGACGCCTATGCCGACGACTGGCGCGCATGGTTTGCGCGGGGCGACGCCTATGCGCACCGCGCGATGTACGGCGAAGCCGCCGCGATGTATCGCGAAGCAATCGCCCGGCAAACGCCGCCGCGGCTGACCGACGCCGAAGAAAGCCTCGCCCAGCTCTGCCGCCTTGCGGGCGACTGGCGCGGCGCCATGGAGGCGTACCGGCACATTCTCACGATTCTGCGCGACGACTGGCAGCTGACCGAAGGCGAAACCGTGCGCGGCTATGAGGAAAACATCGCGGAATGCCGCCGCCGGCTCGGCGAAGCCTGAACGGGTTCTTAATCCTGCAAACGATTTCTTTTTCACAACCTTAGCATAAAAATCAGTATACTGTATTTAGTGAAATTTGGATTCTTCCCGAAGAACAGGAGTGATTGATTCATGCCGAGCAAGGCTTATCTGGAAGCGAAAAAGGAATTCGTCAACTGCCTGTGCATGTCGATCATCGGGCTGGGCGTTCCGGTTGTGATCGCTTTCAAAGAATGGTGGCCGATCATGAAGGCCGAAAAAGCCAAGGAACAGGCCGGAGTTTCCGCCTGAAAAAAGTCCGTCCAAACGGCGCGCCGCCGCAATTCCTCCCTTGCTTTGGATTTGCGGCGGCGCTTTTTTTGTTCTTTTTTTCAGGCTCAGCCCTCTGCAAGCTCGGACAGCTTCGGCGAAATATAGCCCGTCTGCCCGGTCGGCAGCAGGATTTCGTACCAGTCGGTCTGCGCGTCGATTCCGACGCACAGGAAGGACGCGTCCGGACAGACGCACAGCAGCAGCGCCGTATCGGCGTTGTTTCCGGCGCGGACGTTGACCATGTTCTGCGCCGTCACCGAAACGACGCCAATCGCCGGAACGTCGCCCGCCTGCGCGCCTTCTGCGGAAAACGCAATCTCGTCGCTCGTGCGGACATAGCCGAGATACCCCTCGCAGAGCATCGCGTACCAGTCGTCCACGCGCCCGACGCACGGATAGGTTCCGTTAAAGGCGTGGCGCAGCAGGCCGGAGTTTTCATTGCGCTGCGGATACATGCGGACATACCCGTCCGCCGCGCGAACCTCCAGCGTGCCGATGACCCATGAAAACGTTTCCGTGTTGGCCGCGGAAGCGCTTCTGCCCAGCCCGACGGCTTCATACAGCCGCGCAAGGTTGTCGTTGGAAGGGTTGCTCTGCCAGTTCAGCCCGGTCAGATCGGCGAAGTCATAGCCGGGCAGCGGCGTGAACTCGCAGTAGTCCCCCATGTCGCTGTACGCTTCAAACGCGGTCTCGCTGAAAATCACGCCGTCGCGAAGCCTGTAGAGCGTCCCCTGCTCCCAGCCCATATGGCCGGAATGCACCAGCAGCGCGTTCGCGCCGCTCAGCCCGCACGCAACCGAATGCGAGAACGGCGCTTCGTAGCGCAGGGCGACCTCGCTGTTTTCCATGCCGTAAATGCGCAGCATGGAGTCCGCCTCGCAGCCGCCTTCCGGCATGAGCAGCTCCGGCGTGCCGTCGCCGTCGATGTCGTATACGTAATACTCCGTGATCAGCCGCTCCGCGCGGCTTTCATTTGCCTGCTGCACAATCGGCGCGTAGGCGTGCCGCCAGTCCGTCTGCGCGCAGGCCGACGCGGCGCACAGCGCCGCAAAAATCAAAACCGTCAGAAGAAAAGCAGAGCGCTTTTTCATTTTTGTCCTCCCTGAAAAGTAAAACTTGTTACAGGCATTCGCCCGTGATGGCGTCGACATAGAAAGGATGGGGATAGACCTCATACGGGAATTCATTTTTTCCATAGTCGATTTCAATCGTGAACTCCCACACGGGATAAGCTGCATGGCTCGAATCGATCGCATAGCACAGCTCGGCCCGGGTGAGCTTTGCCGCCCGCAGATCTTTCAGCGTTCCTTGCGAAGCGGCGCACAGCTGCCCGAGGCACTCCTCCCACGAAAGAATCGGCCGCGTTTCCGCCGCTTCTCCGGCAACGGTTTGCAGGTTCGCCGCTTCCGCGTAAGTGACCTGTCCGCTGCTTGTGAGCTGGAACTGCACAAACGTGCCGTTTCCAGCCGGCATGTCGTTCTCTTGGGCATCCCGGCTGCGCACGCTGCCATAAGCGAAGGGAATCCCGTCTTCCTGCAGACGAACGAAAACGAAAACATAGTCGTCGTCAAACGCCTTGAACACATCGGAATAGTACCGATAGAGCTCGTCTCCGCCTCGCACCTGCCCACTCAGAAGATATTCCGCAACATCCCGGCCGTTCTTCAGCCCCAGAGGCTTCGACTGCGTATCCAGCGTGGCGAATGCGTCCGCAATGCAATAAAAAGGATATTCATAGGGCACGTTCAGTGCGTCCATGATTTTGTGCACGGTATCTTCAGCAGCGCTCAGCGCTTCCGCAGCGCCTTCTGTTTCCAGCGGACAGTATTTTATATTCCATCTGGGAACCGCGTATTTCATTTCCTTCTCCTGAAAATGAAACGTCGTCTCCGTTCCATCGGCGCCGAGATAGGTCCATTTGTCGCCGGCGGCGCCGCTGAATTGATAGCCTTGCAGCAGTTTTTTCGCATCCTCCTGCGTCATGGGAACGCTTTCCATTTGCAGCTGCTTCACCCTGCCGCTCCGGTCTTGTGGAACAGGCATGTCCACGCTGAGCTGATAGCCGTAGTTCGTATCCATCCGCCCGACAATTCGCTCGCCCTGAACGGTCAGGTTCTCCAAGCCCGTCGGCATCGCCTCCGCGCAGGCGCACGCGCCGGCAATCAAAATCAAAATTAGCGCCGCAGCAAGGGCTCGCATTCTTCTCATGCCAAATTCCGCCTTTTTCTTTTTTTGCAGAGCAAAGCCGCCGATGAGCCAGCCTGCACGAACAGCAGCGTTCACGGGACAGAAGCGGCGCACAACGCCGCAAAAATCAAACCCGCCGAAAAAAAGCGCGCTTTTCGCGCCAGTCTCCCGAACCGCGCCGTCAGCCGTTGCCCAGACCAGACAGCGTGCCGATCTTGGGCGAGATGTAGCCCATCGTGCCGTCGGGCAGCAGAATCTGATACCAGCCGGAGGAAGCGTCCACGCCGACGCACAGGAAGCACGAGCCGGGGCAGACGCACATGGCCAGCTCCGTATATTGGCTCGGGCCGGTGCGCACGTTGACCATATCGGCGGTTTCAATCCACACAAGGCCGATGGCTTCCGGCGTATAGACGCCCACGCGGTTCTCGGTGAAAACCACATCCTCCGTGCGGACATAGCCGAGATAGCCGCTGACGAGAATTATATAGTACCCCTGCATTTCGCCCACGCAGATGTATTCGCCGTTAAAGACATGGCGCAGGAACTGCTGCGCCTCGTCGCGGCGCGTGAACATATCGATGTAGCCGCCCATCGGCTCGCTCACGCGCACCTTGCCGATCTGATAGGAAGCAGTGCCCGTATAGCGCGCCATGTCCACGCCGGAAGCGTCGCCCGCGCCGTAGAATTCGCACACGGACGGCGCAACGCAGCCGACCGCGCCGGTCTCCAGCTCAACGACATACCAGCCGGACGCCGTCTGCCCGATGCAGCGATACATTGAGCCGGAAAGCGCCGTTGCGATCACCGAAAACTCCGTGCCGCCGCCCGCGCGCACGTTCACATTCTGCGAATGGGAAATGACGACGCAGTCGTCGCCGGGATAGATGAAGCCGTCGGCCTCGGCCGCGCAGGCGAACCCCGCCAGCAGCGCGGCAGCCAGAAGAATAGAAAAAAACCTGAGCCTGCCTTTCATGTTTGAGCACCCTTTCTTTTTTGTTTCTTCGGCCATGCAAGCGGCGCACAGCCGGCAAACACACGATTCACCGTATATATAATAGACGCGCGAGCGCCGGAAAATAATCCCAGTTTTGCCGTCCGGGGAAAATATCGCCCGCGCAGCGCGCTCAGCCGTCCCTGCCGGATGCGCCGATGAAAAATACGGCGCGCTTTTGCGCGGACTGCCTCACGTCGCCGTCCGGCGTGCAAAAAAATCCCGCCGAACCCGAAACCGTTCAGCGGGATTCTTTGTATCTTTCGCAAGCGGCGCGCTCAGTTCGTGCTCTTTGCCGTGTCGATGCCGGCCGCGCCGACCAGCCCGAGGCGCGCGGAGGCTTCCTCGCGCATTTTGTATTTGAGCACCTTGCCCGCCGCGTTCATCGGGAAGGATTCAACGAACTCGATATAGCGCGGCACCTTATGGCGCGCCATACTCGCGGCGATGTAGTCGTGCATCTGCTCGGCGGTTACGCTCTGCCCTTCCTTGAGGATGATGCAGGCCATCGCCTCCTCGCCGTAGCGCTTGTCCGGCACGCCGATCACCTGCACGTCGCGCACGGCCGGGTGGGTATAGATAAACTCCTCGATTTCCTTGGGATAGATGTTCTCGCCACCGCGTATGATCATATCCTTGAGACGGCCAGTGATGCGGTAGGTGCCGTCGGCGTTCCGGCAGGCGAGATCGCCGGAATGGAGCCAGCCCTCCGCGTCCACCGCGTCGCGCGTGGCTTCGGGCATTTTGTAGTAGCCCTTCATCGTGTTGTAGCCGCGCGAGCAGAACTCGCCGTTCTCGCCGTCCGGCACGATTTCGCCGGTCTCCGGGTTGATGATCTTGCACTCGATGTGCGGGAAATTATAGCCCACGGTTTCCGTGCGAAGCTCCAGCGGATCCTCCCATGCGGACATTGTGCTGCCCGGCGACGACTCCGTCTGACCATACACGCTGACGATGCCGCGCATGTTCATTTCGTTGGGATCGGCCGCGCGGCGCATCAGATCGGGCGGGCAGCCGGCGCCGGCCATGATGCCGGTGCGCATGTAGGAGAAGTTGGTCTTTCTGTAATCCTCATCGTTGAACATGTCTATGAACATGGTCGGCACGCCGTTGAAGCACGTGATGCGCTCCTGATTGACGCACGCCAGAGAGGACTTTGCCGAGAAATACGGCATCGGGCAGACCGTCGCGCCGTGCGTGAGCGAGGCGGTCATGGAAAGCACCATGCCGAAGCAATGGAACATCGGCACCTGAATCATCATGCGGTCCGCCGTGGACAGGCCCATCCGGTCGCCGATGCACTTGCCGTTGTTGACGACGTTATAATGCGTGAGCATAACGCCCTTGGGGAAGCCCGTCGTGCCGGACGTATATTGCATGTTGCACACGTCCTCCGGGCGCACGCGCGCCGCCATGCGGCTGAGCTCCTCGGGCGCGACCAGCTCGGCGCGCTCCATCGCCTCGTCGAAGGTGAGGCAGCCCGGCTGCCTGAAGCCCACGGTGATCACGTTGCGCAGGAAGGGCAGACGCTTGCAGTGCAGCGGCTTTCCGGGGGTGGACGATGCAATCTCCGGGCAGATTTCATTGATGATCTGCCGGTAATTGGAATCGAGACACGATTCGATCATGATCAGCGTATGCGTATCCGACTGGCGCAGAAGATAATCCGCCTCATGGCTCTTATAGGCCGTATTCACGGTGACAAGCACCGCGCCGATTTTGGTCGTCGCCCAGAAGGAGATGAACCACGCCGGCACGTTCGTCGCCCAGACCGACACCTTCGTGCCCGCCCTCACGCCCAGCGAGATAAGCGCGCGGGCGAAATTGTCCACATCCTCGCGGAATTCCTCATAAGTGCGCACATAGTCCAACGTCGTGTATTTGAAGGCGTACTGGTCGGGGAATTCTTCCACCATGCGGTCGAGCACCTGCGAGAAGGTGAGGTTGATCAGCTCGTCCTTTTTCCAGACGTACTGCCCCGTGCCGTCGTGGTTGGGATAGAGCGATTTCTTCTTGCCGCGCGTTTTTTCAAAGCGGCTCATGTAGTTGACAAAGTGCGGGAAGATGACTTCGTAATCCGGCAGATCCTCCATCCAGTCGACCTTCCACTCCAGCGAGATGAAGCCGTCATAGTCGATTGAGGAAAGCGCGCGCATCATGTCCGCAACGGGCAGCGTGCCTTCGCCGATGAGGTTGTAGGTGTGCTCGTCGTCCGAGTCGCGCAGGTGGACATGGCGCACATACGCGCCGAGGTTCTTGATCGTCGCGTCCGCGCTCTCGCCGAAATCGCGGTAGGGGTGGTGCATGTCCCACAGCGCGGCCAGCTGGTCGCAGGCAAAGCCGTCCATCAGGGCGCGCAGGCGCGCCGTATTGGCGTAGATGCCGCTGGTCTTGATGAGAATCGTCACATCCGCGGCTTCCGCATCGACAATCAGCGCCTCAAGGCGCTCCCGAACCAGCTCCTCCCTGTCGCTGAGCGCGGCGGCGGAGACATAGGGCACCTGCATCTGCTTCGCCGTGTGAATCAGGCTCCGAAGCGTCGGCACGACGGTTTCTTCATCCGAAGCCAGATCGCAGGAGGTGTCAAAGCAGGGAATGGATAGCTTTTTCTCCCGAAGGCGGCGCACCGTGGACGCCATGGAATATTTGTGGAAGGGGCCGCTGCGCTCCGTCAGCGCCGGAAAATTGGGCAGGTTATAGACCTCGACGCCCTCAAAGCCCATGCTCTCGCCGATATCGAGGCATTCTTCCCAGCTCAGATGCGCCCAGCCGCGCGTGGAAAAAGACAGCTTCATTATGCCTCAGCCTCCTCATAGGTGATCTTGTTGAGCGCGTTGATGTACGCCTGAATGCTTGAACCCACAATATCCGTGGAAATGCCGCGCCCGGAATAAAGCCTGCCGCCCGAGCGGAGCTTGACGACGGTTTCACCCATGGCCTCCCGGCCTTCCGTCACGGAGCGAATCTGGAAATCGTCCAGCTCGTAATGGCAGCCGAGAATATTCTCAAGCGCGAGGAACGCCGCATCGACCGGGCCGTCGCCCAGCGCCACGCCCTCCAGCTTCTGGCCGTGCTTTTCCAGCACCATATGCGCCATGGAGGAGGCGGTGTTGCTCGCCGTGATGCTGTAACTGCGCAGCACATAGGCCGAAGGCACCTGCATCGCCGCGGAGGCCACGATGCTCTCCAGCTCGCGGTTGGTGATCACATCCCTGCGCGCCGCAATGGCCTTGAACGCTTCCCACACCTGCGCGCCGTCCTCCTCGCTCAGGTCGTAGCCCAGCTTTTCAACCGCCTTGAGCACGGTGCTCATGGTGTCATGGGCGGTCAGCGCCATTTCCTCCGCCGTTTCCTGCACGCCGTTGTCAAACGGGGAATTCTTGCTGCGGCGCGTCTCGCACATCCATGCAATCTGCCGGACGATGCGGTTCATCTCCACCGTGCGCACGGGGCAGCAGACCCCGCAGGAATCGCCCTTTGCGGAAAGCAGGCGCGCCACGTTGGACAGCGAGGTCTGGCTGATCTGATACGCCGCCGCCTTGATTTCCCGCACGCCATGCCGGATGGACGCAATGGCGCAGGCGTCGGCCATGGCCAGATCGTTGCGGCAGGAAAGCCCGAGCGTCACATCCCGCAGCGCCGCGACGTTTTCATACAGCGCGTCGATGAACGCGCACAGCTCCTCCGGCAGCGCCGCGCCGGTCGCATCGCAGACGGTGATCGTCTTCGCGCCGGCGGCGATCGCCGCGCCAATCGCCTGATAGAGAAACGCCGGATCGCTCCGCGTGGCGTCCTCGGCGACGAACTCCACATCCTGCGTCTTTTCGCAGCAGGCGGCAATCGTTTCGCAGATTGCGCTGAGCATCGCGTCGGGCTTTTTTTTGTAAAGATACTCCATCTGCACCGTGCTCACCGGTGCGCACACCTGCAGGCGCGGATATTTCGCGCCCTTGAGTGCGTTCCACGTCGCCTCGACGCTCTCGCGCGAAAGCGCGGCGGGCACGGCGACGATGCTGTCCTTCACGGTCGAGGCGACGGATTTGACGCGCAGCGCGTCAATTTTCGGCTGCACAATCGGCTCCAGTTCAATGACGGAAACGCCCAGCTTATCCAGCAGCTTCGGGATCTCGATTTTTTCTTTGAAGGACAGGGTAAAATCCTTGCCCGTCTGTTTCATGGTCACATCGCTGATTCTGATCTGTTCCATCGTGCGCACCTCTTTTTTTGAAAATAAGTAGGAATGAAAAAGTCCCTGAAGCCTATGGCTTCAAGGACGAATGAGCATTCGCGGTACCACCTTGATTACAGCAGCCTTCCGGCGTGCTGTCACTCTCGGGCTCTATCAAGCCCAAAGCCGATAACGGGGCGACCGTACTCCACTACTCAAACGGCTGTTCTTTCGCAGAGTCAACTCAGGAGTGAGACTGCCCGCCCTCTTCCATACCGGCTTGCACCAGCCGCCGGCTCTCTGAAATCTTCCGAGGGGAGCTTATTTCCATTATAGTCTTTGGTTCATCGCTATGAAATTGGGGTTAGTATAGCACAGCAACGCGCTGAAGTCAAACACGAATTTTGTGCTGGTTTCAGAAGGATTGCCGCGCGTATGCGCGCCCTTAAAGCACCTTCTCCAGAAACTCCTTCGCCCTGTCGGACTTGGGCGAGGCGAAGAACACCTCCGGCGGCGCGTCCTCGATGAGCACGCCCTCGTCCAGGAAGCAGATGCGATCGGACACCTCGCGCGCAAAGCCCATCTCGTGCGTCACCAGCACCATGGTCATGCCCGTCTTGGCGAGATTCTTGATTACGTCCAGCACCTCCTTGACCATCTCCGGGTCAAGCGCCGACGTCGGCTCGTCAAAGAGCACGATATCCGGATCCATCGCCAGCGTGCGCGCAATCGCCACGCGCTGCTTCTGTCCGCCGGAAAGCCGGCCGGGATAGGCGTCAATCTTGGAAAGCATCCCGACGCTGTCCAGCAGCTTTTTCGCCTTCTCCACCGCTTCCTCGCGGGAGAGCTTGTTGACCTTCATGGGCGAATAGATCATGTTGTCCAGCACGGTCATGTGCGGAAACAGGTTGAAGTGCTGGAACACCATGCCCACCCTGCGGCGCACGGAATATGCGTCCTCGAAGTGTTCCTTGGCAATCTGCTTCATCAGGCGGTTATACGCCGCACCCTCGCGGCGCTTGAGCAGATCCTCCGCCTTGATTTTCATAATCGCCGGCTCGTCTTCCATGCCGGAACCCCGCAGCGCCTCGTATGTTTTGGAGGCGCGGATGACGTCCCAATGCAGATACGGATCCGGCGGCGTGATGAGGTTTCCCTGCACCCAGATTTCGCCGTAGGTCGGCTTTTCCAGCAGGTTGATGGAGCGCAGCAGCGTCGATTTGCCGCTGCCCGACGGGCCAATGATGGAGATGATATCGCCCTGACCGATGTGCATGCTGATGCCGCGCAGCACCTGAAGCGAACCGAAATTCTTATACAGACCCTTAATCTCGATCACTCTTGCTCACCTTCTTTTCCAGCAGCTTGCCCAGCGACGAAAGCGCCATGACCAGCGCATAATAAAACACTGCGATTGCAAAGAACGGCTCGAACGCGCGGTATGTGCGCGCCTGAATCTGCTGTCCGACAGCCAGAATATCCACCAGCCCGATGGAGGCAATGAGCGTGGTGTTTTTCAGCAGGCTGATGAACTCGTTGACCAGGCTCGGCAGCACGCTGCGGATCGCCTGCGGCAGGATGATGTCCTTCATCATGGAGGGATAATGCACGCCCAGCGCCATCGCCGCCTCGTTCTGGCCGCGGTCAATCGCGTTGATGCCGCCCTTGAGGCTTTCGGAAATGTATGCCGCGGAGTTCATTGCAAAGACGAGCACGCCCGCCTGAAACGCCGAAAAGCGGATCGGCAGCACCAGCGGCACGCCGAAATACATCATGAACACCTGCACCAGCAGCGGCACGCCGCGGAACACCGACGTATAAAAATTCGCGAACCACTGCAGAGGCTTCACGTTTGCAATCTTGCACAGCGAAAGCGGCACTGAAATGACCAGACCCAGCAGAAGCGCACAAACCGTCGTTTGCAGCGTCACAAGCAGGGCGCTGCCGAAGGCTGGCAGCCACTTGACAATCACACTAAAATCAAGCTGCATGTTTCCGATCTCCTTATTCATTTCCTTTTCTGATGCGCGTTTCACACGCGCACACGACGCCGCCGGGAAAACCGGCAGCGCCGCGCATACAGGCAGGGCGAAACAGATTTTACATCCGCCAAACTCCTTGCTTCCGGCCGGATCAGTAGAGCCAGCCCTGAATCATCTCGTCGAGCTTGCCGGACGATTTCAGCTCGGCCAGCGCATCGTTGATCACCTCAACCAGCTCGCTGCCGGTGGGGAACGCCATTCTGTATTCATCGGCGGGCGCGCCTTCCAGCGCGAAGTACTTGAGCATCGGCTTGCCCTCGGCGTCGAACATGGTGTTGGCGAGCTTCTTGGCGCCGTTGATGCTGGTCAGACCGGCGACAACGCCGTCCGAAGCTTCGGCAACCGCCGTGCCGACAGCAGCCTGACCCTGGAAGGTCTTGAGCTTCGCGCCGGGGATGGACTCGATGAGAATTTCATAGTTGGTGCCCTGAGAGCAGCAGACGATCTGGTTTTCCAGCGCCTCATAGGTCTCGATTTCGGAATCCACCTTGGTGATGCAGCCCACGCTGGTGGTGCAGTACACATCGGAGAAGTCCACCACGATGTCGCGCTCCTCCGTGTAGGTCATGCCGGAGATGACCATGTCCACGCTGCCGGCCTGCAGGGAACCGACCAGCGAGGAGAAGGACATCGGGACGATCTCGAATTCAAAGCCGAGCATCGCAGAGAGTTCCTTGATGATATCAATGTCCAGACCTTCGTAGCCGCACTCCTCAGTTTCGGAAACGGTTTCAAAGTACATGAAGTTCGGGCTCAGGGCGATGGACAGCTTCTTGCCCTCCAGCGCTTTGGTATCCGAGGCGAACGCAGTGCAGGCGCACAGCATCATTGCGGCACAGAGCACGACGGCGATCAGCTTTTTCATAATTTTCATTGCCTCCTGTATTTGTTTTCTGAATGGGATGGCGTTATCATAAACGCCCGCGGCCTGTTTGTCAATAGGTTTCATGCAAATTTTTTGAATAAATTTTCATCGCTTGCGCGATTTATCGCGGAAAAGCCGTTTAATTCACTGTTTTGACGTTTTTTTATTCATCGCCTCTTGCATAGTGCAGCGGAAAGTGGTATATTCTTCTGCGTACTTCCCGATTGAAACGGAGGATAAGAACAAGATGAAGCTTTGGGGCGGAAGATTTACAAAAGAAACAAGCGCCATGGTCGATGCTTTCAACGCGAGCATCGGATACGGCAAGCGCCTGTATGAGCAGGATATTCAGGGATCCATCGCGCACGCGACGATGCTGGGCGAGGAAGGCATCATCCCCGCGGAGGATGCAAAGAAAATCGTCGAAGGCCTCAGCGGCATTCTGGAGGACGCCCGCGCCGGAAAGATCGAGTGGTCCACAGACGCCGAGGATATCCATATGAATGTGGAAACGCAGCTGATCGCGCGCATCGGCGACGCCGGCAAGCGCCTGCACACCGGGCGCAGCCGCAACGACCAGTCCGTGCTCGACACGCGCCTTTATGCGCGCCTTACCTGCAAGGAAACCGTCGCGCTGCTGGACGAGCTGCTTGAAACGCTGCTCGCCATCGCCGAGGATAATCTGGACACCATCATGCCCGGCTACACGCACCTGCAGAAGGCGCAGCCCGTAACGCTGGCGCACTACATGATGGCATACGTGCAGATGTTCCTGCGCGACCGCGACCGGTTCCTCCGCGCATATGACGCCGCCAACGTCATGCCGCTGGGTTCCGGCGCACTTGCGGCGACCACCTATCCCCTCAACCGGATGCGCGTGGCCGAGCTGCTGGATTTCCCCGAGATCACGCTCAACAGCCTCGACGGCGTAAGCGACCGCGATTTCATCCTTGATTACCTCTCCGCGGCCTCCATCTGCATGATGCACCTGAGCCGCTTCTGCGAGGAACTGATCCTGTGGAGCTCCTCCGAGTTCCACTTTGTGGAGATGGACGACGCATTCTCCACCGGCTCCTCCATCATGCCGCAGAAGAAAAACCCGGACGTCGCCGAGCTGCTGCGCGGCAAGACCGGTCGCGTCTACGGCGACCTGATGGGAATGCTCACCGTCATGAAGGGCATTCCGCTCGCCTACAACAAGGACATGCAGGAGGACAAGGAGTCCTTCTTCGACGCGCGCGACACGCTGATTGGCAGCCTGCCCGTCTTCACCGAAATGCTGCGCACGCTCACCTTCTGCAAAGACACCATGGAGAAGGGCGCTGCCGGCGGCTTCGCCAACGCAACCGACTGCGCCGATTATCTCGCCAAGCACGGCGTTCCCTTCCGCGATGCGCACCACGTCGTCGGCGAGCTGGTAACGTACTGTCTTGGCAAAGGCTGCGCGCTGCTTGATCTGTCGCTCGACGAGCTCAAAACGTTCCACCCGGCATTCGGCGAGGACGTCTACGACGCCATGAGCCTCAAATCCTGCGTCAACTATCGCTCCATCCCCGGCGGCCCCGCGCCCGAAGCTGTGCGCGAATCCATCCGCATCGCCCGCGAGCGCCTCGCAAAGTAACCC
>CAZKJW010000045.1:0-3671 GCA_964553125.1 uncultured Oscillospiraceae bacterium
CTCAATGGTAGAGTTCCAGCCTTCCAAGCTGGCTACGTGGGTTCGATTCCCATCACCCGCTCTCACAAAAAGCAAATCCGGTCTATGATTGCAATCATAGGCCGGATTGTTTTATATCTGCTTTATCCTTGCCGGCAGCGGACGGCAAACCCGTGGGGCGCGCTCCTCTTGCCTTACAAGGGACTTTGCTTGCGCTGCTTCCCGGCAGGCTGAAATCTGTCGGGCCGGATCAAACAGGTGTTCCGACTTCGATCAGATTGCCGTCAGGGTCATAGAATCGGACCACCTTCTGCCCCCAACTGTGTGTCATCAGACGATTGACATATTCGGTTTCAGGGTAGAGCGTCTCAAGTCGCGCCACAAATTTTTCTATATCGGATTCTTCAAAATATAATTCGGACTGATTGCTGTTTGGAATTATGTTTCTTTTTGTAAATTGCTCCCAGTAGCCCGATTCCTGTAAATACAGGTGATTCGTCAGTTCCATATTTCCATCGTTATCTTGAAGCAGTTGAAACCCAAACATATCATGATAGAACTTTAGCGCACGCTTACAATCTTTGACAACAATAAGCGTTCCTTTGTATTTCATATGTGTTCTCCTCCGAAAATTCTGATTTGCCTCACCCTTCTGTTCAGTAGCAGTATAGCAAAAAGCTATGAAGATGTCTATCTGCCGCACGACAGCCGTACCCATTCCATTTTCAGCTGCACGGCACGCGTGCCGGACGGGCGGGCAGCGCGAAATTTTTTTCACCGCGCCCTGCGCGGAAAAATAAACCGCCTGCCTTTCCGGCAAATCCCGCGTCCCGTCAGCATGAAACAAAAAGCTCGCCGAAGCGAGCTTTCCCTGCGGAATTTCCGTGTCAGCGGCAGCCGCAGGAGGCGCCGGAATTGGTGCATGCGCAGACCGTGCGGGAGCCGCCGCAGCCCTGCTGTCCGCAGACGCTGCCCTGCGCGACGCAGCCGCAGTTCGGATGCGCGGCGGTGGAGTCGTCGCAGAGCGAGGACGGCGGATACAGCGGCAGGGAGAAGAACTCGTCGCAGACGTTCTCTGCGAATTCTTCGCTCGGCGGAATCGTGCAGAAGCCGTAGCTCGGCACGAGGATTTCCACTTCGGCGATGACCTTCAGCGCGGCCGTGACGCAGATGTCCATTTTGAAAACGTTGTCGCCCTCGTATGTACCGGAAACGCAGATCGCGCTGACCATCGCTTCGATGCAGTACGGCACGATCGCCTCGTCGGGGATGGAAAGCAGAACGTCGAAATCCATTTCCACGCTGCCCTGTCCGACGTACTGCACGCAGCGCGAGTCGCTGAAAAGGATGTCGATGGGGATTTGCAGCGTGCCGCGCACGCGCGCAAAGCACGGCCTGTCGCACAGCCGCTCGATCGTCAGGTCGGTGATGCGTCCGGCGCTGGTGGAGGAGCGGCAGCTTTCAAAGGTGATCGGCGCGACGGGCGCGGGCGGGTCGGGCAGGTCGTTCTGGCAGCAGTTGCCGCCGCAGGTGCAGTTGCACGTGGGCACGACGGCGTAGCTGGTGATGGTTACGGATTCCTTGCTCAGCTGCTCCTGAATCAGACCGGAATCATAGACCCTTTTCACCTGCACGCACACTTTTTCCGTAAGCCCGCTCAGCGCGTCGCCGCTGATGGCGCAGGGACAGTTCTGCGGGTTTGCGTTTTTGTAGGAGTAAAACGACATTTGGGAACGCCTCCTTGCACGAAAATCAGGGTGAGAATGCTCACAATGGCAGAATATGAATCTGCCGCAAAAGGGTGCGGCGGCGGAACGAAAATGCGCGCCCCTTGCGGCGAAGCCGCCCAGCGGATATAATAGAACCGATTTTTTTCTTGTGCCGGAGGGCTTGTCATGCTGCAAATCGATTGGCCGGAATATGTGCTGCGCGTGCTGGACGCGCTGGAGCGCGCGGGGTTTGAATCGTGGGCCGTGGGCGGCTGCGTGCGTGACGCGCTGCTGGGGCGCGCGCCGCACGACTGGGACGTATGCACGCTGGCAACGCCGCCGGAAATGCGCCGCGCGCTTGCAGGCTTTCATCTGGTGGATACGGGCGAAAAGCACGGCACGCTTACGGCCGTGATCGGCGGGGAGCCGGTGGAAATCACGACCTTCCGCGCGGACGGCGCGTATACCGATCACCGCCGCCCGGACGGCGTTTCGTTTGTGCGCAATCTGCGCGAGGATTTGGCGCGGCGGGATTTTACTGTGAACGCGATGGCGTGTCATCCTACGCGCGGGCTGGCCGACTATTTCGGCGGGCAGGAGGATTTGCAGTGCGGGCTGATTCGATGCGTGGGCGACGCGGACGAGCGCTTCAACGAGGACGGGCTTCGCCTGCTGCGCGCGCTGCGGTTTGCGGCGCGGTTCCGCTTTGCCATTGAGACGGAAACGGCGCGGGCGCTGCGGAGGAACCGCGGACTTCTGAAGTGGATTGCGCGCGAGCGCGTGCTCTCGGAACTGCGCGGGACGCTGCTGGCGCAGGGCGCGCCGGAAATTCTGGCGGCGTATCCGGAGGTGATCGCGGCGGCCGTGCCCGAAATGGAAACCGAGGGCGAGGCATGGACACGCGCGCTTGCGGCGCTGCGGGAAGCGCCGGATGATTTTTCCGTGCGGCTGGCGCTTTTTGTCAACGAGCGCAACGCGGCGGAGCTGCTCGCCAATCTGAAAACCGATAGCCGCACGCGCGACGATGTGCTGGCGCTGACGCGCCATCAGGGCGACGAGCCGCCGCGCGATCCGCCCGGCGCGCGCAGGCTGCTCTTTGCATTGGGCGAGAGCCGCGCAAGAATGCTGTGCGAAATGTGGCGCGCGCAGGGGCGCGAGGGCGCGCAGGAAGCGGCGGCGCAGGTGGAAGCCGCGCTTGCGCGGCAGGATTGCCATACGCAGGCGCAGCTGAAAATCGGCGGCCGGCAGCTGACCGCGCTGGGGCTGCGCGGCGTGGCGGTGGGCGAAACGCTGCGCGCGCTGCTGTTTGCCGTGATGGATGAACGCGTGGAAAACGAAGAAGGCGCGCTCCTGCGGGAAGCGGAACGGCTGGCGGGGGAGAAAGCGCAATGAAGCTGGTTTTGCTGCACGGCTTGGGACAGACGGCGGCGGACTGGCAGACGGTTGCGGAACGCGCCGGTTTTTCAGATGTGGATTGCCCGGAGCTGTTTTCGCTTGCGGGCGGCGCGTATACGTATGACCGGCTGCTGCGGGGGCTTGAGGCGCGCTATGCGCAGGAGCGCGGGCCGCTCGTGCTGTGCGGCCTTTCGCTGGGCGCGATGCTCGCGCTGGATTACGCATTGCGGCACGGCGAAAAGGTGGTTGCGCTGGTGCTGATTGCCGCGCAGGACAGGGCGCCGCGGCGGATGATCGACTTTCAGAATTTCGTGTTCCGCCTTCTGCCGCGAAAAGCGTTCGCGGGCATGGGGCTTTCCAGAGAGGGCGCGATTCGCCTGATGCGCTCCATGCGCTCGCTCGATTTTACGGCGCGGCTTTCGGCGCTGACCTGCCCGGCGACGATTCTCTGCGGGGAGAAGGATCGCGCCAATCTCAAAGCCGCAGAGCGGCTGAAGGAACGCCTGCCGCAAGCGCGGCTGCGCATCGTTCCCGGCGCGGGACACGAAATCAACCGCTGCGCGCCGGAGGCGATTCTGCCGTATCTGC
>CAZKJW010000045.1:3771-18754 GCA_964553125.1 uncultured Oscillospiraceae bacterium
GGCGCGGGACACGAAATCAACCGCTGCGCGCCGGAGGCGATTCTGCCGTATCTGCACGCAAACGAATAAAAAAAGCTGGCGGAGACCGGCCGCAAAAATGCGCCCGCATGGCGTGAGACGGACATGCGGGCGCGATTTTTTTGTCTGCTCCGGCAAAAAAACTACTGGCTGAGCCGGCAGTTATGGTTTTTCTTTGGGGATTCTCAGGCATTTGAGATACGCTTTGGTTTCGGCGGAGATGCGGCGGCTGTCTACGCATTTGGAAATGGTCCGGTTGTGCGTCCATGGGTCGAGCCGGTGTTCCGTGAGGTAGGGAAGCGCCGCGTCGTATTGCTTGCACAGCGCCGTACACAGCAGCCACGCCTGCGCCATGCGGACATAGAATTCTTCCGAACGAACGGACATGGCGCGCTCCAGCAGATCGGGCGCGAAAGCGCCGTCGAGGAAAAACGACATGATCATGTTCATTGCAAAGCGAATCGTATACGTGCGCTCCGACTGAAGCCAGCCTGTGATTTTTTCACGCAGCGCCGGAAGGTTTCGCGAAAACGCCTTGGGCGAGAGCATGTCGCACACCGCCCAGTTGTCGATATGCGGGAGGAACGCTTCCGTCGCGGCCATCGCCGCGTCAAAATCGCGGATGCGGCAGATCAGCGCGCCGTGCAGGGCGTTCTCGTCGTAAAGCTCGTGGGGCAGCGCGCCGAGAAAAGCCGCCGCTTCGGGCGTGTTTTCGATTTCGCGCGCGAGCGCGCGCACCAGCGGCTGCCGCACGCCGAGAATCGTTTCCGGGCTGATGGTCGGGATGAGCGACGCGTGGAAGGTTTTGTGTTTCGCATCGGCCAGCGCAAGGAGCTTTTCGCGGATTTCCATAGCGTGTTTCGCCACCTTTCGCCTGATTCTATCATGCGCTGCGCTTTTTGTCGAACGATTTCCAAAATACGGTATAAAGCTCTGCTTTTCGCGGCAGGATAGTAACGGAAGAAAATGGAAACTCTCCGCGATTGAAATTTGTTTGGCAAAGGGGGACGGCACATGACGGAAGGACGGCGCGCTGCGGCGGAGCCGCTGGAGACGCGCAGGGAAACCGTTACGGTACAGATAGAGGGCGAGCTGGATCATTTCAGCGCGGAGCGCGTGCGCGCAATGCTGGACGCGCTGATCTCCGACGCGCATGTCAAACGGCTGGTGATCGATCTGTCAAAACTGACGTTTATGGACAGCTCTGGAATCGGCGTGATGCTCGGGCGCTATCGCCATATGGCGCGGCGCGGCGGCACGCTGGCCGTGCGCGGCGTCAGCCCGCAGGTGGACAGGATTTTCCGAATGTCCGGGCTTTACCAAATTATAGAAAAATGCCGTTAGGAGGAACGCACGTGAACAGAACCAATCGGATGCGCCTTGCTTTTTCCAGCCGCCCGGAGAATGAGAGCTTTGCGCGCGTGGCGGCGAGCGCGTTTCTGGTGCAGCTGAACCCGACGCTGGAGGAAGTGAGCGATGTGAAAACCGCCGTGAGCGAGGCGGTGACGAACGCGATCGTTCATGGCTACCCGCATGGCACGGACGGCGAGATTCGCATGAGCATCACGCTGCTGGGCGAGGAGAACGCCGCGGCGATTGAAATCGCCGACGACGGGGTTGGGATTGAAAACATCGAGCAGGCCATGCAGCCGTTTTACACAACACAGCCCGAAATGGAGCGCAGCGGCATGGGGTTTTCCGTGATGCAGTCGTTCATGGATGCGCTGCATGTGGAGTCCGCGCCCGGACAGGGCACGCGGGTGACGATGAAAAAGCGCATCGGGTGAAAGCGGCTTTCCGGGACGGACGCAAAACAGATGTTTGCAAACGCGCTGCCCGTGCCCGTTCAGCACCGCAAAAAAAAGAACCCCAAATGACTTTCTTTGGAGAGAGCGCGAGAGGACCTTTCTTTCTTCTGAAAGAAAGGTTCTTTCGCAAACCCTCCGCCGCCCTCTCCGCCCGCGCCCAGCCATCGCTGCAAAACTGCCGCAAAAAAATGAACCCCAAACGACTTTCTTTGGAGAGAGCGCGAGAGGACCTTTCTTTCTTCTGAAAGAAAGGTTCTTTCGCAAAACCCCCGCCGCCGTTCACGGATGCGCTTTGCCCGCGCCGCGAAAAAAATGAACCCCTAAATGACTTTCTTTGGAGAGAGCGCGAGAGAACCTTTCTTTCTTCTGAAAGAAAGGTCCTCTCGCAAAAACCCCCCGTCCTCCCCCTCACTCAGCTTTCATTTTGGGCTTGAAGAGGATTGCCATGAGGTAGCCGAACACGATTGCGGCGGTGATGCCGGCAGCCGTAGCTTCCACGCCGCCGGTGAACGCGCCGAGAAGCCCGCGGCTCCTGACCGCGCGAAGCGCGCCCTGAGCAAGAGAATTCCCGAAGCCGAGCAGGGGCACCGTCGCGCCCGCGCCCGCCCAGTCGGCGAGCGGCTGCCAGACGCCGACCGCGCCGAGAATGGTTCCGGCGGTTACATAGCCGACGAGAATGCGCGCGCTCGTCAGGCGGGTTTTGAGAATGAGCAGCTCGCCCAGCGCGCACAGCAGCCCGCCGACGACGAAAGCCTTGATGAACGTCCAGAAGAAAGACCACATGCCTTACGCCTCCATTCTTTCAAACGCCACGGCGTGCGCGATGCCGGGAATGTTTTCGCCCTCGTTGCCGGTGGTGGCGCTCATCAGCGCGCCGGTTGCGACGAACAGCATCCGCCGCAGCCTGCCCGCCGTCATGTCCGGCAGGAGCTTCGCGCACAGCACCGAGGCGGAGCAGCCGCAGCCGCTTCCGCCGGCGTGACTGTCCTGCGCGGGCGCGAAAATGGCAAGCCCGCAGTCGAGGTGCTTTTTTTCGGGAAGGCTGACGCCTTGTTTTTCCAGCAGCTCGCCAAGCAGCCGGGAGCCGACCATGCCCAGATCGCCGGTGACGATGAGATCATAATCCTCCGCGGTGCGCGAGGCGTCCATGAAGTGCTGGCAGATCGTCGCGGCGGCTGCGGGCGCCATTGCCGCGCCCATGTTGTTGGCGTCGTTCACGCCAAAGTCAACGGGCTTGCCGATGGTGACGTGCGTGACGACGGGATACGCGCCCGCTGCCATGTCCTGCGCGTGCAGCAAAACCGCGCCCGCGCCCGTGACCGTCCATTGCGCCGAGGGCGGCCGCTGTGTGCCAAGCTCCAGAGGAAAACGGAACTGCCGCTCCGCCGTGCAGAAGTGGCTGCTGGCGGCGCAGACAAGCCTGTCCGCGCTGCCGCCGTCGAGCAGCAGGGAGCCGACGGCGAGGCTTTCCGCCATTGTGGAGCACGCGCCGAACAGCCCGAGGAACGGAATGCCCAGATCGCGGCAGGCGAAGCAAGAGGCAGCCAGCTGGTTGAGCAGATCGCCGCCGAGCAGGAAGCGCACGTCGCCGGGGGTGAGCGCGGCCTTTTCAAGGCAGCGGTTCACCGCGCCGGAAAAAAGCGCGCTTTCGGCCTTCTCCCAGTTTTTCTCGCCGAGCGTGTCGTCGGCGTGTACGTCGTCGAACAGGCTGCCCAGAGGGCCGGCGCCTTCCTTTTTGCCGACGCACGCCGCGCAGCTTTCAACGCGCGGCGGACGCGAAAGGCGCGAGGTTTGCTTGCCAAGCTGTTTGGCCATGTCAAAGCACCTCCACAAGCCACGCGATCAGCCCGACGACGACCGACGAGCCGATGCCGTAGACGAGCACGGGTCCCGCAATCTGGAAAAGCCGCGCGCCTACGCCCATGACAAGCCCCTCGCGTCGGTATTCCATCGCGCAGGAGACGATTGAGTTGGCAAAGCCGGTGATCGGCACAATGGAGCCGCCGCCGGCGTATTTGCCGATGCGGTCGTATACGCCAAGCCCCGTCAGAAGCGAAGCGAGAAACACCAGCGCAATCGACGTGAACGCCGCCGCATCCTCGCGCGAGAGCATCATCGGGCCTGTGCCCGTCATCAGAAGGCACTCGCCGAGAAAGCAAATTGTGCCGCCCACCCAGAACGAGCGAAGCAGACATTTGCCAACGTCCGATTTGGGCGTGAGCCTTTCGACCAGCGCCAGATACCATTGATTTTTCTTTGCCTGCTGATTCATCCGTTTTCCTCCTTTTGGCGAATGAGCGCGCCGGTTCGCGGCGCGGGGAAGCGCGTCTCGCGGTCAGCGGGACGCGGCGCTTTGTTCAGCCCGCTTTCGGGCATGGTGAAACGGTTTTCTGTCATGGAATCCCTCCCGAAGCCGACGCGAGAAACGCGCCGAGCATTTTTCCAGCCGCAAAGGAAAACACGAGGGCGGACGTGCCGCGCCGCAGACGGAGCCGCCACACGAGCGAGGGCAGAAGCTCTGCCATTTCGGAAAGCGCTGCGGCGATCATTCCGGTGGCAAGGCCGCAAAGGAGCATTGCCGCGCCGCCGCAAAGCTGCCCGAACGGCAGCGCGGCGTGCAGAAGCGTAGCCAGCGCGCCCGCCGCTGCGCCGAGAGAAAGCGCGAGCGCGGCTGCCAAGGCGCTGTGCGCCGAAAAAAGATACATCAGCCGCACGGGAATGCCAAGCAGCATCCAGAAGATGGCGTTGGGCAGGCTGGCGGCAAGGCCGCAGAAGACGGCGGCCGCAGCGGCGAGAACCGTTCTCACGGCGTTTCCGCCTGCGCGTTCTTTTCCATATCCTCCGCATATTCGCGCAGCTTGACTGTCAGCGGCGAAGCCTCGTCGCGGCGCAGGCGCAGATAGTATGCCAGCGCGCCCAGCCCGACGCCGACGGCGTAGGGAAGCGCAATCCACAGCGGCGAGGCGGGCGCATGTCCCGCTGCGGCGCGGAACAGCGCGGCCTGCGCGTCCTCCATGTTGACGTCCGTGTGGAACCATGCGATGGTCAGCGCGCTGCCCGCGAAAAGCAGCACGCACACCGCGGCCGTGCGAAGCGCCTGCAGGACGCGCGCGAAGCGCTTTTCCGCGGGCGTTTTGGTTTGCCGGTGCAGCCAGCCCGTCCCGTCGCCGAGCACGTTGACGGTTTCGTCGGGCGCTTTTTCCGTGACGCGCATGATGAGAGTCAGCGCGTCCAGCGGCCATACGCCTTCCTGCTGCGGCAGGGAAACCGGCAGCGCGCCGAGCTGCAGCGACGCGTCGGCGAGCACGTCCGCGACGTCGGACAGGGTGAGCTGCTGCCCGACCTGCGCCGTTACGCGCGGCTTCAAACGAAGATAAATCACGCTCTGCGCTCCTTTCCGTTTTATGGCAAGTATGGCCGAAAACACTTGACGCTATACCCGGGGTTGTGCCATAATGTTCGCGCAATTTTTGCAAAAGAAAGGTGGAAAGAACGTGAACGATCTTAGTGAACCGCAGCAAAAACGAACCCTTTCGCAATGGGCGAAGGACACATGGAACTTCTTTTCTCTCTACGAAAAAATCTGGTTTTTCAGCATTGTCGTGCTGGCCTGCGCGTTCTCCGTCATCTTCCCGGAGGAGGACGTCAACGGCGTCAACGGCAAAATCATCATGGGCCTGTATCTTGCCGATACGTTCCTCAACGTATTGTGCGAGCTGTTGATTTCCAAGCAGAGCAAGTGGAACTTCATCGTTTCGCTGTTTGTGGAAGTCACGGAAATTCTCATCTGCGTCGTGCTGGCGTACCGCTTCGCCACAATGGCTTCGACGCTTTTCTTCTGGATCCCCATCGACATTATCAGCTTCATCAACTGGAATAAACATCCGGACAAGCAGGACGACGAACTGACGAAGGTGCGCAAGCTCAGCGGTTGGGCGGAAGCGGCAATCATTGCCGGCATTGTCGTCTGGACGATTGTCGTCGGCTATCTGCTGACGCTGATGGATATGGGAACCGACCTGTTCGGGGGCAATCAGATACTCGAAACGATCGTGTGTTATCTGGACGCGTGCGCGTCTGCGGTGGGCATTGCCAACGGCGTGTTCATTCTGCTTCGCTATCGCGAGCAGTGGATCGCGTGGTATCTGTGTACGTTTCTTGAAACGGCGATCAACATCATTTCCGGTCAGTATGTCCTGCTCATCCTGAAGGCCGGCTACCTGACGAACACCACTTATGGCTACATCAAGTGGACGAAATACATCAGGAGCCGCAACGAAAAGGATACCGCGATTTTCTAAATATATGCACTGAAGCAATACGCGCGCTTCAAAATGAGGGCTCGCAAGCCCCCTGACTGCAAGCGTATCGGCAGGGCCGGAGGTTTCCGGTCTTGCCGCTTTTTTTATGCGCGCAGGGCGCGCGAAAATTGACAGCGTTTCCCGGCGTGTGCTACAATCATTTTACAACACTGCGGCAAAGGAGGGCACGCCATGTATCAGCTGCCCGAAGGATATCAGGAGGAACTGACTGCGGAGATTCGCCGGATCGACCCGGCGGCGTTCGATCGCTGCATCCGCATTCTGGTGGAAGCCTATAAGGAAAACCGGCAGGTGTTCATCGCCGGGAACGGCGGGAGCGCCGCTACGGCGAATCATTTCGTCTGCGATTTCGGCAAGAACGCCACGTCGGGAGACAAGCGGCGTTTCCGCATTCTCTCGGTGTGCGACAACATCGCAAAGGTGACGGCCATTGCAAACGACATCTCCTTCGACGAGGTGTTCAGCCATCAGCTGGGGAATCTCATGCAGCCTGGCGACGTGCTGATCGTCGTCAGCGCGAGCGGCAACTCGCCCGACGTGGTGCGCGCGTGCGAATATGCCGCCGGAATCGGCGCGCATATCATCGCGCTGTCCGGGCGCGGCGGCGGGAAAATCTGCGAGTATGCCGAGACGTCGTTCATCACGGACATGTATGCCTATGAGCGCATCGAGGATCTGCACCTGTCCATCCTGCACATGATCGTCTACTGGTTCGCGCGCCATCAGGAGGCGCTGGAGGGCTGACGGGCGCGGCCGTTGACGGAAAAAGCGCGAACGTTTATAATGAATTGCGGCGCATACGCGCCCGCCGGGCGAAGGCCCGAAAATAACAAATGCTTTGGACGGAGGAAACCATGTATTCGCATAAGAACGTAGGCACCTGCTCCACGCGCGTGCATTTCGACATCCAGGACGGCGTGGTGACGGATTGTTACTTTGACGGCGGCTGCCGCGGCAACCTGCAGGGCGTGTCCCAGCTGGTCAAGGGCCGCAGGGTGGACGACGTGATCGAGGCGCTCAAGGGCATCCAGTGCCGCAATGGAACGTCCTGCCCCGACCAGCTGGCGAATGCGCTGATCGAATGGAAGCAGGCGCATCCGGAGGGCTGAAGCCCGCCCGCGCAGAAAACAAAAGCTACACAAAAAAATCCGCCCTGCGGTCGTGCGTCGCAGGACGGATTTTTTGTTGTCAGACGGGTTATTTGCTCTTGCGGGAAAGAGACCATGAAGCCAGCGCCAGCGCCATCGGCACGCAGGCATAGCCGGCGCTCGCTTTGCCGCCGGTGGAAAGAACATAGTCGGCGCCCGCGAGTGTGAGAAGGGTCAGCAGCGCGCTGACGAGCATCCATGCTTTTTTCATATGCGGCCTCCGAAAAACGTGCCTTGCGGAAAACCCGGCGGGAAGGCTTACGGCACCTGCTTCACGCCACCTATGCCAAAGACGACGCGGCGCACGAACCACACGACTCTCGCCTTGAACGGAAGCGACCGGCAGAGCGCGCGATAGCACGCTGCCGCCTGTTCCGCTTGCGCGGGCGAAGCGCCGAAGCGGCCATAGCCGAGCATCGTCAGCGCGTCGGCCACGTCGAGGTAGTTCGCCTCCTGCGGGAGCTTCTCGGCAATGCGGAGCGCGTGCGCCGTGGGCGATTCGCTCGGCACCGCGCCAAGCCCTGCCGCTGCGAGCAGACCGAGCAGCGCCCGATACCACAAAAGCAGCTTCTCATCGGGACGCTCCAGCCGCTTTGCGGCCTGAGCGGGCGTTGTCTGCCAGATGCGCAGCGACAGCAGTGCGGCGAGCAGCACGAGGAGCAGCCACAGCCACCAGCGGCTGACGCGTTTTCTCTCGGGCGAGGGCGCGTCGGGCTGCTGCGGGGGCTCGTCGGGCGAATCGGCCGGCGGCTCGGGAGAGGGCGTGGGGGAGAAGTCGCCGGCAGCGCTTTCGGGCGTTTGCGGCGGATTGCTTTCGGGGGATTCGTCAGGCGTGTCGTCCGGGCTTTCGCCGCTGTGCGGCGGAGTCGATTCATCCGAACCGCCCTCGCCGTGCGGGGGCGTCGCGTCGAAGGCGACCCAGCCGAAGCCGTCGAACCAGACCTCCGCCCATGCGTGCGCGTCCTTGCCGGTCACAAGCGCGACGCCGCCGGACGGCTGCACCAGATAGCCCTCCACGTAGCGCGTGGGCAGCCCCGCCATGCGCCCGAGAACGGCCATTGCGGAGGCGAAATAGGTGCAGTAGCCCTCCTTGCCCGTGAGCAGGAAATATGAAACGAAATCCTGCATGTCGGGCGGCGTTTCAGGGGAGAGCGTGTAGGCCATGTTGTAGTAAAGATAGGTGCGGATGGCGCGCGCCTTTTCAAGCGGCGTGGCGCAGTCGGCGGTCAGCTTTTCGGCAAGGGCGTATACGTCCTCGCCGATGGCGGACGGCAGCTGGAGATAGGCGGACATGTCTTTTTTTTCGGCGCTCTGCGCCGCAAGGGCGAGCACCTCGTCCAGCCGCGCGTCCTCGCTGGAAAGCACTGGCGCGCAGAACGAATAGGCGTCGCCCGCCTCCAGATCGCGCGTGATGAAAATTTCCGACGACGTGCTGAAATACGGCACCAGCGACATGGGCGTGGTCAGGTTTTCTATGCGCAGCATGGAGAAAAGCGTGCTCGCGCTGTCGGCGTTCATGGTGACGGAAACGCTGTGCAGCGCGAACAGCTCGCTCTGGCGCAGCGCTTGCTGCGGCAGGAGCGAATCGGTCGCCTCGCCGCGCAGCTTTTCATTGCGCGCGCTCTGATAGCGGTAGCGGCGCGAGGAAAGCGTGTTGCGCCACGAGAGACCGGTGTAGCGGTTGTAGATGGAGCCGCGCAGCAGCACAGCGCCGTCGGTTTCGACGGTCATCACGGGGCGGTCGCTCGGCTCGGCCGCGCCGCCCAGCCGCGTTTCAAGCGGCATGTAGCCGTCCACCTCGATGGAGTAGACGGTGCGCGTTTCGGTGAAGAAGAACGTATCGGCGATGTAGTTGTGAATCGCTTCGGCAAGCCCGGACAGCGTTTTGGAGGTGTGCGCGGCAAGCGGCGTGAGAAGCAGCGCGGCGCACACGGCAACAGATGCGGCGGCCAGCGCCGGCCCGCGCGGCGCGTTTTCGTGCGCCATTTGCGCCAGAAGCGCCAGAAGCGCTGCAAGCCCCGGCGCGAAAAGCCATGCGTTTTCCCGCATTCCGCCCGCCCAGCAGGCCATCCCTACGATCATTTCCAGCGACAGCGCCGGGATAAACCCGCCCGGACGCAGCGCGAGCGCCCAGCCGGCCAGCGTCATCAGCACGCCCAGCAGCACGGACACTTCGGGCGCGTACACCTGAAGCGGCGCGGTTACGCCGCCAAAAAGCGGCAGCGCGGCGCCCAGCATTCCGCCAAGGCGCGCAATGCGTCCGCCGGTGAAAAGATACGCGGCCGCTCCTGCGCAGCCGACGGCAAGCCCCGCCGCCGTATACGCGCCGCCCATGCCCCACAGCGCCGCGCATACGGCCGTGAGCAGGCAGGCGCGCACAGCGGATGCGTAGGCGGGAAAATCAAGCGCGCACAGCGCGGGCAGAACCAGCCCGAGCGCGAGCAGCAGCCCCGTCACGGCGGGCCAGAGCGCGTGATTGAGTTTTTTCAACAAGGATTTCAGGCTTCTACCTCCCCGGCGGAAACGTCCGCCAGCGGCTCGGCGGCAACGATCGTTACTTCCACGTCGTTGCGCATCAGCCGGCGCATCAGCGCGGCAACGGACGGATCAGAATCATCCGCAGCCAGCAGCACGCGCACCTTCGGCCCCATGCGGCGGATGCGCAGAATCATATCGGCGATGACGGGGTTCATGCGGCTGGTAATGACGGCGGTAAACCCCGTGCGGCGCATACGCCGCGTTTCCAGCTGCAAAAGGCGCTCGAATTCCGTAGCGCCGTCAAACGCGCAGCGCGCCAGCGCTTCCAGAACGAGCGGCAGCTCCTCCTGCTTGCAGCAGCTCACGTCGTCCGGCTCTGCCGCAAGAAGCGGCATCCGGACGGGCGCGCCCGCTTCCAGCGCAGCCGAAGCGACGGAGGCCGCGGCTTCGCAGATTGCGTCGCGCACGCAGGCGGCGTCGCCCCCTTCGGGCACGGACGGCGGCGCGCAATCGACCAGCAGCACCGCGTCCGGCTTGGCCGGCTGCTCGTACACGCGCACAAGCAGCTCCTTGCGGCGCATGGACAGCTTCCAGTGGATTTTTTTCAGTTCGTCGCCCGGCTGATACGCGCGCAGATCGGTGGGCAGCGTCGCGTCCTCGAAGGCGCGGGCGGTCAGGCTTTCGTCGTCGGAATCACCGGGGCTGAAGGCGAGCGGCGCGCACAGGCTCACGCGCGGCAGCACCGTCAGCGCTTCGCTTTCCGCGCCGGGAACGCGCGCACGCACGGAGAAAAAGCCGAAGAGATCCTCCACGCGAATTTCCTCCACGCCGAAGGGGAAGCACCCCACGTGCGCGCAGAAAAGCGTCTGCCGCACGTCGCCGAAGCGGAACGCCTTCGCGGGGCAGGCGAGCGGGTACGGCGCTTCGCCGTCGGCGGAGCGGATGCGCAGCGTCAGCGGCGCGACGGGGATCGGGCAGCGATGGCGCAGCATCACGCGCAGACGAACCGATTCGCCGCGCACGACGCTTGATTTTTCCGCCTTGCAGCGAACCGTCAGCGTGCGGACAACCCAGACGACCGCGATATATGCGGCGGGCAGCGTGACGGCGAGCAGCAGGAAAAGCAGCCAGAACAGCGTTCCGCCC
The DNA here is from genome assembly GCA_964553125.1 of uncultured Oscillospiraceae bacterium. Taxonomy (GTDB): domain Bacteria; phylum Bacillota; class Clostridia; order Christensenellales; family Aristaeellaceae; genus Aphodomonas. Next base: position 14,692 of record CAZKJW010000045.1, read on the forward strand.
GTGGACAGCGCCGTAAAGAGCAGCACGGCGGCGCACGCCAGCGCCGCGACAGCGCGCCCCGTCATTTGACGCGCACCGGCACCTGAACGCCGTCGATGATGGAGGAAACGATGCGCTCGGCCGTGTCGGCCTTCATGCGCGCTTCAGGGCTGAGCATGACGCGGTGGCACAGCACGGGCAGCGCCATGCGCTGCACATCCTCCGGCAGAATAAAATCGCGGCCCGCCAGCAGCGCACACGCCTGCGCGGCCTTGATAAGCGCGATCGCGCCGCGCGTGGAGACGCCGAGCGCCAGCGCCGGGTGGCGGCGGGTGGCGGCAGTGATGTTGGCGACATAGCTGCGCACCTCACGCGAGCAGTAGATTTCCGTTACGGCGGCCTGCATCGCAAGAATTTCCTCAGCGTTGCACACCGGCTGCAGGGTGGACAGCGGAGAGACGGGCGCGGAGTAGCGCTCGAGGATGTCCATTTCGTCCTCGATGGACGGATAGCCGATGGAGATGCGCATGAAGAAGCGATCCATCTGCGCCTCCGGCAGCGGATATGTGCCCACGAATTCGACGGGGTTCTGCGTGGCCAGCACGAGGAAGGGCTTGGGCAGCGGATGCGTTACGCCGTCAACGGTGACCTGATATTCCTCCATGACCTCCAGAAGCGATGACTGCGTTTTGGGCGAGGTGCGGTTGATTTCATCGGCCAGAACGATCTGGCTCATCACTGCGCCGGGCTTGAACTCAAGCTCGCTGGTCTTAAAATTGACGACGGAAAAACCGGTCACGTCGGAGGGCGTAACGTCGGGCGTGAACTGAATGCGCTTGAACGAGCAATCGAGCGATTTCGCCAGCGCGCTCGCCAGCGTCGTCTTGCCGACGCCGGGCACGTCTTCAATGAGCACGTGACCCTTGCAGAGAAGCGCGATCAGCGCCAGTTCGATAACGTCGTCCTTTCCGACGACAACCTGTGCGATGTTTTGCTGTAAAGCGCGGACGAGGCGGCGCGGCTGCTGCATGTAAATAATCTCCTCTTCGTGAAATACCTGTCCATTATAGCGGAGAGGCTTGAAAATTGCAATCAATGCGGGTATCCTGTAATCAAACGAATGAGGAGGGCAAAACCGTGCAAAGACGGATGGGCTGCCTGATTCGCCGCGAGGCGGAGGTGGATTCGACAAACCGGGCGGCGCGGCTTTGGGCGCGCGAGGGCGCGCCGGATGGAGCCGTCGTCGTGGCGGCGCGGCAGACGGCGGGGCGCGGACGGATGCGCCGCCGGTGGGAGTCGCCGGAGGGGACGGGGCTGTATTATTCGGCGATTGTGCGCCCGAACCTGCCGGAAGAAAAGTTTCCGTGCCTGACGTTTGCGGCGGCGATGGCCGCGTGCGACGCATGCCGCGCGTTTGCGCCGGAAACCGTCGTCAAGTGGCCGAACGACCTGATTCTGTACGGGCGGAAAATTGCGGGCATTCTTCTGGAAAAAGAGGGCGGCGCGGCGGTGATCGGCATCGGCGTGAACGTGCGCCAGCGGCTGGAGGATTTTCCGGAGGAGCTGTGCGAAAAGGCGGGCTCGCTGGAGATGCTCACGGGCAAACCGGTATCGCTTTGCGCGCTGGAAAACGCCCTGACGCAAGCGCTCGGCGCGCGCGTTGAACAGGCGGAGCGCGGAGAATGGATGGACGATTACCGCGCGCTGTGCGCGACGCTCGGCGCGCAGGTACGCGTGGCCGCCGCGGATGAAACGTTCGAGGGCGCTGCGGAGGATATGGACGAGACTGGCGCGCTGCTCGTGCGCGACGCGGCGGGCGCGCTGCGCCGCGTGCTGGCGGGCGATGTGTCGGTGCGGGGGATGATGGGCTATGCTGATTGGAATCGGGATTGACCTGTGCGAAATTGTGCGGTTTGAAAACGCGCAGACGCGCGAACGGTTTGCAGAGCGGTTCTTCTGCGAGGAGGAGCGCGCGTATGTCGCCGCGCGCGGCGCGGCTGCGGCGCAGACGGCGGCCGGAATTTTTGCGGCGAAGGAGGCCGCGCTCAAGGCGATGGGCTGCGGCGTGACGCTGCCGCTTCGCGACGTGGGCATCACGCACGACGGGCAGGGCGCGCCGCGCTATGTCCTGCGCGGCGAAGCCGTCGAAAAAATGGAGGCGCTCGGCGGAAAGGCGATGCATCTTTCCGTCACGCATGAGGGCGGCATGGCAGCCGCTGTGGCGATTGTGGAGGGATGAAAGAATGAAATATGCGATCACTGCGGAACAAATGAAACAGACCGAGGCGGAGTTCATGCGGCGCACGGGCTATCCGAGCCTGCTTCTGATGGAGCACGCGGCGCAGGCCATCGCCGACGAGCTTGGCCGGATGACCGGCTGCGCCGTGTTTTTCTGCGGGCCGGGCAATAACGGCGGCGACGGATATGCGGCGGCGCGGCTGTTTGCGCAGGCGGGCGGCAGGGCGGAAGCGTGGGCGCTTGGCGAGCCGCAGGCGCTGCAAGGCGACGCGCGCACAAACGCGGGGCTGTGTGCGGCGCTTGGAATTCCCGTGCGGCGCTGGAGCGAGGGCATGGCGCTGCCGCAAGGGTGCGGCGCGGTTGTGGACGCGATGTTCGGCACGGGGCTTTCGCGGCCGCTCGGCGGCGCATATGCGGCGGCGGCACGGTTTATGAACGCCTGCGGGCTGCCCGTGCTGGCGGTGGATATGCCCAGCGGCACGGCGGAGCTGTCGGTGCGCGCCGACGTGACGGTGACGTTTCACCGGATGAAATTGCAGCACGCGCTGTTTCCCGGCCGCGAGAATTCCGGGCGCGTGGTCGTCGCCGATATCGGCATCCCGCAGGACGGCGAGGGCGCGTCCATCCTTGAGGACGGCGACGTGCCCGTGCTGCTGCCGCCGCGCGCGGCTGGCGCGCACAAGGGGACGTGCGGCCATGTGCTGCTGATTGCAGGCTCGCGCGGCATGGCGGGCGCGGCGGCGCTCAGCGCAAACGCGGCGATGCGCGCGGGCGCGGGGCTGTGTACGCTGCTCGCGGAGGAAGCGACCATTCCGGCGCTGCAGCAGCTCGCGCCGTGCGCGATGTGCCTTGTGCGCGCGGAGACGCCGCTGGAAGCCGCGCTGCACGGCAAGGCGGCCGTGGCGGCGGGGCCTGGGCTTGGCAGGAGCGAAACAGTTTCGGGTATTCTCTCCGCGCTGTGCGCGGAAAAGAGCATCCCCGCCGTGTGGGACGCCGACGCGCTGAACTGGCTGAGCGAGCATCCGCAGGCCGTGGGCGAAAAGGCGGTGATCACGCCGCATCCGGGCGAGGCGGCGCGGCTGCTCGGCTGCGCTGTGCGGGCGGTTACGGACGATCCGCTGGCTGCGGCGGACGCGCTTGCGGAGAAATACGGCTGCACCGCGCTGCTCAAGGGCGCGACGACGGTGATTGCGGGCGGCGGAAAGCGCGCGCTGAACCTGTCCGGCTCGCCCGCGCTGGCAACGGGCGGCAGCGGCGACGTGCTGACGGGCGTGATCACGGGCCTGCTTGCGCAGGGACTGCCGCCCTTCGACGCGGCGCGGCTGGGCGCGTTTCTGCATGGGCGCGCGGGCGAGCGCGCGGCGAAAAAATGCGGCGTGCGCTCCACGCTTGCGGCGGACGTCGTCGCGGCGCTCGGCATAGAATAACACTGAAAGCGCAAAGAAAAGGATGGGCGCGGAGAAACGATTGTTTCGGAGCGTGACATCCGGATGAAAACCGTAAAACGCGGAGAAGTGTACTGCGCCGACCTTGACCCTGTCGTGGGAAGCGAGCAGGGCGGCGTGCGGCCGGTGCTTGTGATACAGAACGATTTGGGAAACCGGTTCAGTCCTACAGTGATCGTGCTGGCGATTACTTCAGAGACGCGCAAGGCGGGGCTGCCCACGCACGTGACGCTGCCGGCCGGGGAGGCCGGGCTTTCGCTGCCCTCAGTGGTGCTGGCGGAGCAGATGCGCACGCTGGACGCGGCGCGGCTGAAACGCAGACTGGGCGCGGTGCGTCCGGAGAAAATGCGCGAGATCGAGAGCGCGATATGCGCATCGCTGGCGATTGCGGAATAAAAAAG
>CAZKJW010000046.1:0-18365 GCA_964553125.1 uncultured Oscillospiraceae bacterium
CATTGATGGGGATCACGCGATTCGCGCCGACGCGGCGCACCTCATGCTCCTGAATGACGCGCAGCAGCCGGCTTTGCAGCGTGATGGGGATTTCGCTCACCTCGTCGAGAAAAATCGTGCCCTCGTGAGCCGCCTCAAACAGGCCGACCTTGCCGGTTTTGCTCGCGCCCGTAAACGCGCCGCCGTCATAGCCAAACAGCTCGCTCTCCATCAGGTTTTCGGGAATGGCAGCGCAGTTCACCGCGACGAACGGCCCGGTGGCGCGCTCGCTTTCATTATGAATGGACTGCGCAAAAAGCTCCTTGCCCGTGCCGGTTTCGCCGGTGATGAGGATGTTGCTGTCCACGCGCGCGAAGCGCTGCGCCTGACGAATCGTCATGCGAATGGCGTAGCTGTCGCCGAGAATGTCGTTGAAGCGATAGCGCGCGACATGGCCGTTCACGCGCAGACGGTCACGCAGGCGGTTCTCTGCGTTGGTGATGCTCTGCGCAGCCTGAAAGGTGACGAGCGTGCCAAGCCGCTGCCCATCCTGCGACATGGGCGCGCAGTTGAGCACGAAGTTGTCCCCGCCCATGCGGACGATTTCGTTCGTCAGCGGCTGGTTGTCGCTGAGAATGGCGCTCAGGCGCCCTTCCGGCAGCGCGCGGCTGATGGGCTGTCCGACCACCTCGGAAGCCTTGCGGTTGAGCAGGCGAGCCGCGGCCGGGTTGAAGGTGCGGATGTTATTGTCCTTATCCACGGCAATGATGCCCTCAAACACATGATCGACCACGCCGCGGAACATCAGGCTGTTTTCTTTTTCAATGTTGGAAACGTTCGCGCAGCGCTTGGCCTCCGTGATGGCAAGAAAAACGGACTCCACCGACGAATACAGCAGCCCAGCGGGAATGCCGTGCTCCTCGCAGTAGTGGCACGTATTGTGCCCGGCAAGGATCAGCTTGCAGCCGTCCGCGATGGCGCGCTCCATGCCGTCGATCAGGTCGCGCGTGTTGATGCTCGCCGTCGGATACGACTTCACCGGCACAGGAAACTGCTCGCGCATAAACCGCGCGCCGCGTATGGTGTTGATGGTGCCGACAACGCCGACGGGCATAACGCCGTGCTGCTCGAACGCCTTGTGGATGGAAGCGGCGATATCGCTGCTGGTCACCGGAATTTCCACGACAGGAATCAGCGTGTTGCGCTCCTTGAGGCTGGCCGCCGTGCCGCCGCGGGAAACGATCACGTCGGCGTTATAGTGCCGCGAAACGATCACTTCCGGCTGAATTTCGCAGTCCACCGTATAGCGCAGATCGCGGTTCTTTCCAAAGATCTGCTCATGCAGCGCCCACGCCTCGTGAACGACCTTCACCAGCTCCAGATCCGGCATAACGAACGCAACATTGATCATGAAACACACCTCGTTGCAAAATGAGTTCATCCGTGCGCAATGAAACGCAAAGGGTTCTAAATGCATTATAACAAGGTTTCAGAATGAAAGCAATCCCGTTCTTTGGCAGGGTATCGGGCGCTGACGCGCCAAAAAGCCTGCGTCAGCAGGCATGAAAACGCATCCAAAAACGAAGAAACACCGCGCAGAGCGTACCCTGCGCGGTGTTTGTTTCAGGCGAAAATCACATGACCATTTGCGCCAAATTTCTGATTAGAATTTTCTAAAAAGAAATTCGTTACTGACCCATCAGCTCGTAGCCGACCTGCGTGCGGGCCGCATAAATGAGACCCTGAATCCACGCATTGGAAACATGCATAGCGGTCTTGGAGCCGAGAAGCTCCTTGTCGTAACCGCTCCAGCTATGGTCGCAGAAGATGGAGTCGTTAAAGCCGGCCTTGATGATGGTCTTCATAATGGCGTACATATCGGCGTAGCCATCCTGCGCAAGGCACTCCTCAAAGTAGCCAGAGTAGTCCGGATCGATGGGGCCGGTAACATTGCGGAAGTGAATCTGGAAAATCTGTCCCTTGCTAATGAACTCTTCGAGGTCGGCCAGCAGGTTCTTGGAGTACGTCACGCCGCCTTCCAGTGCGCAGCCGATGCAGAACTTCGCGCCGATATACGGGCTGTTGCCAGCGATTTCAAACGCGCGGCGATAGTCGTCCGTGGAGATGATCAGGCTGCCGATGCCGTCCAGATACGGAACCGGAGGATCGTTGGGATGAAGCGCGATGCGCACGCCGGTTTCCTCGCAGGTGGGCAGGATGGCGTCGATGAAATACTCATAGGTTTCCCACATTTCCTCGCGGGTGTAGAGGCGGTCGCCCTTGAGCGGCTTGTCCAGAACGGTCTCTACGTTGTTGGCGGAGAAGCCCGCGCCGTTGGTCATCACGGGCGTGTCGCCGGAGCGGGAAATGCCGTAGGGCTGCCAGGCGATGCAGATGGTGTCGCAGTCGAGCGCGGCAAGGTTCTTCATGAAGGTCTTGGTGCGCTCAATCCAGTAGTCGCGGTCTTCCTGCGCAAGGTGGATGGAGGTGCATTTCTGGATCTTGCCATTGGTACACATGACGATGTCGAAGCCGCCGTTTTCAAAATTGCGCACGCGCTCGACAAGCGCCTTCATGGCCTCAAAATCGTCCAGCTCCTCGTTCGTGAAGGAAAGCTCAACAGCGTTATAGCCCATCTGCTTGGCGAAACGAAGCTCCTCGTCGGTGGTCTTGGAAGAAACGCCGTTGAGCGTGATCTTCGGCAGGGCGACGGGGCTGGTTTTATAGGTGCTCAGCGGCACGGCGGACACATAGGTCTGCAACAGCGTGCTCGACTGCGCGGACAGCGCATCAGGATCAACCCGGTCGGTGTTTTTAATCAGGTCAAAGCTGCCGATATATTCCTTCTGGCTGATGACTTCTTCGGTTTCAGCGGTGGTCTCAGCGAAGGCGGCTGCGGAAAGGAACACAACGAGACAAAGCGCAAAGGCGGCGATCCGTTTGAGCAGATTCTTTTTCATGGAAGTTTCTCCTTTCATGATCAGTCAAATCGGTTCTTTCTGAAAATATACTCTTGTCATGCCGCCGCTTTTCTGTTATAATCGTGCGCGGCGGTTGAACAAATCGCTGGTGAAGTGAGCTTACTGTTGGCTTGGGCGGCTGAAGTAGGCTCATTTTTTTGTTAGGGAGTGATATCCTTTTGGGATGCGGCGGAGCCCGCCATGAACAGGCTCCGCCATGAGGACTTTGAGCAGTGAGAAACTCTCGCGCTCGGGATTAGTCGATGTAGTCCGCCAGGTAGCCGAGGTAGACTTCTTCCTGACCCTTGATGTAGGTCACGGAATCTTCGGGGGTCTTGTTGGTCACTTCGACCAGCGCGTTGGCGGCGTAGGTCTGCAGGCCTTCGTTGGCGGCGACGGCGGTAAGCGCCTCGTTGAACGCGGTGATGATGGCCGGATCCAGATCAGCGGGGCCGCTGATGTAGAAGTACTTCGGGAACACGACGTCGTAGCCCTGCTCCTTGATGGTCACGAGTTCGGTGTTGGCGGCGATGCGGTCTTCAGCCATGATGCCCAGGTTGACGAATTCGCCGGTGGTCAGGTAGTCGCGGACGAGACCGGCCTGCGTGTCAATGATGTCCAGACGGTTGCCGAGCAGCTCGGTGATCTTGTTGGCGGCGGTGCCGGCGTCAACGATCTTGAATTCAACGCCCGCGGCATCCTGGAAGGCCAGCGCGTGCAGGTGGGTGAAGTTACCGGTTTCGGTCGCGAAGGTGACCTCGCCCGGATGTTCCTTCATGTAGGCAACGAGGGATTCGATGTCGTGGAACTTCTCGTTGGAGGAGTTGCTCAGGAAAGCGGAGGAGTAATCCATGAAGGGCATGCCGATGGTGGAGAAGTCGTCCGTCAGGGAGTACTCATACAGGCCCATCAGCTGAGCAATGGTTCCGCCGCTGTGATAGAACACGAAGCGGTAGCCGTTGTCCGGGTTTTCAAGCAGGTTGTCGAAGGCAACGGCGCCAGAGCCGCCGTTCATGTTGGAGACGACCACGTCCCAGCCGAATTCCTGGTTGAGGGCGGCGGCCAGCGCGCGGGCGTTGGCGTCGGTGTCTCCGCCGGGGTTCGCGGGCACGATCAGTTCGATGGAGCGCTCCGGCCATTCAGCCAGCGCGGCGCCGCACGCGAGCACGAGCGCAAGGGTGAGAACAAGGGCTACGAGTTTCTTCATAATTGTGGGTCCTCCTTGTCGTTTTTTTTCGGGGCTCAAAACCCCTTTGCACATATACATGCAAATTTTGTGCCAAGCAGCAAAAAACCTTCTGCAAAATTTGAAGCATTGATTTTACAAGCAAAAAACCGCCCAATAAATGCGTCGATGTTTTAATCAGTCCGTCCGTACGCATTTCAAAGTTTCATTTTGAAACAGGCGTTTCATTCCACGATGAAACGTATGCAACCTTCTGAAATTGCAGATTCCTTATGCATTCACAAAAACAGCCCCAAAACCGCGCCGTGCCTTAACGGATTATTGATTCACCGCAGCGGCCGGGCTGATGATCCTTCCGCGCTTTGCGCGGCATGGAAAAACCCCTTCTGCGCAAACGCGGCGCGCGCGCATTTTATGCTTTGTTTCATTTTATATAGGTAGAAACAGCGCTCGTTCAGGCGCGTCTTCAAAAAAACCAAAATAAATTTTCCGCAAAGGCGGCAAGTTGGCACGCTTTTTGCATGTATATGGGTAACTGGATTATTCCGCAAAAGGAGGAGAACGTATGTCGTTCAAAAAGTACAGGGACATCATCCTTGGCGCCGTGATGTTGGCGTTCAGCGCATTCTATCTCGCTGTCGCCTCCAACATCAAAACGCGCCCGAAGCTCACCCCGAGCTATGCCAGCGCGAAAATCGTGCCGATTCTGCTCGGCGTGCTGCTGGCCATTCTTTCGGTGATCTGCATCATCGAAGGCATTGCTAAATTGAAGAAATACGGCACCACCATCGTCAGCAAAAAGGCAAAGCAGACGCACAACAAAGAAGTCGCGCTCGACTCCTTTGCCGTTATCGCCACCTTCGCGCTGATGCTGCTCTACGCCATTGGCCTGTCGAGGCTCGGCTTCTGCCTTTCCACGATGCTGTATCTGTTCCTTCAGATTTCTCTGCTGGCTCCCAAGGCCAAGCATTCCAAGCGCAGCTTCATCATCTATGCGGTTGTCGCAGTCGTGTTCACGATGGCAATCTTCTTCATCTTCCGCTTCGGCCTGTCGATGCTGCTCCCGCGCGGCGTCATCGAAATGCTGCTTGGCTGCTAATTGCAACACTGTTAGAAAGGAGCTACCGAATTCATGAGTACCTTTGAATTGATCGGCACCGGTTTTGCCACCGTATGCACGCCCATCGGCTTCGTGCTGATGATTGTCGGCGTTGCCGTCGGCATCATCTTCGGCGCGCTGCCCGGCCTTTCCGCCACGATGGCCATTGCGCTCTTCCTCCCCGTCACCTATACAATGGCGCATTCCAACGCAATGACGCTGCTGATGGCGCTGTTCATCGGCGCAATCTCCGGCGGTCTCATTTCCGCCATTCTGCTTTCCATCCCCGGCACGCCCTCTTCCGTGGCGACTTGCTTCGACGGTCACCCGATGGTTCGCAAGGGCGAAGGCGTCAAGGCGCTGGGCGCCGGCATTGTCTTCTCCTTCATCGGCACCATCTTCTCCACCGTGCTGCTGATGTTCATCGCGCCCCAGATTGCGCGTGCGGCCGTCAGCTTTGGCGCGTATGAGTTCTTCTCCATCGCCATCTTCTCGCTGACCATGGTAGCGACGCTTTCAAGCGGCAACATGGTCAAGGGCATTATGGCGGCCGTGATCGGCTTCATGTTCTCCACCGTCGGCACCGACACCATCGAGAGCAGCGCCCGCTTCACCTTCAAAATCTCCCACCTCAAGGGCGGCTTCGACATGCTCGCCGTCATGATCGGCCTGTTCGCCATCGGCGAAATCATCGCCGCGGCGGAAACCAGCCGTCACGCCCCCGAGGAGAAGATCGCGCACGTCGATCTCCGCCACGTCAAGGGCTTCGGCTTCTCCATGGCTGAGTTCAAGGGCCAGACGATCAACTGGATCCGCTCCGCGCTGATCGGCTTTGGCATCGGCGTTCTGCCGGGCATCGGCGGCGGCACCTCCAACATTCTCGCCTATACCGTTGCCAAGAACTACGACAAGCACCCCGAGGAGTTCGGCACCGGCCGTCTCGACGGCGTTGTCGCCTCCGAAACCGCCAACAACGCCACCATCGGCGGCGCAATGGTTCCGCTGCTCACGCTCGGCATCCCCGGCGATACGACGACCGCCATGCTGCTCGGCGCGCTCACGCTGCACGGGCTCACCCCCGGGCCGCTGCTTTTTGAGAATCAGGCCCCGATCGTCTACGGCATTTTCGCCGCGATGCTCATCTGCTCTTTCATCATGCTGTTCATGGAGTTCTTCGGCCTGCGCGCGTTCATTAACGTTCTGAAGATTCCGAAGTACATCCTCCTCCCCTGCGTGTTCGTTCTCTGCGTCATCGGCGCTTACGCGCTCAAGAACAACGTCAGCCAGGTTTTCGCCGCGTGCATCTTTGGCCTGATCGGATATGGCTTTAAGAAGCTGGATATCCCGTCCACGCCGTTCATCCTCGGCTTCATCCTTGGGCCGCTCGCCGAAATCAACTATCGCCGCGGCATGATCCGCTCGGGCGGCACCTTCGTGCCCTTCCTCACGTCCCCCATCAGCGCCATCTTCCTGTTCATCGCTCTCATGGTCATCGTGATGTACGCCACCAAGCCCGCGCGTCAGAAGAGAAAGGCCGCCAAAGCGAAGTAAGAAAGTCCTCCGCCTCGCCCGTCCCCCTCTCAGTTTTTGCCATAGAGGAACGCCTTCGCGCGCTTTCCTCCATTGTGTGGAATTGAAAGCGCCGATGGGCGAGGCAACCCTTTTCAGGGCGGAATGCAGCGTCAAACGGAACCGCCCATGCGCTTCGTTTGGCGCTTCACTTGCTTTTGCTGTATAATCGGAGAAAAAAAGGGCGGTGAAAAGAAGTGCCTGAAAACCGGCTTGAACTCCAGCAAACACAAAAGCTGTCCCAAAGCCTGCAAACAGCCATCCGTCTGCTCTCCATGGATCTTGACGATCTGAGCGAGCAGCTGCAAAAGGCTGTTGATGAGAACCCCGCGCTGGAATATCTGCCGCCCCAGAAATCCGTACACGATTACGTCATTCAGGTGCGTGCGCACCACCGCGTCAGCCGCGGCGAAGCGCCCATCCCCGAGGTTGCGGCCCCGGAAAACACCATCGAAGATCTGGAGCAGCAGCTCCGGCTCTCCGCGCTGGACGATGCGACGCGCCGCGCGGCCGCGCAGATGCTGCATCAGCTTTCGCCGCAGGGCTTCATGACGCAGCCGCTTGACGAGTTCGCCGCCGAAACCGGCGTCTCCATGGAAACGGCGTGCAGGGCGCTTGAAGCGGTTCAGGCGCTCGAGCCGGCCGGCATCGGCGCGCGCACAGTGGAAGAATGCCTCTGCCTGCAGCTTGCGCAAAAGCCGGAAGCGGATGCGCTGTGCTATGAGCTGATCCGCTCGCACCTGCCGGACATCGGCAAGGGCGCGTTCCGCCAGATTGCAAAGGCGACCGGCGCAAACATGAACCGCGTCTTGGCCTGCGTGGACGAAATCCGCCGCCTCTCCCCCTCGCCCTGCTCGCTCGACACGGAAGTGGTGCAGTACATCATGCCCGAGTTTTCCGTCGAGACGGGGCCGAACGAAAAAATCTCTATCGTTTTCCATAACGATTATTACCCCACGGTCAAGCCGTCCGAGAGCTTTGAGCGGCTCGCCTCCATGCTTGAGGGCGAGGAACTCGCCTTTGCAAAGCGCGCGCTTGGCTCCGCCTCCCGGCTGATTCAGGCGCTGGAAATGCGCCAGAGCACCATGGAAAAGGTTGCGCAGCTGATCGTGCGCGAACAGCGCGCGTTTTTCCTCGGGCAATACAGCCTGATTCCGCTGAGCATCGAGGACGCGGCGCGCGAAATCGGCGTGCATGAGACGACGGTTTACCGCGCCTTGCAGGGCAAGTATCTCTACTGCGCGCAGGGCACGTTCCCGCTCGGCTATTTCTTCCAGAAAGAAATTTCCGGCGGCGTCAGCACGGCGCGTGCAAAGGAAATGATTCGCGAAATCTGCCGCGGCGCGGCCAAACTCTCCGACAGGGAAATCGCCGAAGCGCTCGAGCGCAAGGGCGTACACCTCTCCCGGCGGACGGTCGCCAAATACCGCGCGCAGATGAACATTGATCCCAGCTTCCGCCGCAGCGCGGAGGAAAAGGAGTAACCGCCATGAGAATCAGAAACGACGGAACGGTCTCGCGCCTTTTGCGCGATGTGCCGATCCCGCAGATGTTCCATGCAGCGCAGCGTTTCCCCGATGCGCACATTGAGCGTGAGGACATCGAAAAAGCCATCTTTGATGAAATCGCCCGCTCCGGCATGAGCGAGCGCATCAAGCCCGGTATGCAGATCGCCATCACGGCGGGCAGCCGCGGCATCCGCAATGTGGACGAAATCACCCGCAGCGTCGTCGCCTGCGTGAAGCACTACGGCGCAACCCCGTTCATCGTCCCCGCCATGGGCAGCCACGGCGGCGCAACCGCCGAAGGGCAGAAGGACATGCTCGCCGGCTTCGGCATCACCGAAGAAAAAATGGGCTGCGAAATCCGCTCCTCCATGGAAACGGTGATGCTCGGCTACAGCGAGTTGGGCAAGCCCGTCTACATGGACAAAAACGCCTATGAGTCAGACGGCGTCATTCTCTCATGCCGGCTCAAGCCGCACAACGCTTTCCGCGGCCCGATCGAGAGCGGCCCCTGCAAAATGATGACCGTCGGCCTCGGCAAGCAGAAGGGCGCAGAGCAGGTGCATTCCGACGGCATGGACATCATCGCCAAGAACATTCCGACGATGGCCAAAGTGACGCTCGGCACCGGCAAGATCCTTTTTGCCATTCCCTGCCTTGAAAACGCTTACGACCAGACGATGATGTTCGAAGCAATTCCCGCCGAAAAAATTCTCGAGCGCGAGCCGGAGCTGCTGAAGATCGCCTTTGCAAACATGCCCTCCATTCTGGTCGGCGCGGGCGACGTGCTCATCGTGGACAACGTGGGCAAGAATTTCAGCGGCACGGGCGTTGACCCGAACATCACCGGCACGTTCTCCACGCCCTATGCCAGCGGCGGCGTGAGCGTGCAGCGCACCTGCTTCCTGAACCTCACTCATCAGAGCCACGGCAACGCTCTCGGCGTGGGGCTCGCCAGCGCGATCACCAAGCGCATCTTCGACGAAATCGATGCGGACGTCATGTATACCAACTGCATCACCAGCACGGTCATCAAATCGGCCATGACGCCCTGCGTCATGAGCACCGACAAGGAAGCCATTCAGTTCTGCATCCGCACCTGCAACCGCATCGACGTGCAGAATCCCCGCGTCATCCGCATCCAGAACAGCCTGCACATCGGTCAGGTGATGCTCTCACAGGCGTATTACGCCGATGTTCTCGCCGGAAAGTATCCGGGGCTGACCGCGCTTGACGCGCCCGCAGCCATGACTTTTGACGAACAAGGCACGCTCACAACCCCGTGGCTGCCGTAATAAATCTAAGGAGGAAAAACCATGAGTTTTATGCCCAAGGGCATCGTAGTGCCGATTGTGACCCCGATCGATGAACACGGAAACTTCAACGAGAAAGCCTATCGCGGCCTCATCGACTATCTCGCCGACAACGGCATCCACGGCGTGTTCCCGTTCGGAACCACCGGCGAATTCTACGCGTTCGACATGGGCTTCTACACCAACGTGCTGGAAGTGACCAAGGACGCGGTGGCCGGCCGCATGGCCATTTATGCCGGCGCGAACGACATCACCACCGCCGGCGCGGCAAAAATTGCCAAGGCCGTTGAAAACGTCGGCGGCATCGACGCGCTGAGCGTGCTCACGCCCATGTTCATCAGCCAGACGCAGCAGGAGGTTTATGAATTCTACCGCGGAATCGCGGCAGAAACCAGCCTGCCGATCATCATCTACAACAACCGGCCCAAGACGAACGTCACCGTCGAGCCCAAGACCGTGGCAAAGCTGGCCGAAATCGAAAACATCGTCGGCGTGAAGGATTCTACGGGCGACATGACGAACACCGAAGAATACCTTCGTCTCACCCGCGGCGCGAAAAACTTCCACGTCATGATGGGACGCGACACGCTGATCTACGCCGCGCTCTGCTACGGCGCGACGGGCGCCATCGCCTCCTGCGCCAACGTGGCCCCGCGCATCGCATCCGATATTTACGATAAGTTCATCGCGGGCGACCGCGACGGCGCGCTCGAAGCGCAGTTCAAATTCTCCGCGCTGCGCATCGCCACCAACATGGGCACCTTCCCCGTCGTTCTCAAGGAAGCGCTCAGAATGATCGGACACGACTGCGGCGACTGCGTCAAACCCATTCAGCCGCTCAACGACGAACAGCGCGGCAAACTGCGCGCGGTGCTGCTGGAGATGGGCTTGCTGTGAACGACGTCGTTGCCCGGATGATCGACACGCAGCTGCTGCTGTTTCTGTACATGTTGTGCGGAGTTATCATCAGCAAGCTGAAGATCATTCGCGAGGATAACCGCAGCGCGCTGGTGCGGCTGCTGATGGACGTTGCAATGCCCATGATGGTGCTCAACGCGTTCAACGAGCCGACCACGGCGGAAGAAATTCTCTCGTCGCTTTCGGTGATGGCAATTTCCCTCGCCGGCTGCGTCGTGACCGGACTGGCCGGGCTGCTCCTGTGGCGCGGACAGGCCGAGAACAAGAGAAAGGTTCTGCTTTACGGCAGCATGTTCAGCAACTCCGGCAATGCCGGGCTGCCCGTGGTCAGCCTCGTGTTTGGCCCGGTCGGCGTGTTCTACGCCAGCATGTACCTGATCCCGCCGCGCATTCTGCAATGGACGGTCGGGCTCAGCCTGTTCGTCAAGCCGGAAAAGCACGGCTGGGTTAAGAACGTGCTTTTGAACCCGATGGTCGTCATGATCTATATCGGCGCGTTCCTGATGGCAACCGGCTGGCAGATCACCGGCGTGTTCGGCACGGCCATCGCCAATCTTGGCTCCATGACAGGCCCGCTCTCCATGATTCTCATCGGCGCAACGCTGGCGAACATGGATCTGCGAAAGCTGATGGATAAATCCGTGCTGATCATCAGCTTTTTCCGGCTGATCGTTTTCCCAATGATGTTTGCGGTCATTCTGAAGCTGCTGCATGTGGATTCAATGACCATGAACATATGTGTGATTCTGCTGGCCATGCCGGTAGCATCCAACACAGCTGCAATGGCCGAACGGTATGGCGGCGATTACAAATTCGCCTCCGCATGCGTCAGCGTTTCAACGCTGCTGAGCGTGGTCACCGTTCCCGTCATTACATGGCTCATCCAAATTCTTTGATTGTATAAGGGAGGAAACAACAATGAAAATTTCGTTCATCGGTCTGGGAATCATGGGCAAGCCCATGGCGAAAAACCTGCTCAAAGCCGGACACGAGCTGCGCGTATATGACCGCAACACCGCGGTGCTCGACGAACTCAAGGCCGCCGGCGCGACCGTCTGCGCCAGCAGCGCGGAAACGGTTGAAGGCGTGGACTGCGTCATCACGATGCTGCCCAACAGCCCGCACGTGAAGTCCGTCATGCTTGAAGACGACAAGCTGGCCGAGAAGATGCCCAAGACCGCGACGTTCATCGACTGCTCCTCCATCAACCCCGTGGCCAGCCGCGAAATCGCGGCCGAGCTTGAGAAGTACGGCATCGACATGCTCGACGCGCCGGTTTCCGGCGGTCAGCCCAAGGCCGTTGACGGCACGCTCAGCTTCATGGTCGGCGGCAAGCAGGAAGTGTTCGATAAGTTCAAGGATGTTCTGGGCGCAATGGGCGCCAGCGTTGTGCTGTGCGGCAATGTCGGCGCGGGCAACGTGACCAAGCTGTGCAACCAGACCATCGTGGCCGTGAACATCGCCGCGCTGGCGGAAGCCATGCAGATGGGTCAGATGTGCGGCGTTGAGCCCCAGAAGATTTTTGAAGCGATCCGCGGCGGCCTCGCCGGCTCCACCGTGATGAACGCCAAGGCTCCGATGATGATGGATCAGAACTTCGAGCCCGGCTTCCGCATCGATCTGCACATCAAGGATCTCAACAACGTCGTCGATGCGGCCAAGGCCGTGGACGCGCCCATCCCGCTGACGCAGAGCGTGCTGGAAATGATGAAGATCCTGCACCACGACGGCGACGGCGCCTGCGACCACAGCGCGCTTTTGAAGTACTATCAGAAGCTCACCGGCGAAGTGCTGCATCACTAAAAAACAGACGGTTGGGGCGAAGCCTTCGGGCTTCGCCCTGCACGCAGACAGGAGAAGCCACATGAAGCTGATATTTGCGCCCGATTCTTTCAAGGAGTCGCTCACCGCGCTTGAAATCTGCGAAATTCTGGAGCGGGTGACGGCGCGGCATTTTCCGGGAGCCGAAACGGTCTGCATTCCCGTCGCGGACGGCGGCGAGGGCACTGTGGACGCGCTTTTGCGCGCCATGGACGGCAGACGCATCCGCACGCAGGTGACCGGCCCCCGCTTTGAGCCGGAAACGGCGCAGTGGGGTCTGCTCAGCGACGGCGTAACCGCCGTGATGGAAATGGCGCAGGCGAGCGGCCTTTCCTATGTGCCGGCGGCGCAGCGCGATCCGCGCAAGGCGACCAGCCTCGGCACGGGCGAAATGATCGCCGAAGCGCTGCGTCAGGGCGTGCGGAAGATTCTCATCGGCATCGGCGGCAGCGCCACAAACGACGGCGGCATCGGTATGCTGCAGGCGCTGGGCGCTGTGTTCACAGACGCGCAGGGGCAGCCTGTTGCGCCGGTGGGCGGCGCGCTTGCGAGCGTAGCCAGAGCCGATTTCAGCGGCCTTCTGCCAGAGCTTCGCCAGACGGAGATCACCGTCATCTGCGACGTGACCAATCCCCTGCTCGGCGAAAACGGCGCAACGTGGATTTACGGCCCGCAAAAGGGCGCAACGCCGGAAATCTGCACGGAGCTTGAAGCGGGCATGGCGCATTTCGCGCAGGTTATCGCAGAGGCGACGGGCAAGGATATCGCGTCCTTCCCCGGCGCGGGCGCGGCAGGCGGCCTTGGCGCGGCGCTTGGCGGCGTGCTGGGCGCGCAGCTCAAAAGCGGCATTGACGCCGTGCTGGACGCCGTAGATTTCAGCGCAAAGCTGGAAGGCGTTTCGCTGGCCATCACCGGCGAAGGGCGCATCGACGGGCAGAGCGTGCGCTTCGGCAAGGTTCCGGTGGGCGTGGCAAAGCGATGCGCGCAGCGCGGCATACCGACCGTCGCCATCGTCGGCGGCATTGGCGAAGGCGCAGAGGGGCTGTTTGATCTGTGCGAGAGCACCATTCAGACCACGGTATCCGGCCCGATGAGCCTTCAGGCGGCGATGAGCAACGCGCCGGCGCTTTACGAGCAGGCGGCAGACCGGCTCTTCCGTGCAATCAAAATCGGTATGCATCTGAAAAAATAACAGCCGCAAAAACCATCGCACCCTTCATCGGAGGCGCAGCCTCCCCCAAATGCTGTGTTACAGGAGGTAGTTCACGATGATCCCTACGATCGTTAAAATGGATGTGTACCCGGTAGCGGGACACGACAGCATGGAGCTGAACCTTTCCGGCGCGCACGCGCCGTTCTTTACCCGCAATATCGTCGTGCTGGAAGACAGCAGCGGCAATCTCGGCGTGGGCGAAGTGCCCGGCGGCCAGAAAATCACCAAGGCGCTTGAAGATGTAAAAGAGCTGGTGCTCGGCACCCGCATTGCCGACTACAAGGGCACGCTCAACCGCGTGCGCGCGTGGCTGAACTCCAACATCAAGGACGACGTCCGCGGCTTGCAGACGTTCGACCTGCGCACGGGCGTACACGTCGTCACCGCGATTGAAGCGCCCCTGCTGGACCTGCTGGGCAAGTTTCTGGACGTTCCGGCCGCCGCACTCATGGGCGACGGCATTCAGCGCGACCGCGTCCGCTTCCTGAGCTATCTGTTCTATATCGGCGACCGCAAAAAGACCGATCTGCCCTACATGAGCGAGGAGGACAGCCCCTGCTCGTGGTACCGGCTGCGCAACGAAGAAGCGCTGACGGCCGACGCCATTGTGGAGCTTGCGAAGGCGACCGTTGAAAAATACGGCTTCGAGGACTTCAAGCTCAAGGGCGGCGTGCTCGCCCCCAAGGAGGAGCTCAAGGCGGTACAGGCGCTGAAAAAGGCGTACCCCAACGCCCGCGTCGATCTGGACCCCAACGGCGCGTGGAGCCTGAAGGAAGCGCTTGAAATCGCCGACGGCCTGAAAGAATGTCTGGCCTATTGCGAAGACCCGGTGGGCGCCGAAGCCGGCTTCAGCGGCCGCGAAGTTATGGCGGAGTTCCGCAAGGCAACCATGATGCCCACTGCAACCAACATGATCAACACCGACTGGCGGCAGATGTGCCACACCATCGCGCTGCAAAGCGTGGATATCCCGCTTGCCGATCCGCATTTCTGGACCATGAACGGCTCCGTCCGCGTCGGCCAGCTGTGCAACGATTTCGGCCTGATGTGGGGCTGCCACAGCAACAACCACTTCGATATCAGTCTGGCGATGGTTGTGCAGTGCGCGGCGGCGATTCCGGGCAAAATGAACGGCATTGACACGCACTGGATCTGGCAGGAAGGGCGCGAGCGCCTGACCAAGCAGCCGCTGCAGATCGTCGATGGCTGCATCGATCTGCCCAAAGCGCCGGGTCTCGGCATTGAGGTGGATCTGGAGCAGGTGAAGAAGGCGAACCAGCTCTATCTGGAGCACGCGCTCGGCGCGCGCGATGATACCATCGGTATGCAGTACCTGATCCCCGGCTGGAAGTTCGACAACAAGAAGCCCTGTCTGGTTCGATAAAACAGCAAAGGCCGTCCGACGTTTTGCCGGCCGGCCTTTCAGGAGGACTGATTATGCGTACATACATTCAAATCGACGAACGGGACAACGTCGCCATCGCCGTGCAGGAAATCAGGCAGGGTACGGAGCTTATGCCCGGTGTGGTCGCGCTCAGCGACATCCCGCAGGGGCACAAAATCGCCCTGCAAGCCATTGCGAAGGACGGCGCAATCATTCGCTACGGCGTTGTGCTCGGCTACGCGCTGGACGCAATCGCCAAGGGCCAGTGGATCAACGAACATATGCTTCGCCTCCCGTCCCCGCCCGCGCTGGACGACATGCCCTACGGCGTGAACCTCCGCACGGATCTGCCGCAAGCGCCGGTGAAAACGTGGTGGGGCTATCGCAATCCCGAAGGCGGCTATGCCGGAACCCGCAACATTCTCGGCATTCAGACCACGGTGCAGTGCGTTCAGGGCGTGCTGGATGTGGCGGTTGAACGCATCCGCCGCGAGCTGCTACCCAAGTACCCGCATGTGGACGACGTTGTGGCGATCAACCACGCCTACGGCTGCGGCGTTGCAATCAACGCGCCGGAAGCCAAGGTGCCCATCCGCGCGCTGCGCAATCTGTGCCACCACCCCAACTTCGGCGGCCAGCTGATGGTTGTGGCGCTGGGCTGTGAAAAGCTGACGGCGGATATGTTGGTCGATCCGGAAAACAACACGCCTGAAAATGTGATCGTCCTTCAGGACAATCACGGCTTTGAGGCGAACATCCGCGCCATTATGGAAATGGCGGAGAAAAAGCTGGCCGTGCTGGAGCAGCGCCGCCGCGAGGAACTGCCGCTGAGCGAGCTGCTGATCGGAATGCAGTGCGGCGGAAGCGACGCGTTCTCCGGCGTAACGGCAAACCCCAGCGCCGGATACGCGGCGGATATGCTGGTGCAGGCAGGCGCAACCGTGCTTTTCAGCGAAGTGACGGAAGTGCGCGACGGCGTGCATCTGATTGCAGAGCGCTGCGTTTCTGCCGAAGTGCGCGACCGGCTGGCGCAGGAAATGCGCTGGTATGACCGGTATCTGCTCGAAGGCGAGGTAGACCGCAGCGCGAACCCCACGCCAGGCAACAAGAAGGGCGGCCTGTCCAACATCGTGGAAAAAGCGATGGGCAGCATTGCAAAATCCGGCTCCTCGCCCATTGTGGAGGTGCTCTCCCCCGCCGAAACGCCCACGAAGCACGGCATGATCTTCGCGGCGACTCCGGCCAGCGATATCGTCTGCGGTCCCTGCCAGCTTGCCAGCGGCATCGGCCTGCAGGTTTTCATGACGGGACGCGGCACGCCCTACGGCCTTGCGGCAGCGCCGGTTATCAAGGTTTGCAGCCGCAACGAAATGAAGGAGCAGTGGCCCGATCTCATCGACGTGTGCGCAGGCGGCATAGCCACGGGCGAAAAGACCATTCAGGACGTAGGCATGGAGCTTTTTGAAAAGATCATCGCCACGGCGAGCGGCCGCGAACAGCCGTGGGCCGAAAAATACCGTCTCCACAACTATCTGTGCATCTTCAATCCCGCGCCGATCACCTGATGGCGCGCAGCGCCGGAAAATCCATCGCGCAGGAGGCGGAACTTCATGAGGAACATCTATCAGATTTACGGGCGCAACGCCCATGAGATGACGCTGAAGCTGCTGGAGGCGTCCGATGCGATTCGCCTTGTGCCGCAGGGCGGCAATGTGGCGCTGAAGCCGAATCTCGTTGTCGCCGGCACGCCGGATAACGGCGCGACAACGCATGCCGGCGTGCTCAGCGGCTGCATCGAATATTTTCAGGCGCACGGCGTAACGGACATCAACGTAATTGAAGGCAGCTGGGTCGGCGACGCAACCATGCGCGCCATGAAATGCGCCGGCTATGACCGCGTATGCGCACAATACAACGTCCCCTTTTACGACCTGAAAAAGGACGCTGTGCGCAAGGTGAAAACCGCCGTCGGCGATATCGACGTCTGCTGCCGCGCGCTCGACGCGGGGCTGCTGGTCGATCTCCCCGTACTCAAGGGGCATTGTCAAACCGCGATGACCTGCGCGCTGAAGAATCTCAAGGGCTGCCTGCCCGACAGAGAGAAGCGCCATTTCCACGCGATGGGGCTGCAGCGTCCGATCGCCGCGCTGGCGGCGGCGCTCAAACCCGGCCTGTGCATCGTGGACAGCATCTGCGGCGACCTCGATTTTGAAGAAGGCGGAACGCCCGTGCAGACCAACCGCATGTTTCTGGGCACGGACGCCGTTCAAATCGACGCATACGGGCGCGCGCTGATGGGGCTTTCCCCCGAGGACGTGCCGTATATCGAACTGGCGGAGCGCTTCGGCTGCGGCCGCGCGTCGTGGAGCCCGGAGGAGCTGATCAATCTCAACAGCCCGGCCGACGCGGCTGCTTACCAGCGTCCCAGCGGCACAGTCGCGAGCCTGACGCGCAATGTGCGCGAGAATCAGGCCTGCTCGGCGTGCTTCGCCAATCTGGTACGCGCGCTGCACGTCACGGGCGTTCGCCCGCGCCAGCCCATCTTCATCGGGCAGGGCTGGCAGGAGCAGCCGCTCGACGGGCTGGGCGTCGGCAAATGCTGCCGCGGGGCGGCTTCGTGCGCAATGGGCTGTCCGCCAACCGCCGAGCAAATCGCGAAGCTCCTGCAGGAGCAGGCGTAACATATCCACACCTTACGGAATTCCGGAAACGGGATTCCGTTTTTTTGTATAGCTTTAGCGTTATTGAACCACCAGCCGCGCTTGACTACGATTCACAGCATCTTGAGACGCAGCCAGCAAATTCGCCATGAAGGCGTGGTGCATACCGCCGGCTTCGCTGCTGGTTTTGATTTCCCGGCGTGCAGGAAGGGCTATGCCGCTCATTCACAGCCGCGCTTTTTGCCGGAAAGGCCGCACACCTGACAAAGCATCGAAAAAAAGGGCGCTTCCGCGCCCCATCCAGACTGTCGAAAAACCTCTGCCTGCATTCGTATCGCCCGGTTTTGCCGGGCGAGCGAGACGTTTCCGGCTCAGCCGAAATCTTTCCTTACACAAAGGAACGGCCGTCAGACCTGTTTGCAGGGCTGACGGCACCGAAGTGCAATACTCACAAAAGTGGTTGCAGCCACTTTTGTGACGCGCTGAAAAGGGGCGCTTCTGCGCCCCTTTCCAAAACATTTTCCTTTCCAATCACACAACCGGCTGCGCAACGCTGAAGTTCAGCTTCGCCGCCAGCGGAGAGACGTTGCCGTTCTCCGTGCGCGCACGCACCGTCAGCTGGTAGTCGCCCGCTTCCGGAGCCTGCATGGTGAAGTTCCAGTAGACCCACTTTTCCGCGCTCGCGCCTTCCGTGGCAAACGCAGTCCACGTTTCGCCGCCGTCCAGCGAGAATTCCACGCTCGTCACGGCGCTGCCGC
>CAZKJW010000047.1:0-4676 GCA_964553125.1 uncultured Oscillospiraceae bacterium
CTGCATACATCGAAACGCTTTCCGCCGCCTGCGGCCGGCCGATTGCTTCCATGGACGACCTGCGCCGGGCGCTGGCTGAGCGCATCGCGTTTTTTGCCGCGCACGGCTGCCGCTCCGCCGACCACGGGCTGGATCACGCCGCATACCGCGAGGCCGACGAGGACACGCTGGAGCAGATCCTGCAAAAAGGCCTGTCCGGGCAGGCAGTGACGGCGGACGAGGCGGAAGCCTTCCGCACGGCGCTGCTGGTCTTCTGCGCCGGGGAATATGCGCAGCGCGGCATGGTCATGCAGATTCACTACAACTGCCTGCGCAACCCCAATACCGCGGCGTTTGCCACGCTGGGCGCGGATACGGGCTTTGACTGCGTGGGTCAGGGCAGCAGTCTGCCGCTGGCGCGGCTGCTGGATCGCCTCTATCGCGAGGAACGCCTGCCGCGGACGGTGCTGTACAGCCTGGACGCGGGTGACGATACCTTCCTTGATTCCCTGATCGGCGCGTTTCAGGGGGCGGGCGTGTGCGGAAAGCTCCAGCATGGCTCGGCGTGGTGGTTCAACGATCACAGCGCGGGCATACGCAAGCAGCTGACCAGCATGGCGAATTTGTCCTTGCTGGGCGATTTCATCGGGATGCTGACGGACTCGCGGAGCTTCCTGAGCTACACGCGGCATGAATATTTCCGCCGCATCCTCTGCGGCATGATCGGGCAGTGGGTGGAGGATGGCGAATACCCGGACGATCCGGCAATGCTTCGGACGCTCGTGCGGGATATCTGCTGCGATAACGCGAGCCGCTATTTTGGTTTGGAGGTGCTGCGCACATGAAAATGACGTTTCGCTGGTATGGCGGGGGAAACGACCTGATTCAGCTTTCGGATATCCGGCAGATTCCGGGCGTGGAGGGCATCGTGTGGGCGCTCCATAACAAAATGCCGGGCGAGGTCTGGGAGGTTGAGGAAATCGCGCACGTCAAAAAGCAGCTGGATGCATACGGCTTCAATATGGACGTCGTGGAGTCTGTGAACGTGCACGACGATATCAAGATCGGGCTGCCGAGCCGGGATCAGTACATTGAAAATTACAAGACAACTATCCGCAATCTGGCGCAGTTCGGTGTGCGGGTCATCTGCTATAATTTCATGCCGGTCTTTGACTGGACGCGCACCGAGCTGTTTCACCCGCTCGGGGACGGCTCCACGGCGCTGTATTATGAAAAGGACAAGATTCAGACGGACTATCAGGCGATGGCGGATTATATTCTCAGCTTCACCGAGCGCTATCACATGTCCTTCCCCGGCTGGGAGCCGGAGCGCATGGCGCAGCTGGACGCGCTGTTCAAGGCGTATGAGGGCGTGACGAAGGAAAAGCTGTGGGAGAACCTGCGCTATTTTCTGGAGGCGCTCATGCCGACCTGCCATGCGTGCAATATCAAGATGGCAATCCATATGGACGACCCGCCGTGGGATATCTTCGGCCTGCCGCGCCTGCTGGTGGACGAGGCGAGCATCGACCGGTTCCTGCGCATGGTGGACGACCCCTGCAACTGCCTGACGCTCTGCACAGGAAGCCTGAGCGCAAGCCCGGACAATCACGTTGCCGATATCGTGCGAAAGCACGCCGACCGCATCGCCTTTGCTCACGTGCGCAACGTGCGCCGGTTTGAAAACGGCGATTTCTCGGAGGTCAGCCACCGCGACTGCGACGGGCAGACGGGCGTTCTGGAAGTTCTGCGCGCTTTGCACGACGCGGGCTTTGACGGCTACATCCGCCCAGACCACGGGCGGCATCTCTGGGGCGAAACGCCCGGACGCGTGCGCCCCGGCTATGGGCTGTACGACCGCGCGATGGGCATTATGTACATGCTGGGCGTGTGGGATACGCTCGACCGGCTGGAAGCGGAGAAGAAGAGCAAATAAGGAGGCACGGACATGAAGGAGATACCGATGCAGAAGAATTTCGCCGGGCGGGTCGTTGTGATCACCGGCGCGGGCGGGCTGATCTGCGGCACGATGGCGCGCGCCTTTGCAAAGGCGGGAGCGAAGGTGGCCGCGCTGGATCTGGACGGGCAGAAAGCGCAGGCGCTGGCGGACGAGCTGCGCGCCGCGGGCTGCGTGTGCCGGGGCTATGCCGCAAACGTGTTGAATAAGGAAGCGCTGTGCGCTGTGCGCGAGCAGATACACGCCGATCTCGGGCCGTGCGATATCCTGATTAACGGCGCGGGCGGCAATAACCCCATGGCGACGACGGATAACGAATACCAGCACGAAGCGATTCCGGGGAAGAAGAGCTTCTTTGATCTGGAGCCGTCCGGGGTGGATTTTGTGTTCCGGCTGAATTTTCAGGGCAGCCTACTGCCGACGCAGGTCTTTGCAGCGGATATGGTGGAGAGAAAGCAGGGATGCATCCTGAATATTTCGTCTATGAACGCCTACATTCCCCTGACAAAGATTCCCGCGTATTCGGCGGCGAAGGCGGGCGTTTCCAATTTCACGCAGTGGCTGGCGACGCACTTTGCCGGAACGGGCATCCGCTGCAACGCGATTGCGCCGGGCTTCCTTGTTTCGGCGCAGAACCGCGCGCTGCTTTTCAACGAGGATGGAACGCCCACGGCGCGCTCTGCGAAAATCCTGAGCGGAACGCCGATGGGGCGCTTTGTGGATGCGGAGGAGCTGATCGGCGCGACGATGTTCCTCTGCGACGATCAGGCCGCTTCTGCCATCACCGGCGTGGTGCTGCCGATTGACTGCGGATTCTCCGCCTATTCCGGCGTTTGAGAGGAGGCAAGGGCATGGAGAGATGTGTTCCTGTTGTCGTGGTCAAGAAGGTTGAGGAGGTGGACCGCATTCTGCCCGCGCTGTGCGCGATCGGAATCCATACGGCGGAAATCACCTTCCGGACGGAATGCGCGGCGGACGCCATCCGGTATGCGTGCGCGCAGTATCCGCAGATGTCGATCGGTGCCGGGACGGTGATTGACGAGGCGCAGTGCCGCGCGGCGCTGGAGGCTGGCGCGCAGTTCATCGTTTCGCCGGGGCTTTCGGTGGAAACGGCGGAAATATGCCGCGAGAAGGGGATTCCCTATTATCCCGGCTGCGTGACGCCGAGCGAAATCATGCAGGCGCTGAAACTGGGGATTACGACCGTCAAATTCTTCCCCGCGCAGATATACGGCGGGCTGGAGGCGCTTCGGGCGCTTGCCGCGCCGTTCCCGCAGGTGCGCTTCATCCCCACCGGCGGAATCGACCGGCGCAATCTGGAGGAATATCTGGCGTATGACCGCGTCGCCGCGGTGGGCGGCAGCTTTTTTGTCAAGGAAGCACTGGAAGCATGGGAGAAAAATGGAGGGAGCGCAGGATGAAAGTCGTTACGTTTGGAGAACTGATGCTCCGGCTTTCGCCGGAAGGAAACGAGCGCCTGTTCCAGTCCGAAAGGATGCGGTGGTATTTCGGCGGCTCGGAGGCGAACGTCGCAATCTCGGTGAACAATTTCGGCGGGGCGAGTGCTTATGTCACCAAGCTCCCGCGCAACCCCGTGGGCGAAGCCGCCGTGCAGACCCTGCGCGCACTGGGCGTCGATACGTCCGGAATCGCCCGCGGCGGGGAGCGCATGGGCGCTTACTTCTTCGAGCGGGGCGTGCCGCCGCGCGCGCCGGTCTGCGTCTATGACCGGGCGAATTCCGCTATTGCAACGGCGCAGAAAGAGGACTTTGACTGGGACGAAATTTTCCGCGGCGCCGACTGGTTCCATTTTTCCGGCATTACGCCGGCCTTGGGCGGGGCGCTGCCCGAAATCTGCGAGGCTGCCTGCAAGGCCGCCCGCGAGCGGGGCGTTCCGGTCTCCTGCGATTTGAACTACCGCGGGCAGCTCTGGAGCCGCGAGGAAGCCTGCCGCACCATGAGCCACCTGTGCCAGTGGGTGGACGTGTGCATTGCCAACGACGAGGACGCGGAGGACGTATTCGGGATTCAGCCGCCTGACGGCGTGACGGGGCGCGAAGGCTATCTGTCCATCGCGCAGCAACTGACTGAACGCTTCGGCTTCCGGCAGGTGGCGCTGATTCTGCGCATTCCGGAGGGGATGGCGTATCGCCTGACGGGGCTTTTATACGACGGAAACAGCCGGACGGCGTATGCCGCGCCGGAGCACAGCCTGCACATTGTGGAGCGGGTCGGCGCGGGCGACGCTTTCTGCGGCGGGCTGATCTTTGCCCTGTGCGACGGAATGCAGCCGCAGGATGCGGTGGAGTTCGGCGTGGCGGCGTCGGCGCTCAAGCACGGCGTGGAGGGCGATTATAACCTCGTAAGCGCGGAGGAAGTGCGCCGCACGATGCTTCAGGTGCGGGCGAGCGCCGCAGCGAAATAAGAGACGTTCCGTCCGGGTGACGAAGGAAACCGCTGAGAGCCGTGGCTTTCGGCGGTTTTTCTTGTGCGCCGAACAGGCAGGATAACCCCCGGCTGAACCGGGGGATGACAAGATTCCAGACGTGTGCGAGTTGGAACAGAAAATGGAATGCATCCCCGAAAGGGGGCGAAGTGAAAAGCGTGACTGACAAAGAATTCGATGCCCTCGCAGGAGGGCTGCCACAGGGAATATGCCCTTATAGGGCGCAGTCAAACCACCCGTTCAACGGGCGGTTATGACTTTTTGGAGGACGGGGCGGCTGCGCTTGACATGTGG
>CAZKJW010000047.1:4776-18222 GCA_964553125.1 uncultured Oscillospiraceae bacterium
AGTGGATCAGCATATCAGAAAAGTCTATGTCCCCATGACGGAAACGGCGTTCTATATCCTGCTTTGTCTGAGAAAGCCCAACCATGGCTACGGAATCGTGCAGACCATCCGGAAGCGGACGGACGGCGCGGTGCGGCTTGCGCCGGGAACGATGTACGGCAGCCTCTCGAAGATGGAAAAGGACGGCCTGATCCGTTTCGTCCGCGAGGAGGAAAAACGCAAGATTTATCAGATTACGGAGCTGGGGCGCGAGGTGCTGCAGATTGAACTGGCGCGGATTGAGCGCCTGTACCGGATTGCACAGGAGGGCATGTGAATGGAAACGAAAACGACGCTGAAGGTTTTCACAATTTGCGAGTACGAAAAGGAGCAGGCGTATCTCCGGCGGATGCATGGCTCCGGCTGGAAACTGACGAGAATGTCGTGGTCGTGCGCGTATCATTTTGAAAGGTGCGCACCGGAGGATGTGATCTATCAGCTGGACTACAATCAGGACGGGATTGCGCACAGGGACGAATACGTCCGGATGTTCAGCGATTGCGGCTGGGAGTATTTGCAGGATTTTTACGGATACAGCTACTTCCGCAAGCCGGCGTCGCAGATGGACGGCGCCGAGGAAATCTTCTGCGACGAAAGCTCCCGGCTGCAAATGATGGGGCGGGTTTTCAGGGGCAGAATGATTCCCCTGCTTGCGCTGTTTCTGACCGTTCTTCTGCCGGGGGCGATCAGAACGCTCTGCCGGGGCGAGTTCCTGCTTGCAGGCGGGCTGACCGCAATCATCGCGCTGTATCTGAAAATTTTTGTTTCGTTTGCGCGGCAGTATTCGCGCCTCAGGAAGCGCGCCTGAAAACGGGCGGCGCGCTTGCAAAGCCGCGCATTCCCTGCTATGATGCAGGCTGAAGGGAACGCGCAGGGCGCGTACCCAAAAAAGGAGTGGCGAGCATATGAATTTCAACACCGAAAACAAGCTGTTTGACTGGGCGCGCGGCTTTGTGGTCGATCTCGACAAGAACACAGGGCTTTCGCCGCAGATTGAAACCGGCGCGCGATACCTTTCACAGATGCGCGGCGCGTTCTACGACGCGCAGGCGGAGCGTGCGCTTGCGGAAAACGGCGACCCGGTCGTTTACGAGTTTCACCGCAACCTCTCCCGCGGCACGGAGGGCGATCTGATCTTCGGGTGCAGCATCGTTCATCCGGGCAGGGTGGGCGACGAATATTACATGACGAAGGGGCATTTCCACGCGCCGGCCGATATCTGCGAGGTGTATTACTGCATCGGCGGCGAGGGCTATATGATGCTTGAAAACGAGGCGGGCGACTGGAGCTGTCTGGCGCTGCACGACTGTCAGGTGTGCTACGTGCCCAAGGGCTATGCGCACAGGCTCATCTGCACGGGCGAAAAGCCGTTCGTGGTGTTCTTCGTCAACCATGCCGAGTGCGGGCAGAATTACGGCGCGATTGAAACCAAGGGCTTCCGCAAGCTGCTCGTGGAGCGCGACGGCAAGCCGACGGTGATCGACAACCCGCGGTGGGCGCAATGACGGACATTTCGCTTTACAGCGTGGAAAAGGGCGCGGGCGAACCGCTGATTCTGCTGCACGGAAACGGCGAGGACGGCTCGTATTTTGCGCGGCAGATCGAGCGCTTCTCCCGCGATTTTCGCGTTTTTGCCGTCGATACGCGCGGGCACGGCCGCTCTCCGCGCGGGAGCGCGCCGTTCACCATCCGCCAGTTTGCGGAGGATCTGCGCGGCTTCATGGATGAAAAAGCCATCGGCAGAGCCGATCTGCTCGGCTTTTCCGACGGCGGAAATATTGCGCTCGTGTTTGCGCTGCGCTACCCGGAGCGCGTGAACCGGCTTGTACTCAATGGCGCGAACCTTGACGCGCGCGGCGTGAAGGCGCGCTATCAGATTCCCATTGAGCTGGGCTATCGCATTGCGCGGCTGTTTGCAGGGCGCAGCGAAAAGGCGCGCCGCAACGCGGAAATGCTCGGCCTGATGGTGAACGATCCGGCGATTGATCCGGAGGCGCTTTGCGCCGTAAGGAGCAAAACCCTCGTTGTCGCCGGCACGCGCGATATGATCCGCGAAAGGCATACGCGGCTCATTGCCGAAAAAATACCGGGCGCACAGCTTGCGCTGCTGCCAGGCAGTCATTTCATTGCGGCGGAAAACCCGGAAGCGTTCAATCGGACGGTTGCTGCGTTTCTTCAGGCGTGACGGCGGCGGTCTCCTCGGAGGCGACCAGCCCCATCATCAGATAGAAATACGAAGCTGAGTGCAGCTGCGATACGCCGAAGAACGCCGACACGGCGTAGGCGAACGCCGCGCCGAGCGCGATCAGCGTCGTGCGGCCGAGCGTGCGGACGCCGCGCAGACGGCGCGCGAGCAGCCAGATTTCGCCGGCGTACAGGCAAAGGGCAGCCGGAATGCCGAAGAACGAGGCGAGGTTGAGATATTCGTTGTGCGGGGAGGCCGCCCAGTCGAAGCCGTTGCGGATGAACTCCCAGCGCGTCTGATCGCCGCCCCAGCCGAGCAGCGGCTTTTGCGCGATGAGCTGAAGCGTGAATTTCCAGAGGAGCAGGCGGCTTGTGCCCTGCGTCGACTCGACGCTGCCGGAGATTTCGCCGTTTGCGATGTTGCGCAGATCGGCCAGCGTGGAGGCGATGTTTTCCTCCACGAAGGAGCAGGCGAAGCGGCCTTCCGGAATGAGCGCCGTCAGCGCGGTGACAAGCGCGTAAATTGCCAGCGGCAGGAACGAGCGGAGACGGCTCGCGCCCAGCGCGGGCTTATACAGGAAGCCCATGAGAATGAACGCGCACGCCACGCCCAGATTCGCGCCGAGCGTGTTGTTGTAAAGAAGCGCGGTCAGGAAAAAGACGAGCAGCGCCGTTGCGTGGATGCGGGTCTTTTTTTCTTTTGCGGCGAACATCGCGCCCGAGCAGATCATGGCGCAGATGGCGAGAATGTAGCCGAAATGGTTCGAGTTGCGGAAGAACGCCGCGCCCGTCATGTTGAACCAGCGGCTGACGGGCTGCAGGCTGAACACCTGGCAGAACATCAGCAGCGCGCACAGCGCGATGACGATCACCGTGTTTTTCAGAAGCGACGCGCGCTTTTTCGCGCTGCGCACCTGCGAGGCGGTGAGCATGATGGCGCAGAACCCGGCGTAGGTGAGGAAGCCGTCCGTGCGCTGCTTGTGGCCGAAGAAGCCGGTCACAATGTCGGTGGAGAAGATTGTGCTGACAAACGCCAGCAGCACGAACACGCACGTCAGCACGGCAAAGAGATGCTCCCTGAGCAGCGCGGCCGGGGCGGGCAGACGCAGCGCTCCGCGGCGCAGCGCAAGCGCCCAGGAAATCACGCGCCACACGGAATAGAGGATGCACAGCACGGCCATTGCGTAGAACGAATAGCCGATGGCGTAGGCGACGTAATACATGACCCTGTCCGACCCGCTGAGGATATACGGCACATACGCGGGCGACTGAATGATGGGCGCCCAGATCATCACGGCCAGCAGCCAATAGGCGACGGACTCAAAAACCGTCTGCGGGGCGCAGAACAGCGTCCGGAAGACGCTCTTGCGGGTGCTTGTCTCTTGCATGGGAAAACTCCTCCTGCGGCGGGAAGCGGCGCTGTAGATTATTTCCGCGCAGGGCGCGGAAACATATCACAGCTTACCACAACGGCCGGATTTTCACAATACCCGCCCGCTGCGGCGCAAAAGAAAAGGCCCCGGCACGGAGCCGGAAGCCCTTTTGCAAAGCGCAGAATCAGACGTCGATGAACTCGCGGAAGCGCGGCACGATGCCGATGCCGTCGGGATAATGCGCGGCGAACTGCGGCACGGCGTGGCTGGGGAACGAGTTGCCCTCGATGAACACCGGGCCCTCCGGCGTGACGGCGACGTCCCACGCGATGAACCGCAGCTGCGGCACAACTTTTGCCGCTTCCAGACACATGGCCTTCGCTTCCTCCCAGTAGGGGATCTTGGTGCCGGGGATGCGCGTGCCGGTGATGGGATGGAACTCGAAGCGGTCGCCGTTTTTGTTTGCGCCGACCGTGCGGATGACGCCGGTGTCGATATCGATGGGGGCGGCCATGCCGCCCTGATCCACGTTATCCACAACGGCGCCCGCGCCGATGCGGATGAACGCATAGACGACGCCCTGCTTTTTGTCGCCCATGAGCGTGGCGATGCGCAGCGTGTTGACCGACGTGGCGCAGATGGCGTCCAGCGCGGGATGCTGGCGGATGCGCTCCTCCAGAAGCGTGACGCCCTGCGCGCGGAGCGTTTCCAGCGAGGGCAGCTCGCCCGCGCGGAAAAGCTGCACGCCAAAGCCGCTCGAACCGTCGATGGGCTTGCCGATGACGTCGCCCGTTCGCTCGGACTTCCATTTTTCGTAGTCCGCCTCCGTGGCGGCGCGCAGATCGATCCACGCGCGGCAGATGTGATCGGCAAAGAGCGTGTTGAACTCGGCCTTGTCGTCAAAGAAATGCCAGTAGGCTTTGTCGTTCATGCGGGCGACGATGCCGTTGGACATGGCGCGCGTGATGACCGTTTCGCGCTGCGCGGGCGTGAGGCGGTACATTTCGGCGATTTTGTAGTCCATGTATCCCGCGCCGTATCGCACGGCGCAGCGGAGTATGTCCGTCAGAAGCCAGAGGCGGGACTTGCCCGTTTTCTTATGCAGCATCTCTGCGGTGGCCCACATTTTTTTCCAGTCCATTCTGCGGGCGCGCTGGATGAGGAATTTCAGGCGCGACATGAATCTGCCCCCTTTGTTTTTTGTCGGAAAATCATGCGCTAAGGATAGCACACGAGGCGCAATCGCGCAATATTTTGCCGGAAAATATCGCGCTTTACGCATCGCGCGGCGCGCGCCGGAATTGCCTTTCAAAAAGCGCGCAGCGCGCGAAAAAAACTTGCAGGACAAGGATTCTACCGCCGGTAGAGCGGCGGGAAACCCGGCGTAGAGCCGCTTCGGGGACGAATGGGTTGCCTTTGGCGGCGCAGAAGGCTATGCTGTCGTCAGGAGGCGATGAGAAAAATGAACAAACTTGCAAAATGGGTGCGCACGCTGACGATTCCGCCGGTGATGGCGGCTGTGGAAATTGCCGTGCTCCGCGCGGCGAAGGGCGGTTTCCCCGGCACGTCGGCGGCGTGGACGCTTTTCTTTCTGAGCGTGCTGCCAACGCTTTCGTATCCGGTGTGGTGGCTCGTCCCGAGCCTGCGGCGCAGGGGACGCGCGGCGCAGCGCGCGCTGGCCGTCGTGTTCTCCGTGACGGGATATGTCGGCAGCGCCGCGTATTGCTTTGCGGCGCGCCTTGGCGCGATGGAGATCGTCGCGTGCATGACGTATCTGTTCTCCGGGCTGGCCGTCGCGGCGCTGTCGGCTGCGAAAATCAAATGCAGCGGGCACGCGTGCGGCGTATCGGGACCCGTCCTGATGATGAGCCGGTTTGTCAGCCCGTGGTTTCTGGCGGGATACCTGCTGCTGGTTCCTGTCTTCTGGAGCTCGCTCCGGCTCGGGCGGCACACGCCGGGCGAGCTGATTCTCGGCACGCTCACGCCGGCGGTGTTTCTGCTGCTTCTTTCAGCCGTTTTCGCGGCGTAAAACGCCCTCGCCCGCCATGCGCAGGGCGACGTCCGCGGGCAGGCGGCGGCTCATGCAGAGGCGGACGTTCGGCCCGTCCGTTTCGCGGTAGAAGGTCAGCGCGTCTTCGTGCGAAAGGCCGCCGCGCATTTTGCGCGCAATCAGCCGACCGCGAAGGAGCGACTCCTCCGCCGCGACAAAAATGGAAAAATCGTGCGGCAGCTCGCGCCAGCCGGGCGCGTCGTAAAGCAGCCAGTTCCCTTCGACGAGCAGCACCGGCGCCGATGCGGCGACGGCGTTTTCCACGACGTCGTGCAGGCGGCGGTCGTAGCCAGGCCAGAGCACGTCTTCGCGCCGCGCGCGGAGGAGCGTGCGGCGCAGGCTTTCGAGGTCGAACGTGTCGGGCGCGCCCTTGACCCGCTTCATGGGGATGGTTTCGCCGTTTCGTTCGACGCAGTGCGAGAGGATGTATTCCTGCCGGAAATGAAACCCGTCCATCGCAAGCGCCTGCAAACGCGGCAGCGACGGGTCTTCCGCGCACAGCCGCTCAAGAAAAGCCGCCAGCGTGCTTTTGCCGGCGGCGGGCGGCGCGGCGAGAAAGACGATCAGCCGCCTCTGCGCGTTTTTAGCGCGCAGACCGATTTCGTTTAGCAGCGGACGCAGCACGGTTTCCACCGTCGCGTCGTCGTAGAAGGCTTCTTCGCGAAAGCCGTTGACAGTCAGCGTTGCGTGCATGGCGGCTCCTTTCAGCGCGTTTGCAGCAGCGGGAAAAGCGCCGAGAGCGCGCTGCGCACGGCGGCTTCGACCTTTTGCCCGTCGACGGGCGGCGGATTGTTTTCGTCATAGAGCGCGGAAAGCGCGGGACGCGCCGTCGCACCGGCGGGAACGGCGTCCGCCGCTTCCAGAAGCGCGAGCGTTTTTTCGTCGGCGGCGCCCGTTTCGGGCAGACCGTTCTGCAGCTGGAACTTGCGCACGGCGCGCTCCGTCGATTCGGTGAACTCCGGGCCGACGGTCGTATCCTTGCTGAAATAGCCCAGCGCCTGAAGGCGCTTTTTCATTGCGCGCACGCCCTCGTTCTTATCGCCGAGGGAGTAGACGGCCGCGCTTTCTCCGGAAGATTGCGCGGAAGCGCCCGCCGGAAACGCCGCGAAAGCGGCCATAAAAATGAGAATCCAGATCAATATTTTACGCATGGAAAGAGTATGCCACCGGAATTTCGCCGCGTCAAGCGAAAACGGTTCAAAAAAGCGCGCGGATGTGGTAGAATGAAGGCAATGACTATTGCACAGGAGGTCGAACCATGTCCGATACGCTTGCCCTGCTCAATGCCGCGACGGCAGAGGAACGGCTGGAGAATCTCCGCCGCCTCAACCCGGCGTTTGCACCGATGGAGGATCATATCAACAATCACATCCATACGACGTTCTCCTTCTCGCCCTATTCGCCCACTGCGGCGGCATGGAAGGCGCGCGCGGAGAAGCTGTGTACCGCCGGCATCATCGATCACGACAGCCTCGGCGGCAACCGCGAGTTTCTGGAAGCCTGTAAAATCGTCGGCATCGGCGGCACCAACGGCGTCGAGTGCCGCGTGAGCATGGCCGGAACGCCCTTTGAAAACGTCCGCATCAACAACCCCGACCAGCCCGGCAACGCCTACATTCTGCTGCACGCCGTGCCGCAGAGCCGCATTGAGGAAGTGGACGCTTTCTTCGCGCCGAGGCGCGAAAAGCGCAACGAGCGCAACCACGCGATGATCGACCGGCTCAACGCGCTGCTTTCCGGAACGGGCGTGTCCGTCGATTTTGAGCGCGACGTGCTGCCCATCTCGCAGTTTGCAAACCGCGGCACCGTGACGGAGCGGCATCTTTCCTCCGCGCTGGCGCTGAAGCTGGAGCAGGCGTTCGGCCGCGGCGAAAAGCTGGTGGGCTTCCTGCGCGATACGCTTGGAAAGCCCGTCTCCGCAAAGCAGGAGGCCATGCTGTCTGACGCGGAGAACCCGTATTTCCATTACGATCTCATCGGCTGGATCAAGGCCGAGCTGATTCCCGCGTTCTATATCCCGGCAACCGACGAATGCGCGCCCGTGGCCGAGGTGATCGAGCTGGCCAACCGCGTCGGCGCGATTTCCGCCTACTCCTATCTGGGCGACGTGGGCAGCAGCGTGACGGGCGATAAGCGCGCGCAGAAATTCGAGGACGATTATCTGGACGAGCTGATGGACGTCGTGGCCGATATCGGCTTCAAGGCCATTGCCTATATGCCCACCCGCAACACGCCCGCACAGCAGGAGCGCCTGCGCGGCCTGATCGCGCGGCACGGCTTCATGCCCATCTGCGGCGAGGACATCAACCAGCCGCGGCAGAAGTTCATCTGCGAGGCGATGCTCGGCGGCAAGTTCGGCGAGCTGCGCGAGGCGACGTGGGCAATGATCGCGCATGAGCGCGAGGAGAACGGCCTGTTCAGCGCCGAAGCCATCCGCAAATGGCCCGCCCTCACCGAGCGCGTCGCCGCCTTCGCTGAAAGAGGGCGCGCCTACGCTGCGAAGGAGCGCGCGTAAACGCGCCGCGGCCTGAGCCGTTCAGCGCCCGCAGACGCATTGCACGCCGGCGGGCGCTTTGCAGCGCGCGGCGAGAGAATTTTAAAATTTTATTTCGCCGGCGGGCTTGACAGATTGCAAATGAATGTGCTATCGTATACAAGTTGCCGCAATGGCGCATATTACTCGTCATGAAGGAGGGACTGCCATGCCGGAATTGCTTCGCGACGCTTCCCGCCGCGTGGTTGGCGCACGTCAGGTGCTGCGGGCTGTGGCGGCTGGCAAGGCCGAGCGGGTCTACATCGCCCGGGACGCCGATCCCTTCGTCACCCAACCCGTTGTGAACGCCTGTGAAAAATCGGGCGTCCGCTTCGAAGAGGTCGGCACCATGCAGCAGCTGGGAACCGAGTGCGGAATCGGCGTGAAAGCCGCCGTCGCAGGCGTTCTCAAGGCCTGAACCCAACTCAGGGCCGCTTCATTTTTTTCGATATCCGGCCTGAAACAAGGCTTGTGATATATTTCCTAAGGAGGTGCTTCCATGCCCACGATCAATCAGCTGATCCGTAAGGGAAGGGAGAAAGTCGTCACGAAGTCGACCGCCCCGATTTTGCAGAAGTGCCCGCAGAAGCGCGGCGTGTGCCTGAGCGTCAAAACCACGACGCCCAAGAAACCGAACTCCGCTCTGCGCAAGATCGCCCGTGTTCGTCTGACGAACCAGATCGAAGGTACCTGCTACATTCCGGGCATCGGCCACAACCTGCAGGAGCACAGCGTCGTCCTCATCCGCGGCGGCCGTGTGCGTGACCTGCCTGGCGTGCGCTATCACATCATCCGCGGCGCTCTCGACGCTGCCGGCGTTGCCAAGCGTAACCAGGGCCGTTCGCTGTATGGCGCGAAGAAACCGAAGAAGTAAGCCTTCGGTCGGTGGGTTCATGCAGAACGCTGCGTGAACAGCCTGTTTCCCGTTTTCTTCCATTTTTGCTGAAAGTTCTGCTTACAAACGAACGAATCAAGCGAAAAGTGGCCGACTGCAAATTCAGGAGGGTTATAAAATGCCCAGACGTGGATTTATCCCCAAGCGCGAAGTGCTGCCGGATCCCGTTTACGGCACCACGGTCGTCACCAAGCTGATCAACCAGATCATGCTCGACGGCAAGCGCGGTGTGGCGCAGCGCGTGTGCTACGATGCTTTTGACATGATAAAGGAAAAGACCGGCAAGGAAGCGCTGGAAGTGTTCCAGGCCGGCATGAACAACATCCTGCCGCAGCTGGAAGTCAAGGCTCGCCGTGTCGGCGGCGCGACCTACCAGGTGCCTATGGAGATCCGTCCGGAGCGCCGTCAGACGCTGGCTCTCCGCTGGCTGGTTGAATTCTCCCGCAAGCGCGGCGAGCGCCGGATGTCCGAGCGCCTTGCCGGCGAAATCATGGATGCCGCGAACAACACCGGCAATGCCGTGAAGCGCAAGGAAGAAATGCACCGCATGGCGGAAGCGAACAAGGCGTTCGCGCATTACCGCTGGTAGTCCTCGTATGTCCGGGGCGGAGGGAATCAGGGGCGCTGTGCGCCTGATTTTCCCCCGCCCTCGTTTTTGTTCGGGCCAATGCACGCCCCTCCATCAGGAGGGTTGCGGGCGGATGATTTTCGCCCCTTGCACAGTGCGGGCTGCCCGCGCCGGAAGCAACGCCTTGCGGCTGCGGGAGGCGAACGTCATCCGCCCGAACTTTGAACGGGCCGCGCTTTGCAGCGCAAAAAGGGCGCCCTGCGCCCTCATCCGGAGAAAAGCCCGTTCGTTCCAACTTACCCGACGCGCCGCAAGGGCGCGGCGCAGAACGGAAAGGAGAAACTATGTCTCGCAGCCATCCGCTTGAAATGGTTCGCAATATCGGCATCATGGCGCACATCGACGCCGGTAAAACCACTACGACCGAACGAATCCTCTATTACACCGGCCGCGTGCATCGCATGGGTGAAACGCACGAAGGCATGGCTACGATGGACTGGATGGCGCAGGAGCAGGAGCGCGGCATCACCATCACCTCCGCCGCTACCACCTGCATGTGGGACAACCATCAGATCAACATCATCGACACGCCCGGCCACGTGGACTTCACCGTTGAAGTCGAGCGCTCGCTGCGCGTGCTTGACGGCGCCGTCGCCGTTTTCTGCGCGAAGGGCGGCGTGGAGCCGCAGAGCGAAACCGTGTGGCGTCAGGCCAACACCTATAACGTGCCGCGCATCGCCTATGTCAACAAGATGGACATCATGGGCGCGGATTATCAGCGCGTTGTGGGCATGATCGAGGAGCGCCTTTCCGCGCACCCGATCCCGATTCAGATCCCCATCGGCGCGGAGAGCGAGTTCCGCGGCATCATCGACCTGATCCGCATGGACGCCGAACTGTACTACTCCGAGGACGGCTCCGACATGCGCGAAGGCCCGATCCCGGACGACTACAAAGAAGCCGCCGAGCTGGCGCGCTCGCAGATGATCGAGCGTCTGGCCGATGTGGACGACGAGATCATGGAAATCTACCTCAACGGCGACGAGCCGGACGAGAAGCAGATCATGGCCGCGCTGCGCCGTGTGACCATCGCCGTCAAGGGCACGCCGGTGCTCTGCGGTTCGAGCTATCGCAACAAGGGCGTGCAGCCGCTGCTCAACGCCATTGTCGCCTATCTGCCCTCCCCGCTGGACGTGCCGCCGATTCAAGGCATGGATCCCAAGGATGAGAGCAAGGAACTCGTCCGCCGCCCGAGCGACGACGAGCCGTTCTGCGCGCTGGCGTTCAAAATCATGGCCGACCCGTTCGTGGGCAAGCTGGTGTTCTTCCGCGTGTACAGCGGCACCCTGCAGTCCGGCAGCGTCGTCTATAACGCCACGAAGGGCAAGCGCGAGCGCATGGGCCGCATCCTGCGGATGCACGCCAACCATCGCGAGGAAACGGACGCCGTTTACGCCGGCGATATCGCCGCCGTAGTCGGCCTGCGCGAAACCACGACCGGCGACACCCTCTGCGACGAGAAGGCCCCGGCCATTCTGGAAAGCATGGAGTTCCCGGACCCGGTCATTCAGGTCGCCATCGAGCCGAAAACCAAGGCGGGTCAGGAAAAGATGACCATGGCGCTTGTGCGCCTCGCCGACGAAGACCCGACGTTCCGCACGTGGACGGATCAGGAAACCGGCCAGACGATCATCGCCGGCATGGGCGAACTGCATCTGGAAATCATCGTTGATCGCCTGCTGCGCGAGTTCAAGGTGGAAGCCACCGTCGGCAAGCCGCAGGTTGCCTATAAAGAAACCATCCGCAAGGTCGCCACGGCGCAGGGCCGTTACATCCGCCAGACCGGCGGCCACGGCATGTACGGCGATTGTACCCTCCGCCTCGAACCCCGCGAGCCCGGCGAAGGCTACGAGTTCGTCAACGAAACCGTCGGCGGCATCATTCCCAAGGAATTTGTCACGGCCATTGAAAACGGCGTCCGCGAGGCGTCGCAGGCCGGCGCGCTGGGCGGCTACCCCGTGGTGGATTTCCGCGCCGTGCTGACCGACGGCTCCACGCACGAAGTGGACTCCAACGAAATGGCGTTCAAGATCGCCGGTTCCATGGCGTTCCGCGAGGCGGACGCGAAGGCCGATCCGGTGCTGATGGAGCCCGTGATGAAGGTCGAAATCATCGTGCCCGACGAATACGTCGGCGACGTGCTGGGCGACGTTTCCTCCAAGCGCGGCCATGTAACGCGTCTGGACATGCGCTCCGGCCAGCAGGTTGTGGACGCGATGATGCCGCTCTCCGAAATGTTCGGTTACTCCACCAACCTGCGCAGCCGCACGCAGGGTCGCGGCGTGTTCACCATGCAGTTCGATCACTACGATCAGGTGAGCAAGGCCACTGCCGAAAAGGTGCTTGGAAACCGCAGCACGAAGATTTTCTAATCGCAGGAAAAAAGCAAAACACGCCCGAGGAAGTTCAGCGCTTCTTCGGGCGTTTTGTTTGGAAAAATGCGTCGCTGCGCGCAAGGCAGAGGGCGGCGTTTTAGGGATTAAAAGGGCTTCACCCTGTTCAGAACATACGCGCGGCCGGGCAGCGTGCGGAGACCGTGCGGGAAACGGGCCGCTGAAACGGCAGGCGTTGGAAGGCGTGGCTGCGCGATGAGCGCTGCCGTTTCGGGGGATATGCGCGCTGGGTGGTGTGATGGTTGGCGTGGTGATGTTCGACGCCGCTGCTTTTGCGGCGGTTTGGTGAGATGATGATGGACTGGTCTGGCGATGCGTTCATTTTCGTCGATGGTCGTGCGTGCTTTTCTTGTGCAATACCGTGTATGCGTTGTGGATAATGCGGATACATAGCTGCGAGCGGGCATGGCGAATGTGCCGGTGCGTTGTGCTGATGCGCCTGCGGAGGGGCGGAGTGGTGTAGGCGTACCGCTTTCCACCAGCACGCTGCTGTGTTGCCGTGCATTTATTCTATACAACACCGAGTATGCGCTGTGGATAATGCGTCCAGCATAGGTGCGTGTGTAACCGGATTTGTTATTATCCTGTGCCGCCATTTTTATAGGGATTTGGCCGATGCAAGTGCGCCGCCTATTGCCCAGTGCATTGCTGTCCGCACTTAACCATTTTTGCTGATGTTCGCGTGAGTTCATTTCGGGTGACGCCGTGTATGTGCTGTGGATAATGCACCCGCATAGCTGTGAGTGGACATTGCTGAATGTGCTGGCATTATGCACTGCTACACCCATAGCGGCTTGGCGTGACGCAAGCGCACCGCTTCCTGTCCACACGTTGCTGTTTTGCTTTGCGTTTACTTTGCGCAACATCACATATCCTGTGACACTACTCCTGCGGCATCTTGACGCAGCGCAAGCGTGCCGCCTATTGCCCAGTGCATTGCTGTCCGCACTTAACCATTTTTGCTGATATTCATGTATGTTCATGTCGTGGAATACCGTGTATGTGCTGTGGATAATGCGGTCGCATAGCTGTGAGTGGACATTGCTGAATGTGCTGGCATTTTGCACTGCTACCCCCGTAGCGGCTTGGCGCAATGCAAGCGCGCCGCTTCCTGTCCACACGTTGCTGTATTGCTGTGCGTTCACTTTGCGCAACGCCGCGTATCCTGTGACACTACTCCTGCGGCATCCTGACGCCGTGCAAGCGTGCCGCCTATTACCCCGTGCATTGCAGTCGGCACTTCCGCTTTTTGTCGATGTTCATGTATGTTCATGTCGTGGAATACCATGCACGCGCTGTGGATAACGTCTCCGTTACGCCTTCCGCGTGCTGCCGTGCCATCATCATTTCT
>CAZKJW010000048.1:0-18033 GCA_964553125.1 uncultured Oscillospiraceae bacterium
ACCGTCCTCCGCCGGCGCAAAGGCCACACGGAGGACGGTGCTTTTTGCCGCCCCAACGGGCGGATTTTTTATCCTGCGATTACTTCGCGTACTCCACGGCGCTGCTGCCGGCAATGCGGCCGAACACCACGAAATCCGCAACGGCGTTGCCGCCCAGACGGTTCGCGCCATGCACGCCGCCGGTCACTTCGCCGGCCGCGAACAGGCCGCTGATCGCCTCGCCCGCTTCGGTGAGAACCTCGGCGGCGGTGTTGATCTTCAGACCGCCCATCGTGTGATGCACGCCCGCGGTCACTTTGATCGCGTAATACGGCGCGGTGTCGAGCGGGCTGGCAAAGCTGGTGCGGCCGAATTCCGCGTCGGTCTTGGAAGCGACGCACTCGTTCCACGCGTTCATCGTGGCGGCAAAGGCCTCGCCGTCCACGCCGATGGCCCCGGCCAGCGCTTCGTAGGTTTCGCCAGAGAAGGTGTAGCCATTGGTGATGTAGCCCGCGATGACGCTGGACGCATCCACCATCTTCTGATCGACAACCAGCCAGCTGTAGCTGCCCGTCTGCGCGATTTCGGCGGCGGACACAACGTCGCGCGTGCCGACTTCGTCGATGAAGCGCTTGCCTTCGGCGTTGACGAGGATGGCGCCGTCGCCGCGCAGACCCTCGGTGATGAGCGCCGCGGTGTTGGCTTCAACGGTCGGGTGAATCTGAATCTGCTCCATGTCCACGGTGGCGGCGCCCACGGTGGTCGCCATCGCGATGCCCTGACCCTGCGCGCCGGGCGCGTTGGTCGTCATGAAGCCGGACAGCTCGGGCTTGTATTCGGTGACCATGTCGAGGTTCGCGCCGAAGCCGCCGGTCGCGATGATGACGGACTTGGCGTTGACGGTGATTTCGGTTTTGCCCGCCATGGCGGTCACGCCGCAGACGGCGCCGGTTTCATCGGTGTTGATGGCGGTGGCAAGCGTTTCGGTCAGCAGGGTCACGCCGCGCTCGGTGCAGGCCTTTTCCAGTACGGGCACGATGTAGGAGCCGACGGAGATGGTCTTGCCTTCCGCGTTGACGGGGCGATGGATGCGCTTGACGGACGCGCCGCCGAAGCTGCCCACGCTCGTCAGCTCCGCGCCGATGGTGTCGAGCCATTCAACGGAAGCGGCGGAGTTCTCGCACAGAG
This sequence comes from uncultured Oscillospiraceae bacterium, assembly GCA_964553125.1. Classification (GTDB taxonomy): domain Bacteria; phylum Bacillota; class Clostridia; order Christensenellales; family Aristaeellaceae; genus Aphodomonas. The sequence goes on from CAZKJW010000048.1 coordinate 1,168, forward strand.
TCTTGACCAGCTCGGGGTCGTTCACGCCCTTGCCGCCGATCATCGTATCCAGTTCCATCAGCTCGACGGAATCGAAGTAGCCTTCGGGGTTGGCCTGATAGGCTTCCCACTGCGCCTTGACCGTTTCGGCAAGCGCGGTGATGGTGGCGTCGTCAGCATAGCTGCTTGCAGCGGAGGCCAGCGTCTTTTCCACGCCCGCGCTCTCGCCGAACTCGTTGGCGTCCTGAAGCGCGGTCTTGCCGGCGTTCATGCCGCCGGTGGCGCGCACGGAGTTGCCGCCCACCATGGGCTGTCCTTCGATGAGAACGACGCTCATGCCCGCGTCCGCCGCGGTGATGGCGGCAGTCATGCCCGCGCCGCCCGCGCCGATCACGGCGACGTCGCAGTCATATTCGGTCACAACGGCTTCTTCGGCCTTCTCGGCCTTTTCCTGATAGTCGGCCGGGTTCACGCCCGCGCTTTCGAGCGCCGCAGCGGCGGCGGTCAGAATCGCCTCGGAGGTGATGGTCGCGCCGGAGACGGTGTCCACGGCGATGGAGCCGGTCGCGGCGATTTCGGCGGGCAGCGCTTCCAGCGCCTTATCGCCGATGCCGGGGGTTTCGTTCGCGCCTTCCGCCGTGCAGGAGACGATTGCGCCGTCCTGCAGGCCGATGGTCACGGTCACATCGCCCATGCCCTTGGCAGTGGCGGAGAATTCGCCGGTCACGCCTTCGCCCATCGCCACAGGCGAGAGCGCCAGCAGGCAGGCGGTCAAAACAGCAAGAATGCGTTTGAACATCTCAAAAGACCTCCCATTTTTATGTGATTTCTTTAACCGGTGATTATCTTAACATAAATCGCACGAAACGGGTATGCCTTTTTTAACACAGCTCCCATATCTTTTCGGCATACTCCCGCACGGAGCGGTCGGAGGAGAACTTGCCCGCGCGCGCGATATTCCGCAGCGCCTTGCGCGCAAAGCCGTCCGGGTCGTGCAGGCAGTCGGCGTTGGCGCGCAGCCGCGCCTGACGGTAGGCGGCAAAATCCTTCAGCAGGAAATATTCATCGCCCTCAAGCAGGGAGCGCTTCAGGTCGGCAAACGCGCCGTCCGGATCGGCGAACGTGCCGTCGTCGAGCGCGTCGAGCGCGCGGCGGATATGCGGATCGGCTTCATAGAGCGCGCGCGGATCGTAGCGGCCGCGCAGCGCGTCCAGCTCCTCCACCGTTGCGCCGAAGGGATAGTTGTTCTCATCGCCGGCTTCGGCGAAAATTTCGACGTTCGCGCCGTCGCGCGTGCCGAGCGTAACCGCGCCGGAAAGCATCATCTTCATGTTGCCAGTGCCGCTGGCTTCCTTGCCTGCAGTGGAAATCTGCTCGGAAATATCGGTCGCGGGAATGATCTTTTCCGCGAGCGAGCAGTTATAGTTCGCCGCAAACACGACGCGCAGCCTGTCGTTTGTTTCCGGGTCGGCGTTGATTTTTTCGGCCATGCGGCAGATCAGCGCAATGACGGCCTTCGCGCGCGCATAGGTCGGATACGCCTTGCCGGCGAACAGCACCAGCTGCGGCGCGAACTCGGCGATTTCGCCGTTTTTCAGCCCCTGATACAAATCCCACACGCACAGCGCGTTCAGCAGCTGGCGCTTGTATTCGTGCAGGCGTTTCACCTGCGCGTCCAGCAGGAATCCCGCGGGCACGCGCACGCCCTCCTCCCGCTCCAGATACGCGTAGAGGCGCTCGCGGTTGGCGCGCTTGACGGCGCGGAATTCGCGCGCCAGCGCGTCGTCTATCTGCCCCTCCAGCTTTTCCAGCTGCGAAAGGTCGGTGAGGAATCCGTCGCCGATGCGGCTTTCAAGCAGCTTCGTCAGCTGCGGGTTGCAAAGCGCCAGCCAGCGCCGCTGCGTTACGCCGTTTGTCACATTGAGAATGCGGCCGGGGAACGCCTGCTCCCACTCGCGCAGGACGGTCGTTTTCAGCAGCTCCGTGTGCAGTTCGGCCACGCCGTTGACTTTGCCGCACACATAGCAGCACAGGTTCGCCATGTAGACGCGCCCGTCGCGGAGGATGGCAAGCCCGGTCTCCCGGCGGCAGAGCGCGTCGATCCGGCGGATGATTTCCACAATTTCCGGCGACACGGCGCGCAGCACGCGCACGTTCCAGCTTTCCAGCGCCTCGGGCATGACGGTGTGGTTCGTGTAGAAGAACGTCCTGCGCGCGATTTCCAGCGCGTCCTCAAACGAAACGCCGCGCACGCCCAGCAGGCGGATCAGCTCGGGAATCGCCATGGTCGGGTGGGTGTCGTTGAGCTGCACGGCGCTGAGCGCCGCGAAGCGGCTCCAATCGCAGCCATGCGCCGCTTCAAACGTGCGGAGCATATCCTGCATGGACGCGCTGCACAGCACGTATTCCTGCATCGCGCGCAGCTTCTGCCCGGCGAATCCGCTGTCGCACGGATACAGCACGGAGGTGATCGTTTCGGCGCGCTGCCGCGCGGCGGCGGCCTGCGTGTAGCGCTGGCGGTAGAACGCGTCGAGGTCAAGGTTCGTCTCGCTCTCAGTCTGCCACAGGCGCAGGGTGCCGACGCAGCCGTTCCGGAAGCCGACCACCGGCATGTCGTAGGGCACGGCCGTCACGCTGCCGCCGGCAAGCGGCACCGTCACAGACAGCCCCTCGCGGCGGATGCTCCACGGGTCGCCCGCTTTCGCCCAGTCGTCCGGATGCTCGTGCTGCCCCTCGCCGTCGATCGTCTGCGAGAAAAGCCCGAAGCGGTAGCGCAGGCCATAGCCGTCGAGCGGGATATTCTGCGCTGCGGCGCTGTCGAGATAGCACGCCGCAAGGCGGCCCAGACCGCCGTTTCCAAGCGCCGGCTCCTCGCGATCCTCCAGCGCAAGCAGCTTTTCGTCCGCGCCGCGCGCTTTCAGCTCGGCGCGCACATCCTCCAGCGCCCCCAGCGAAAGCAGGTTGTTTTCCAGCAGCCGCCCAATGAGGTATTCCGCGGAAAGATACGCCGCGCGGCGGCCGTTTCCGCGCGCGCGCTGCGTGTCGCTCCACGCGGGCGCGATTTCGCGCATGACCGCTTCGGCCAGCGCTTCTTCAAACCAGCCGTTTCCGGCCGCCTTCAGCGTGGTGTGATGCTTCGTCAGCAGAATCTTCTCCGCTTCGTTCAAGAGCGCTCCTGCGTTCATCGTTTTTCCTCCTTCGCCAGCCGGCCGGCCTTTTCAATCTCGCTGCGGATCCGCGGGGCAATCTCCGCCGTCGGAGCGTCCGGAGCCATGCGCCATGTCCAGTTGAAATCGCCCACTGTGCCGGGCATGTTCATGCGCGCCTCGCTGCCCAGCCGCAGCCAGTCCTGCATCGGCACAATCGCCGTATCCGCGCGGCTTTGCAGCAGCGCGCCGATCATCGCGCCGGGGAGATCGTCCGCGCCCGCAAACCGGCGCGCAATGTCCGCCGCCATGGCTTCATCCGCGCCCGCAAGGGTTCCCGCAAGCGTATCGTTGTCGTGCGTGCCGGTGTAGACCACGCTGTTTTCCACATAATGCTCGGGCAGGTTCGGGTTTGCGTCCCCGCTTCCGAAAGCGAACACGAGCACGCGCATTCCCGGATAGCCGCAGCGGCGGATCAGCCGCTTCACGCGCGGGCTCATCACGCCCAGATCCTCGGCGATAATCTGCAGCCCCGGCAGCTCCTTCTCAATGCGCGCAAACAGCGGCCGCCCCGGCCCTTTGATCCACTCGCCCACGCGCGCCGTCGGCAGCTCCGCCGGGATGCTGTAATAGTTTGCAAAGCCGATAAAATGATCGATGCGGACGATATCAAACCGCTCGGCCGTCTGCCGCATCCGCGCGACCCACCACGCGTAGCGCTCCGCCTTCATGGCCGGCCAGTTGTACAGCGGGTTGCCCCAGCGCTGACCGTCCTCGCTGAAGCAGTCCGGCGGCACGCCCGCCACATGCGTCGGCCTGCCCTTTTCGTCCAGCTGGAAAAGCTCCGGGTGCGCCCAGCAGTCGGCGGAATCGTCCGAAGCGTAAATGGGCATATCGCCGATGAACTGCACGCCGCGCTCCTGCGCGTAGCGCTTCAGGCGCGCCCACTGCCGCGCGAACAGCCACTGCACGTAGGCATGATATTCGATTTCCTGCGCGGCTTCTTTTTTCAGCCGCGCAAGCGCGGCCGGATCGCGCCGCGCGTATTCCGCCGGCCACTGCTGCCACGGCGCGTTTTCATAGCGCGCCTTCAGCGCGGAAAAAAGCGCCCAGTCCGCCAGCCACGGATGCCCTGCGGCAAACGCTTCCACCTGCGCGCGCGCCTGCTCGCCGCAGCGGGCGTAGGAAGCCCGCAGCGCCTGCTCCTTCGCCGCGCGCAGCGCGTCGCCGTGCAGCCCCTCCGTGCGCGGAATCTCCTGCGCGTCGAGCAGCTTTCTTTCGACCAGCTCGGGCAGGTCGATCAGGAGCGGGTCGCCCGCAAACGCCGACGCGCTCTGATAGGGCGAGCCGCCGAACCCCGTCGGGCCGACCGGCAGCATCTGCCAGAGCGACTGCCCGCTTTCATGCAGAAAATCCACAAACCGGTACGCCGCCTCGCCCAGCGTTCCCACGCCGCCTTCCGACGGCAGGGAGGTGATGTGCATCAGCGTGCCTGCGCGGCGCGGCATACGCTTTTCTTTGAAAAAAAGCCTCATCTCTCGGTGACCTTTCTTTATCACGAATTTGGGGAAAGTATACAACAAAACGGCTCAGAAGAAAAGATGCGGTTGCTTTTTTCTGCACGAAGGATATAATGAGGCTGAAATATTGCAAAAAATGCTCTTTTCAGGAGGCGCCATGCAGACCGTCGGCACGCGGGGCTATCTCAACGAGGAATACCGTCTCTTTCATTCCGTCGATCAGCGCGATCTCGATTTTGAAGCGCACAACCACGATTTTCACAAAATCGTGCTCTGCCTTTCCGGCCACGTCACCTATGTCATGGAGGGCAGCACGTATTTTCTGCGCCCGTGGGATCTGCTGCTGATTCCCGAGCATCAGATTCACCAGTCGAGCTTCCGCTCCAACGAGGTCTACGAGCGCATCATCCTCTGGATCAACGATCGCTTCCTGCAGCGCTTCGCAGAGCCCGCGCTTTCGGACGTTTTCGCATGGCCCTACCGCCGCGCCAGCGGGCTTTTCCGCCCGGAAACACAGCGTCGCGGCGCGCTGATGGACAAGCTGCACGAGGTGGAGCGCTGCCAGCACGCGTCGTTCGCCGGCCACGCGCTGCTGTCCGACACCTACCTGATTCAGTTTCTTCTCGAGCTGCACGGGCAGCTTGACGCTGCGCCGGACACGGCGGGCGGCTCCGTCCGGAGCGACCCGCGCTTCAATCGGATGCTGGAGTTCATCAACCAGAACCTGACCGACGACCTTTCCGTGGACAGGCTCGCGCGCGAGTTTTTCCTCAGCCCGTCGTATCTGATGCACGCCTTCAAGCGGCACACCGGCTGCACGCTGCACCAGTATGTGCTGCAAAAGCGGCTCATCCGCGCGGCCGCGGCCATCCGCGAGGGCGAGCCCGTCGTCGCCTCCGCGCTTTCCGCCGGCTTTTCGGATTACACGACGTTCCTCAAAGCGTTCCGCAAGCAATACGGCTGCGCGCCGGGCGAGCTGCGCTGAAAAAAAGCGCGCTCCTGCGCGCCCAAAAAACGCGCCGTCAAAGGAAGGCCGCCTTCCCGGCGACCTTCCTTTGACGGCGCAAACCTTCTCCGTTTTCTCTTATGTGAACGCCCAGATGGCCGAATAGCTCACGCCCGTCACGATCAGCCCGGCCATAATCAGGCCGAGAAAAACCGCGGGCAGCGCACGGCGCAGCGGCATCTCCAGCACGGCCGCGACAAGCGCGCCCGTCCATGCGCCCGTTCCGGGCAGCGGAATGCCGACGAAAACCATCAGGCCGAGGAACTGGTATTTTCCGATATTCTTCGCTTTTGCAACGGCTCTGTTCTGAACAAAATCCGTAAATTTGCGCATGAACCTGAACGTCTTGGCCATCCATTTGAGCAGGCTCTGCGCAAAAATGATGATGAGCGGAACAGGCAGCATGTTGCCCACAATCGACAGCGCAAGCGCTTCCCAATAGTCCAGCCCGCCGGCCAGCCCCACGGGAATCGCGCCGCGCAGTTCAATCACCGGCACCATGGCGATGAGCAGCGTTCTGAGCGCAGCCTTGGAAAAAATCATTCCCTCTCTCCAATCTCCTTGAAGTTTTTCTGTAGTATGATAAAATAAAATGATATTTCTGTCAATGGAGGTTCACGTGAAAAAACTGCTCAGATATCTGCGTCCCTATCGGCTGCAGACCGTGCTGGCTCCGCTTTTCAAGCTGCTCGAGGCGGCGATGGAGCTGCTGGTTCCTCTGCTGATGGCCGCAATCATCGATACGGGCGTCGGCAACGGCGACGTTTCCTATGTGCTGCGCATGAGCGCGGTTGTGGCCGCGCTGGGCGCGGCTGGGCTTGTCTTTTCCATTACGGCGCAGTTCTTCGCGGCGCAGGCGGCGACCGGCTTCTCCGCCGATATCCGCGCGGCGCTGTTCCGCAGGCTGCAAAGGCTTCCGCACGAGCAGCTCGACCGGCAGGGCGCGCCCACGCTCATCGCCCGCATGACGGCCGACGCGCAGCAGGTCGAGTCCGGCCTGAACCTGACGCTGCGCCTCGCCCTGCGCTCGCCCTTCGTGGTGCTGGGCGCGGTTGTCATGGCGCTGTGGGTCGATGGCAAAACGGGGCTGGTCTTCGTGGCGGCGCTGCCGCTGCTGACGTTTGTGGTCGTGGGCGTGATGCTTCTGGTGACGCCGCGCTACAAGCGCGTGCAGAGCGGGCTGGACGGTCTGCTCGGCCGCACGCGCGATAACCTCGAAGGCGGCCGCGTGCTGCGCGCCTTTGCGCGGGAGGACGCCGAGATCGACGCGTTCACGCAGGAAAACGAAGCGCTTTCGGCGCTCCAGCGCCGGACGGGCCGCATCGCGGCGCTGTCCAACCCGATGACGGGCGCGCTGGTCAACCTCGCCATTGCGGCGGTGCTCTGGTTCGGCGCGGTGCGCGTCGATTGCGGCGCGCTGACGCAGGGGCAGGTCGTCGCGCTGGTGAACTATATGTCGCAGATTCTGGTGGAGCTGGTCAAGCTCGCCAATCTCGTGGTTTCCATTTCCAAGGCGCTGGCGTGTTCCAGCCGCATCGGCGCGCTGCTCGAACTGGAAACCGGTATGCCACAGGCGGCGAATCCGCTCGCCCCCGCGCCCGCGGACGAAACCGTGCGCTTTGAGCATGTCACCTTCACGTATCCCGGCGCGGGCGCGCCGTCGCTTTCCGATGTCTCCTTCACCGCGCGGCGGGGCGAAACCATCGGCGTCATCGGCGGCACGGGCAGCGGCAAGTCGTCGCTTATCGGGCTGATCCCGCGCTTTTACGACGCGACGGCCGGGCGCGTGCTGGTGGACGGCACGGACGTGCGCGACTGGGACACGCAGGCGCTGCGCAAGCGCATCGGCCTGACGCCGCAGCATCCCGCGCTCCTGCGCGGCACACTGCGCGAGAACCTCTCGTGGCGCGACGAAAACGCGTCGGACGGCGAGCTGAACGCCGCGCTTGAAGCGGCGCAGGCGCTGTCGTTCGTGCAGCAGAAGCCCGAGGGGCTGGACATGCCCGTCGAGCAGAACGGCCGCAACTTCTCCGGCGGCCAGCGCCAGCGGCTCACCATCGCCCGCGCGCTGGTGGGCAAGCCCGAAATTCTCATTCTGGACGACAGCGCTTCCGCGCTGGACTTCGCCACCGAGCGCGATCTGCGCCACGCGCTTTCCACCCTGACGGACACGACCGTGTTCATCGTCTCCCAGCGCGCCGCCTCAGTGCGCGCGGCGAACCGCATCATCGTACTGGACGACGGCGCCGTCTGCGGCCTCGGCACGCACGACGAGCTGATGCGCTCCTGCCCGGTTTATCAGGAGATTTACTATTCGCAGTTCCCCGATGAAAAGCCGAAGGGAGGCGCGCAGGCATGAAAAAGAACCGTGCAGGCAACCGAGAAACGCTGCGCCGCGTGCTTCGGCGCGTGAAGCGTCAGCGCGGGCCGCTCATGGCGGCGCTCGTGCTGACCGTGCTGTCCGTGGCAAGCGCGCTGTATATTCCCGTGCTGACGGGGCAAGCCGTTGACAGCATCATCGCGGCGGGGCGCGTCGATTTCGCGGCGCTCAGGAGCGTGCTGGCGCTCATCGCCGCAGCCGCCGCGCTCGGCGCGCTGGCGCAGTGGGGCATGAGTTCGCTCTGCTCCGCAATCACGGCGGACGTTGTGCGCGATCTGCGCAACGACGCGTTCCGCAAGCTGGAGCGGCTGCCGCTGAAAACGCTCGACAATCGCCCCTACGGCGAGGTGGTCAGCCGCGTCATCTCCGACGCTGAGCGCCTGTCCGACGGGCTGCTGCTCGGCTTCACCGAGCTGTTTTCGGGCGTGCTGACCATCGTCGGCACGCTGGGCTTCATGCTCAGCCAGAGCGTGACGATCACGCTCGTGGTCGTGCTGCTCACGCCGGTGTCGCTCATCGTGGCGGCGTTCATCGCCCGCCGCACGCACGGCATGTTCGCCCTTCAGGCGCAGACGCGCGCCGAGCAGACGGCGCTCATCGACGAGGCCGTAACCCACACGAAGCTCTCGCAGGCCTTCTGCCGCGAGGACGCGCTCACCGAGAAATTCGACGAGGTGAACGCGCGGCTGCGGAAGCATTCCCTGCGCGCAATCTTCTATTCGTCCATCACCAATCCGGCGACGCGCTTTGTCAACGCGCTCGTTTATGCAGGCGTCGCCGTGACGGGCGCGCTGGCGGCCATCGGCGGCCGCATCAGCGTGGGCACGCTCTCCTGCTTCCTGAGCTACGCGCGCCAGTACACCAAGCCGTTCAACGACATTTCCGGCGTCATCGCCGAAATACAGGGCGCGCTGGCGTGCGCCGACCGGCTGTTTGAGCTGCTGGACGAAGAAGAGCAGCCCGCCGAGCCGCATGACGCGGTCACGCTTTCCGCCGCGCAGGGCGCGGTCGCGCTGGAAAACGTTTCCTTCTCCTACACGCCGGAGCGGCCGCTCATCGAAGGCTTCAGCCTGAACGTGCGTCCGGGGCAGCATATCGCGCTCGTCGGCCCGACCGGCTGCGGCAAGACGACGCTGATCAACCTGCTCATGCGCTTTTACGACGTGGACAAGGGCGCCATTTCCGTGGACGGTCACGACGTCCGGACGCTGACGCGCCGCAGCCTGCACCGCAGCTACGGCATGGTGCTGCAGGATACGTGGATTCGCGACGCGACGGTGCGCGAGAACATCGCGCTGGGCAAGGCCGACGCGACGGACGAGGAGATCGTCGCCGCCGCAAAGGCTGCGGGCGCGCACGGATTCATCCGCCGGCTGCCGCAGGGCTACGACACCGTGCTCAAGGGCGGCGGCGGGCTGTCGCAGGGGCAGAAGCAGCTGCTGTGCATCGCGCGCGTGATGCTCTGCCTGCCGCCGATGCTGATTCTCGACGAAGCGACCAGCTCAATCGACACGCGCACGGAGGAAAAGATTTCGCGTGCGTTCGACGCGCTGACGCGCGGAAAGACGAGCTTCATCGTCGCCCACCGGCTTTCGACCATCCGCAACGCCGATCTGATTCTCGTCATGCGCGACGGCCGCATTGTAGAAACCGGCACGCACGACGAGCTGCTCGCGCGCGGCGGGTTCTACGCGCAGCTGTACAACGCGCAGTTTGAAAGCTGAAGCTGCCGGGATGCAAAATCCGCCCGCCGTTTCATCGCGGCAGGCGGATTTTTTGCTGGGAAAGATGCGTTGCTTTTCGCGGCTGTCCGTGTAAATGCTGGAAATGACCGGCACGGTCGGCAATGTTGGGCGTGGCGAATTCAGCCGAAGGAGGCACGCAAGAACCAGCTTTGCTTGTTGAAAAAAAGAATCGCTACATTTCGCGGTTATCCGCAAAAAAGCCCGAAAACGGCTTGCCCCACCCGCCCGGCAAAACTGGGCAATGCGAATTCATGCACAGGTAGCACGCAAGAATCAGATTTGCTCGTTGAGGAAAGAGGCTGTTTTTTTTCGCGGCTGTCCGCGAAAGAATCCGAAAACGCCGCCCCGCTCGACCGGCAAAGCTGGGCGTGGTGAATTCAGCCGAAGGGGTTGCGGAAAAATCGGATTTGCTCGTTGAGGAAAGAGGCTCTTTATTTCGCGGCTGTCCGCGAAAAAATCCGAAAACGGCTTGCCCCGCCCGTCCGGCAAGGTTGGGCGGGGCGAATTCAGCCGAAGGGGTTGCGAAAAAATCGGATTTGCTCGTTGAGGAAAGAGGCTCTTTATTTCGCGGCTGTCCGCAAAAAAATCCGGAAGCGGCTTGCCCCACCCGTCCGGCAAGGTTGGGCGGGGCGAATTCAGCCGAAGGGGTTGCGAAAAAATCGGATTTGCTCGTTGAGGAAAGAGGCTGTTTATTTCGCGGCTGTCCGCGAAATAAAATCCGAAAGCGACTCGCCCGCCCGGCCGACATGGCTTGGCAATGCAAATTCACGCACAGGTAGCACTCAAGAACCAGCTTTGCTTGTTGAAAAAAAGAATCGCTCCATTTCGCGGCTGTCCGCGAAAAAATCCGAAAACACTCCGCCCGTCCAGCACGACCGCCCACTCCAAATTCAAACGTTGCGCTTTCAGCCTTGCCGATGCCTTCGACAGCTCTTTAGCAAAAAACAAAATCCGCCCGCCGTTTCATCGCGGCAGGCGGATTTGTTTTCCTTTGCGGAAAGCGTATTCGTTTCTTCGTTTATTCCTTTACGGCCACGGCTTCGATCTCGAACAGCGCGCCCTTGGGCAGCTTGGAAACCTCCACGCAGCTGCGCGCCGGCTTATTGGAACCGAACGCTTCGGCGTAAATGGCGTTGATCTTGGCGAAATCGCCCATATCGGCAAGGAACACGGTCGTCTTGACGACGTCGTCGAGCTTCATGCCGCCCTTGACAAGCACCGCTTCAAGGTTGGCAAGCGCCTGCTTCGTCTGCGCTTCCACGCCCTCGGCGAGCTCGCCGCTGACGGGATGAACGCCCAGCTGGCCGGAGCAATACAGCGTGTTGCCGCTCGAAACCGCATGGCAGTACGGGCCGATGGCCGCGGGCGCCTTTTCGGCGTAGACGGGCTCGTTCTTTGCATGGCGGCCCGCATGGCAGATCATGCTGGTTCCGGTCATTTCCTCGGGCTGCGGCAGATGCGCCATTTCAAGCAGCGTCGGCGCGATGTCCGCGAGCTTGCCGTTCCTGCGCAGCTTCACGTGCGTGAGCGCCGGATCGCAGAGGATGAACGGCACGGGGTTGGTGGTGTGCGCCGTGAACGGCTCGCCGTTGGCGGGATCAACCATCTGGTCGGCGTTGCCGTGATCGGCCGTCACAATGCAGCGGCCGCCCTGCGCGAGGATGCAATCCACAACCTGCCCCACGCACGCATCGACGGCCTTCACGGCGGAAACCGCCGCCGGGATGACGCCCGTATGGCCGACCATGTCGCAGTTGGCGAAGTTGAGAATCATGAAGTCATACGCGCCGCTCTCGATGCGCTTGCACGCCTCGTCCGCAATTTCCTGCGCGCTCATTTCAGGCTTGAGGTCGAACGTGGCGACCTTGCTGGAAGGAATGAGGCAGCGGTCTTCGTTTTCGTTGGGCGCTTCCACGCCGCCGTTGAAGAAGAAGGTGACGTGCGCGTATTTCTGCGTTTCCGCGATGCGCAGCTGCGTCTTGCCGCTGGCGGCCAGATACTCGCCGAGCGTGTTCTTCAGCGTGACGGGCTTGTTCACCACGCGAAGGCCGGTGAACGTCTCGTCGTACTGCGTCATCGTCACATACTGCGTGGGGAAGAAGCCGCCCTTGCGCTCGAAGCCGTCGAAGTCGGGATAGATGAACGAGCGGGTGATCTGGCGGGCGCGGTCGGGGCGGAAGTTGTAGAAGACGATGCTGTCGTTCGCCTTCATGCAGGCGACGGGCTTGCCGTCCGCGAGCACGACGGTGGGCTGCACGAACTCGTCGGTTTCGCCCTTGTCATAGCTGAGCTGCACGGCTTCTTCCGCGCTCTGCGCGGTAAGACCCTCGCCGTAGACCATGGCGTCGTAGGCGCGCTTGACGCGATCCCACAGGTTGTCGCGGTCCATCGCCCAATAGCGACCCATGACGGTGGCAACCTTGCCAACACCGATTTCGGCCATTTTTTCTTCCAGCTGCCGGACGTAGTCCAGTCCGGAGGACGGCGGCACGTCGCGGCCGTCGAGGAAGCAGTGGACGTATACGCGCTCCATGCCGCGCTGCTTGGCCATTTCCAGCAGGGCGTAGAGGTGCGTGTTGTGGCTGTGAACGCCGCCGTCGGAGAGCAGACCCATCAGATGCAGGTCGCCGCCGTTGTCGCGCGCGGTGTCAATCGCCCAGATCAGCTCCGGCTTTTTGAAGAATTCGCCGTCCTGAATGTCCTTGGTGATGCGGGTCAGCTCCTGATAGACGATGCGGCCCGCGCCGAGGTTCAGGTGACCGACCTCGCTGTTGCCCATCTGGCCGTCCGGAAGGCCGACGTCCATGCCGCTCGCGCCGATGGTCGTGTGCGGGAAGCGCGCGCAGAGCCTGTCCAGCTCGGGCGTGCCGGCTTCCAGAATGGCGTTGCGGTTTTGGTTCGGCGCGATGCCGAAGCCGTCCATGATAATAAGCGCAGTAATATCCTTCATGCTTTTACGGGCCTCCAATGCTTACGCGTCGAAATGAACGACCTTCGCGAAATCTTCCGCCTTCAGGCTCGCGCCGCCAATGAGGCCGCCGTCAATTTCCGGCTGCTCCATCAGACCCTTGGCGTTGGAGGGCTTCATGCTGCCGCCGTACTGGATGCGGACTTTTTCAGCGGTTTCCTTGCCGTACACGGCGGCGACGGCTTCGCGGATGACGCCGATCGTCTCGTTCGCCTGCTCGTCGGTGGCGGTCAGGCCGGTGCCGATGGCCCACACGGGCTCGTAGGCGATGACGACGTTTTCAACCTGCTCGGCGGTCAGGCCGGTCAGGGCGATCTGCGTCTGATAGGTCACCAGCGGGTTGGTGTAGCCGGCTTCACGCTCTTCCTTCTTTTCGCCCACGCAGATGATCGGGATCAGCCCGGCGGCGACGGCGGAGAGCACCTTCTTGTTGACGGTCTCGTCGGTTTCGGCGAAATACTGACGGCGCTCACTGTGGCCGATGATGACATACTGCGCGCCGGCTTCTTTGATCATCGCGGCGGAAAGCTCGCCCGTATACGCGCCGGATTCCTTCCAGTGCATGTTCTGCACGCCCACACCGATGTTGGAGCCCTCGCAGGCTTCCTTCACGGCGGCGAAGTCAAGCGCGGGGACGCACACGACGACATCGCACTTCGCATCCGCAACCAGCGGCTTGAGGGCTTCGGCCAGCGCCTTCGCTTCGGACGGGGTCTTGTTCATTTTCCAGTTGCCGGCAATGATGGGTTTGCGCATTTTTCTTTCCTCCTGTAATCTTGGCAAGAGCCGCGCAGAAAAAGCGCGGCTCCGGATTGCGTTCTTTCCGCGCGCTGCGCGGAAAACATACGGATCGTTATTCGTCCTTGTCGTTGAGCGCCGAGATGCCGGGCAGCTCGATGCCCTCGAGGAACTCCAGGGACGCGCCGCCGCCGGTGGACACGTGCGTCACCTTGTCGGCCAGACCCATCTGGGTGATCGCAGCCGCGCTGTCGCCGCCGCCGATGATGGTCACGCCGGTGTTCTTGGCAACGGCTTCCGCCACGGCGCGGGTGCCCAGGGCGAAGGTCGGGAATTCGCAAACGCCCACCGGGCCGTTCCACACGATGGTCTTGGCGCGGGCGATTTCGCCGGCGAAGATCTCGCGGGTGACCGGGCCGATGTCCATGCCCTCGAAGCCGTCCGGGATTTCCTGGGAGTGAACGGTGATGTGCAGGCAGTCGTCGCTGAAATCGTTGCCGGCTTCGTTGTCAACCGGCAGCACGATGCGCACGCCCTTGTAAGCGGCCTTGGCAAGCAGTTCCTTGGCCAGTTCCATTTTGTCGTCCTCGTGGATGGAGTTGCCGATGCGGCCGCCCAGCGCCTTCTGGAAGGTGTAGGCCATGCCGCCGCCGATGATCAGCACGTCAACCTTGTTGATGAGGTTGTTGATGACGCCGATCTTATCGGAGATCTTGCTGCCGCCGATGATCGCCAGGAACGGATGATCCGGCTTTTCCAGCGCGCCGCCCATGATGGAGATTTCCTTGCCGATCAAATAGCCGGCCACGGCGGGCAGATAGTGCGCAACGCCCTCGGTGGAAGCATGGGCGCGGTGCGCGGTGCCGAACGCGTCGTTGACGTAGATTTCCGCAAGGCTCGCCAGCTGCTTGGCAAACTCGGGATCGTTCTTGGTTTCTTCGGCATGATAGCGCACGTTTTCAATGAGCATCGCGTCGCCGTCCTGAAGCTTTTCAGCCAGCGCATGAGCGGACGGGCCGATGACGTCTTCGGCCAGCGGAACTTCGCGACCCAGCAGCTCGGACAGGCGCACTGCCACGGGCTTGAGAGAGAATTCCGGCTTGAACTCGCCCTTGGGGCGGCCCAGATGCGAGCAGAGAATAACGCGGGCACCATGTTCCATCAGGTATTTGATGGTGGGCAGGGCGGCAACGATACGGTTATCGTTGGTGATCTTGCCTTTTTCGTTCAGCGGCACGTTAAAATCGCAACGCACAAGCACCCGCTTGCCTTGGACGTTAATGTCTTCGATGGTCTTCTTATTCATTCCGGCACGCTCCTTTACTCACTGCTATTCTGTTCTTTTCAGCGCAAAACAAATCGCGCATTTGTCCTCGCATGGTATCATACCACACTTTTACAAGGCTGTAAAATGTTTTCTTTTTGAAAACGAAATATTTTTTTCACAACTCGGCGTTTTTTCTTCGCGCAAGGCGCGAAAAAAAGGCAAAACCGCCGCGCGGAAATCCGGTTTTTCTGTGGCGAAATTCCGCAGACGTGATATAATGGGAGGCAAATCAATGCACTTCCGGAGGGGAATCATGGCAACACAGGCGCTCTACCGCACATGGCGGCCGCAGTTTTTTACGGATATGGTAGGTCAGGAGCCGATCGTGACGACGCTCAAAAACCAGATCGCGACCGGGCGCGTGGCGCACGCCTATCTTTTCTGCGGAAGCCGCGGCACGGGCAAAACCACGTCGGCCAAGATATTCGCGCGCGCCGTCAACTGCGAGAACCCACGCGACGGCGAGCCTTGCGGCGAATGCGCCGTCTGCCGCGCGCTTGCGGATGAAAACTGTCTGGACGTTGTGGAAATCGACGCCGCTTCCAACAACGGCGTGGACGAAATCCGCGACCTGCGCGACAAAATCAAATACCCTCCTCAGCAGGGAAAATACCGCGTCTACATCATCGACGAAGTCCACATGCTTTCGGCGGGCGCGTTCAACGCGCTGCTCAAAACGCTTGAGGAGCCGCCGCGCCACGCGCTTTTCATTCTCGCTACAACCGAGCCGCAGAAGCTGCCGGCCACGGTGCTCTCGCGCTGCCAGCGCTACGATTTCCGACGCATTCCCGCGCAGGTCATCGCCGCGCGGCTGCGCGTCGTGTGCGAGGGCGAGAAGGTCGAGGTTTCCGACGAAGCGCTGATGGACATCGCCCGCTCTGCCGAGGGCGGAATGCGCGACGCGCTGAGCCTGATGGACATGTGCCTCTCCTACGGCGGCGGCTCCGTGGACGACGCGCTCGTGCGCGAGGTGCTCGGCGCGAGCGACCGGGCGTTTCTTTTCCGGTTTTCGGACGCGCTTTTGCGCGGCAACGCGGCGGAGGCCGTGCGCGGCGTGGACGAGCTGATGCGCGGCGGGCGCGAGCCGCAGGTGTTTGCGCGCGACCTGACGGGCCATCTGCGCGCGCTGCTGCTGGCGCAGACGTGCGGGAGCGAGCTGGCCGATCTGCTGGAAATCACCGCAGAGGACGCGGCGCGCTATCAGGAGCAGGCGAAGGGCATCAGCCGCGAGCGGCTGCTGTGGCTGCTCGACCAGTTTCTCGGCGTAGAAGCGGATATGAAATGGGCGTCGCGCCCGCGCGTGGCGCTGGAAGTGGCGGCCGTGCGCGCCTGTCTGCCCGAAAAAACGGCGGCGTGGGACGCGCTGGCCTCCCGCGTCGATCTGATGGAGAAGAAGCTGGAGAACGGCGAATTTCGGGCGGCTGTCGCCGCACTGGAACCGGCGGCAAAGTCCGTGCGCTTCAGCGTGCAGGATCCCGAACCGAAGCCCGCCGCCAAAGCGTCGGCAGCCTCCGGCGCGCCAGCGGCCGGTTCAAACGTATGGGACGCCGCCATGAAAACCCTCCGGCAGGACGCGAAGCTGTTTGCGTTCCTGAAGAACGCGCGCTTTGCCGGCATCAGTGGCGACAGCGCCCGGCTCGAATTCAAAGCGGGCGGGGAAATCTACCGCAACGTCATGCTCAAGGGCGGGCAGGACAAGCAGATTGAAGCGGCGCTCACGCAGGCCGCCGGCAGACCCATCACAGTGGAGCTTGCAATGGAATCGGAAATCAAAAAGCCCGCCCCCGCCGCAGAGGACGCGCTCAAGAACATCTTTGAAACCTTCGGCCGGGAGAACGTGGAGGTCGTGGACGAATGACGCGATGAACGCGTCCGGGGGAATGGAGCAGCCGCCACAGGAAGGGCGCAGCAGCGCATTCGCGCAAAAAACAAAACGAGGGAAAAGCGCCGCCGGAACGGAGGCGCTTTTTTGTGTGCAGAAGCGCGAGCGGAGCGGGAAGGGAGAAATGATGATGGCACGGCAGCACGCGGAAGGCGTAACGGAGACGTTATCCACA
>CAZKJW010000049.1:0-12342 GCA_964553125.1 uncultured Oscillospiraceae bacterium
GCCCAGCTCGGAGTAGGGGCTGTTTTCTGGAACGGGCGTGGGGTGCGGCGGGGGCGCGGGCGGCGGGTCGGGCGTGGCCTCGGGTGTGGGTTCAAAGAACGTGTGCGCTTCATTTTGCACGGGCACGTCCGGCTGCGGCGCCGGGGTTTCGGCTTCGGGTGCTTCGCGCTGAACGAGCACCGGCACGTGGTGCTCCATGGAGGCGATTCCGTTTCCTGTGCTGAGGGAGAAAACGAGCGTGTAGCTGCCGTCGCGCACGCCGTCGCCCGTCCATGCAAAGCTGCCTGCGCCTTGCTGCACGATCAGCTGCGCGACGGGCTGCTCGCCCGTGTCCGATTTGAGCAGCACTTCAAGCGTGCCGGGCTGGCTGGCGGTGAAGCTGACGATCACGCTGCCGCCCTCCGTGAGCGTGTTGTCCATGCAGCTCATGCCGGTCAGCATCGGGTAGGGGCTGCCGATGCGCAGCGGCGCGCTGAGCGTTTCGCTGCCGGAGATGGAGATGCGCGCTGTGTATTCGCCGGCGGGCATGGGCGTTTCGCCGGCGAGCAGCCCGTCCCACGTGAGCGTGTTCTCGCCCGCGCGCAGCGGATAATCCTGATAGATCGTCGCGGCGATTGTGCCCGCGGCGTCGCACAGATACAGCGCCGCCGACGCTTCCTCCGAAACGTCCACGGTGAAGCTGTAAGCCTTGCCGGGACGCAGAACATTCGGGGCGGCCGTAAGCCGCGCCTGCGCGGCAAAAACGGACGAAGCGGTCAGGCAGAGAGAAAGTGCGAGCAGCAGGGCGGCGATGCGGCGCATGAGCGAAAATCTCCTTTGTGTACTTGCTGGCATTATTATACAGGCAACGCGGGGCGCGCGGCAAGCAAAATTTGACGCGGGGTTGAACTTCGCGGCGTATCCTGCAGGAAAAAATGCAAAGGAGCATCACGAATTGCAGCGGGAAGCGGCTTATCACAAGATCAATCGGTGGTTTTTTCCGGGGTATGTGGTGCTGTGCGCCGCGGCGGCGGCGTATTACGGTGTGCGGCGGGATATGTATCATTTTCCTCTGTCGCTATTGGCGATGACAATGCCGGCGTGCATGGGGCTTTTCTTCCGCATTTTCCGGCTGCGGCGGTCGGAGCAGATGGATTTCATGATTCTGCTGTTTATTCTGCTGGCGTTCCCGTGCGGGTCGGTGCTGGAGTTCTTCCAGCTGATTCCGCATTACGACAAAATCTGCCACACCCTTTCCGGCGTGTTTGTGAGTATGCTGGCGCTGGCGCTGTTTCTGACGGTCTGCCCGGAGCATCGCGTGACGCGCGAAAACCTGCTGCTTGCGCTGCTGTTTGTTTTCGCCGTTTCCATGGCCGTGGCGGGGCTGTGGGAGATTTGCGAATATTTCGTGCATCTCGTCACCGGGCGCGACGTGCAGCGCGTGGCCGCGACGGGCGTTTCCGACACGATGCAGGATATGATCGTCTGCATGATCGGCACGCTCGCCTATTTGCCCGCCGTCGCGCAGCTGGGCAGGGGCCGGGCAAGCGTGTGGATGGCGCCGGCGGAGGCGTTCGCCGAAAAAAACGCGCGCAGCGCGCAAAGCGTCTGAGCGCAGAGCCTGCTTTGTCTTGACGTTTTCCGTGAAAGCGCGTATAATTTATACATTCATTTGGAAGGGCGCGCGCCGGAAAGGAAAAGCATGAACGCACGGAGTCAGCATAATATGTGGATTTGGCATGCGGCGATGTCTGCGTGTGTGCCGTGCGCGCTCAAACGGTAATAGAAGCGATGCAGGGAGCCTTTCCCGCGAAGGGGAAGGGCTTCCTGTTCTATTCAAAGGAGTTTTGGAATGCTGCGATTGATCAAGCGCCCCGAGGAAACGGGCAGGGACGAGCTGACCGGCAGCGGGATTTCGCCGCAGCTGGCGCGGCTTCTGCGTCTGCGCGGCGTGTACACGCCCGAGCAGGCGCGCAGGTTTCTGCGCCCCTCGCTGGAGGATCTGTCCGATCCGCTTGCCATTTACGGCATGGATGCGGCGCTTGAGGCGATTCGCGGCGCGATTGCGCGCGGCGAGCGCATCGTCGTCTATGGCGACTACGACGTGGACGGCATCTGCGCGACGACCATTCTCACGCAGGCGCTGCGTGAGCATGGCGCGAAGGCGAAATATCGCATCCCTTCGCGGCACAGCGAGGGCTACGGGCTGAACCCGGCCGCCGTGCGCGAAATTGCGGGCGAGTGCGATCTGCTTGTGACGGTCGACTGCGGCATCACCTCGGTGGAAGAGGCGGTGCTGGCGCGCGAGATGGGGCTGCGGCTTGTCATCACCGACCATCACGAGCCGCCCAAGCGGCTGCCGCAGGCGGACGCGGTGGTGGATCCACTGCTGGGCGAGGGCTGCGGCAAAGGGCTGTGCGGCGCGGGCGTGGCGCTGAAAATCGTGCAGGCGCTCTGGGGCATGGAGACGGCGGAGGCTTTTCTGGAGCTGGCCGCGCTGGCTACGGTGGCGGACATGGTGCCGCTGACGGGCGAGAACCGCGCGATTGTGGCGCTCGGGCTTTCGCAGCTGCAAAAGACGAAGCGGCCGGGGCTGCGCGAGCTGACGTCGCTGTGCGGGCTGGACGGAAAGACGATCAACGCCGGGCATGTCGGCTTCCAGATTGCGCCGCGGCTGAACGCGGGCGGCCGGCTGGGCGATTCCAACCGGTGTGTGGAGATGATGCTCACGCGCGAGGCGGCGCTGGGCGCGCGGATTGCCCGCGAGCTGGACGAAGCGAACGCCGAACGGCAGCGGCTGGAGGCGGCCATCGTGCGCGAGGCGGACAGGCAGGTCATGCAAAGCGCCGATTTTCTGCGCGACAGGGTGCTTGTCGTGGTGGGCGAGGGCTGGAACCGCGGCGTAGTCGGGCTGGCGGCCGGGCGGCTGACGGAGAAATACGCGTGGCCGACGATTGTGTTCTCCATGGAGGACGGCATGTGTACCGGATCGGCGCGCTCGGTGCCGGGCGTGAACATTCACGCGGTGTTGTCGCGCTGCCAGGATCTGTACGAGCGCTTCGGCGGGCACGCAATGGCGGCAGGGCTGACGCTGAAGGCCGAACACATGGACGAGTTCCGCCGCCGCGTCAACGAGGCCGCCGCAGAGCTTGCTGAGCCGGATGCGTATATTCCCGCTGTGATGTACGACTTTGAGACGGAGCTGAGTGAAATCACCTGCGAGCTGGCGGATGATTTCGGGCGCCTTGCGCCCAATGGAATCGGAAACCCCGCGCCGGTGCTTGTGACGCGCGGCGCGCATGTGCTGGAAGCGCGCGCCGTCGGCACGGAGGGGCGGCACTTAAAGCTGCGCCTTGAAAAAGAGGGCGCGAGCGTGGGCGGCATCGCCTTCGGTTTGGGCGGAGAGCGCTCAAAGCTGCCCGACACCGTGGACGCCGTGTTTTCGCCGACGGTGAACGAATGGATGGGTCGCCGCAGCGCGGAAATGGACGTGAAGCGGCTGATCCCGCACGAAGGAACGGCGGCGTTTGAAAAGGCGTGCAGCGAGCGCGCGGAGGCGTTTTCAACGGCGCTGCTGGAGACGCGCGTGTGCGCGGACACGGGCGTATCGGAAGAAATCCTGCGCGCAAGGGTGCGGCAACTGCTGATGGAGCGCTGTCAGGGCACGCTGCTGACGGTGCGCACGCTTGACGGCGCGCTTCGCTGGGCAGACTGGCTTTCGCACGAAGGGCTTTCGGACAGGCTGGACTGCGTTTTCGGCAGGCCGGCGGATATCCGCCGCTACAACTGTCTGTGCGCAATGCCCGAGCCGGGCGCGGAGGCGGGCTATCGCGACGTGATTGCGCTGGACGACGCGGACGTTTCCGCGGCGCTTCGCGCGCTGATGCCGGACGACGACGCGCTTCGCGGGCTGTACCGCGTGCTGCGCGCTTGGCCGGGAACGATCAGATCCGAAAAGGCGCTGGCGCAGGCGGCGGGCCTGAGCGCAGCGGCGACGCGGCTGGGGCTGATCGCATTCGACGAGCTGGGGCTGGTGCTTTTGAGCCGCGATCCGTTTGAGGTGGTGATGATGCCGATGAAGCGCTGTTCGCTTTCGGACAGCCCGACGCTTCAACGGCTGCGGCAGGTATGCCATTGGGGGGAAGAGGCATGACGGAAGACAACCAAAGCATGACGCTGGAAGAACTGAAGGCGTGCGTGACAAAATACCACACGCCCGAAAACGCCGTGCTGGTGGAGAGGGCGTGGCATTTTGCCGAGAAGGCGCACGAGGGGCAGAAGCGCAAGTCCGGCGAGCCGTACTTCATTCATCCCGTGCGCGTCGCGACGACGCTGGCGGAACTGATGATGGACGGCGCAACCATCGCGGCGGGGCTGATGCACGACTGCGTGGAGGACTGCGAGAACGTCACGCTGGAGATGCTTCAAAACGAGTTCGGCGCAGAGGTGGCGCAGCTGGTGGACGGCGTGACGAAGCTGTCGCGGCTGGACTTCATCTCCCGCGAGGAGCAGCAGGCCGAAAGCCTGCGCAAGATGATCCTCGCCATGTCCAAGGATATCCGCGTCGTGCTCATCAAGCTCGCCGACCGCCTGCACAACATGCAGACGCTCAAATTCCAGCCGCGCGACAGGCAGATCGCCATTGCCCGCGAAACGCTGGATATTTACGCGCCGCTGGCGCACCGGCTGGGCATGTATGCAATCAAGACAAAGCTGGAGGATCTGTGCTTCCTCTACCTGTATCCCGAGGAATACAAGGATACCGCGCAGAAGGTCGGAATGCGCCGCGCGGAGCGCGAAAAGGTCATTGAGCAGGTGAAGGACGAGCTGTCCAAGAACATCGCGGGGCAGCTGCATCTGTCGTTTGAGCTTTCGGGAAGGCCGAAGCACCTTTACAGCATCTGGCGGAAGATGACGCTGCACCATCTGCCGTTTGAGCAGATTTACGATCTGATCGCGCTGCGCGTGATCGTCGATACCGTGCCGGATTGCTACGCCGTGCTTGGGCTTGTGCATACGCTCTGGCGGCAGGTGCCCAACCGTTTCAAGGATTATATTTCCACGCCCAAGGCGAATATGTACCAGTCGCTGCACACCACCGTCGTCGGGCAGAACGGGCAGCCCTTCGAGGTGCAGATTCGCACGAAGGAAATGCACCGGCTCGCCGAGTTCGGCATCGCCGCGCACTGGCGCTACAAAGAAGGCCGCGCCGTGGGCGACGGGCTGGACGAAAAGCTCTACTGGCTGCGCCAGATTCTGGACTGGCAGTCCGACACGAAGGACGCGCGCGAGTTCATCGATCTGCTCAAGGTGGACTTGTTTGCCGACGAGGTGTTCGTCTTCACGCCCAAGGGCGATATCATCAGCCTGCCGCGCGGCTCCACGCCGCTTGATTTCGCCTATCGCATTCACAGCGCCATCGGCAACAAGTGCGTGGGCGCGAAGATCAACGGGCGCATTGTCACGCTGGACCGCGAGCTGGAGACGGGCGATTTCGTCGAGATTCTCACCAGCTCCGCGTCGAAGGGCCCGAGCCGCGACTGGATGAACATCGTCAAAACCTCGCAGGCCAAGACGAAGATCCGCCAGTGGTTCAAAAAAGAGCTGAAGGAAGAAAACATCGAGCTCGGCCGCGCGATGCTGGAGCGCGAAGCCGCGCGCGGAGCGATTCCGCTTTCGACGCTGACAAAGCCCGAATATGTGGACGCGCTTTTGATCAAGCTGAGCCTGTTCGACTGGGACGACGTATGCGCGTCCGTCGGCTTCGGCGCGATGAGCGCCGTGGGCGTCATCAGTCGCCTCAAGGAGGAATATCGCCGCGCAGAGCGCATCGCTGCGCCGCCCCCGCAGCCTGTGCGCACCGAAGAAGAAAACGAAAAGCGGCAGCATCTGGCGGAAAGCGCGGGCGTGTATCTGGCGGGCGAGCCGGGAATGCTGGTGCGCTTCGCGCATTGCTGCAACCCCGTGCCGGGCGATGAAATCGTGGGCTACATCACGCGCGGACGCGGCGTGGCCGTCCACAAGGCGGACTGCATCAACGCCATCGGCTTCGAGCCGGAGCGCGTGGTGGAGGTCAGCTGGGCGAACACGGAGAGCGAGTTCCGCGCCGGGCTGCAGATTGTCGCCTATGACCGCGACGGCCTTCTGGCCGATCTGGCGGTGCTGATGGGCGGGATGAAGGTGCCGATCGAGTCGGTTTCCGCAAAGGCGCATCATAACGGCACGGCAACGATCACGCTTCAGCTGAAAACGAAAAGCCGCGAGCAGCTGGACAGGATGATCAAGCAGCTGCAAAAGCGCACGGATATTATCGAGGTGTTCAGAATACAGCAGTGAGGAGGCGGCGCCATGCGTTGCGTCGTACAGCGCGTTTCCCGCGCGAGCGTTTCGGTAGAAGGGAAAATCACCGGTCAGGTGGAAAAGGGATATATGGTGCTCGTGGGCGTCGAGACGGGCGACACGGAGCAGGACATGCGCTATTGCGCCGAGAAGGTGGCGGGGCTGCGCGTGTTCGAGGATGAAAACGGCAAGATGAATCTTTCCGTGAAGGACGTGGGCGGCGCGGTGCTGGCGGTGAGCCAGTTCACCCTTTTGGGCGACGCGCGCCACGGCCGGCGGCCGAGCTTTTCAAACGCCGCGCGCCCGGAGGAGGCGAACGCGCTTTACGAGGCGTTCTGTGAGGCGCTTCGCGCCGAAAACATCCGCGTGGAAACCGGCGTGTTCCAGACCGACATGCAGGTGGAGCTTGTCAACGACGGCCCCGTGACCATTCTGCTGGACAGCAGGAAAGGATTTTGACGGTGATTCAGATTCAGACGGTTCCCGTGGGAGAGCTTGCGGCGAATTGCTATGTGCTTTCGCTTGCGGAAAGGGACGACGCGATTGTGATTGATCCGGGCGCGGAGGAGCCGGCCGTGCGGCTGGCGCTTGGCGGACGGAAGATTGCGGCGATTCTTCTCACGCACGGGCATTACGATCATATCGGCGCGGTGGCGGTGCTGCGCGCGGACGGCGCGAAGGTGTATATCGGCGCAGACGACGCGAAGGCGCTGACGAACCCGGCATACAGCCTCGCGGCGCTTTTCGGCGGCGCGCCCTCGCAGGGCGAGGCGGATGAAACGCTTTCGGACGGGCAGCTGCTGGAACTGGCCGGCATTTCTCTGCGCGTGCTGCACACGCCCGGCCACACGAAGGGCGGCTGCTGCTTCCTGACGGACGAAAAGAGCCTTTTCGCCGGGGATACCATGTTCCGCCGCAGCTATGGGCGAACCGACCTGCCTGGCGGGGACGACCGTGAGATGGCGCTGTCGCTTGCGCGCCTTCGCGCGCTGGATGCGGAAACGCGCGTCTATCCCGGCCACGGCGCGCCGACGACCATCGGCGAAGAAAGGTGAACAAATGAGGATTACGGTCTATACCAACGCGCCGGAGTGCTTCGAGGATATGAGCGAGGTGCTGCGCGTGTTTTATCCGGGCGCGGAAATCGCGCAGACGGAAACGCCGGATGCGTTCCTGCGCCACGAGCGCTGCGAGCGCGAAGGCTGGGTGATGGAGCATTACGACATGCAGGGCGAGACGTTCCAGTGGACGGCGCCTCTCGCGGGCGACGGCTGGGAGGTCAAGCGCCGCCGCCGCCGCTCGGTGAAGCAGGGGTGCTACTGGCTTTTGCGCCGCGCGACGGGCAAGCAGCCGCCGTGGGGAAGCCTGACGGGCATCCGGCCGACGCGCCTTTTTTACGAGCGGATGGAAAAGGGCGACGCGCCCGAGGAAGCCGAAGCGTCGCTTCTGCGGCAGTTCGACCTGCGGCCCGACCGCGCGCGGCTTCTGCGTGAAACGTGCGAGACCCAGCGGCCGTTCATGAACCCGCCCGCCGACGCGGTGGACGTTTACGTGGGCATTCCCTTCTGCGTGACGCGGTGCAGCTATTGCTCGTTCTTTGCCGAGGCGCTTGGAAAGGGCAAGAAGGTGCCGCCGTATCTGGACGCGCTTGAGCGCGAAATGCAGGCGGGCGCGGAGCTGATGCGCCGCAGGGGGCTTCGGCCGCGCGCGCTGTATGTGGGCGGCGGAACGCCGACGGCGCTGACCGCGGAGCAGCTGGCGCGCGTGCTGGCGCTGATGGGAGAATTGTTCCCCGGCGCGCGCGAATGGACGGTCGAGGCCGGCCGCCCCGACACCATCGACGCGGACAAGCTGCGCGCGATGCACGATGCGGGCGTGACGCGCGTGAGCGTCAACCCGCAGACGATGAACGACGCGACGCTGAAGCTGATCGGCCGCGCGCATACGGCGGACGACGTGGATCGCGCGTTCGCGGCGGCGCGCGAGACGGGCTTTGCAAACATCAACATGGATCTCATCGCCGCGCTTCCGGGCGAAACGGAAGAAGACTTTGCCCGCACGCTTGACCGCGTGGCCGCCCTGCGGCCCGACAGCATCACCGTGCATACGCTGGCAAGAAAGCACGGCTCGGTGATGAACGAGTTCGGCTTCCACCCGGCGCCGCCCGAGGTGGCGGAGCGGCAGGTGGAGCTGGGCGCGCAGCGCGCGGAGGCCATGGGGATGCGCCCCTATTACCTCTACCGCCAGAAGATGGTGGCGGGCAACCTGGAAAACGTCGCCTACGCGCTGCCGGGCTGCGAGAGCGTCTACAACATCGACATCATGGAGGAGACCACGCACATTCTCGCGCTGGGCGCGGGCGCGATTTCCAAGCGCATCATTCCGGAGGAAACGCGCATCGAGCGCGCGCCGAACGTGGGCGACGTGGGGCACTATATCGCCCGCGTGGACGAGATGATCGCCCGCAAGGAGGCGCTTTGGCAGGAGCGCGCGCCCCATTGCGCGCGCCGCGAAACGGAAAACGCGGAGGGCAACCCCAAGGATCCAAACTACCGAAACCCCGATGGGGAATGAATAAACAAAACGGAGGGTTCACAAAATGGCAAAGAAAAATCCGATTTTCACGATTACAATGGAGAATGGCGACGTGATGAAAGGCGAGCTTTTCCCGGAAATCGCCCCGATCAGCTGCGCGAACTTTATCGCGCTGGCCAACAGCGGCTTCTATGACGGCGTGATCTTTCACCGCGTCATTCCGGGCTTCATGATTCAGGGCGGCGACCCGACCGGCACCGGCATGGGCGGCCCCGGCTGGCGCATCAAGGGCGAGTTCAAACAGAACGGCGTGAACAACGCCATCAAGCACACCCGCGGCGTGCTCTCCATGGCGCGCTCGATGATGCCCGACTCCGCCGGCAGCCAGTTCTTCATCATGGTGGACGACGCTCCGCATCTCGACGGCGCGTATGCCGCCTTCGGCCGCGTCGACGAGGGCATGGAAGCCGCCGACCGCATCGTTTCCACCCCGCGCTCCATGCGCGACAAGCCCC
Source organism: uncultured Oscillospiraceae bacterium (assembly GCA_964553125.1). Classification (GTDB taxonomy): domain Bacteria; phylum Bacillota; class Clostridia; order Christensenellales; family Aristaeellaceae; genus Aphodomonas. The sequence continues at coordinate 9,369 of CAZKJW010000049.1, forward strand.
GCATGGAGCAGAAAATGCAGTCCGTCCGCGTGGAAACCTTCGGTGAGGAGTATCCGCATCAGAAACTGTAACGCAGCGGCTCTTTACGAAAGGAAGACGCACGTATGAATACGCCGAACGCTCAGAAAAACAAAACCACCGTCACCATCTGCGGCAAGGATTACACCATGGTGGGCGTGGAGTCGGAGGAGCATATCAAGCGCGTGGCCGTGTATATCGACCGCAAGATGGACGAGATGATGTGTACCTACCGCCTCAGCCAGCCGATGGCCGCCGTGCTCACGGCGATGAATCTGGCCGACGAGCTGATGCACGCGCAGGACGAAAACACCCGCCTGCGCCGTGAGCTGATGGAAATGAGCGAGAAACTGAAGAAAGACCCGGAGGAGTAAAATGGAAGAACGTGCGCTGCGCGTGCTGGAATTCACCAAGATCAGACAACAGCTGCGGGGCTATGCCGTTTCCGCGCTGGGCGCGGAAAAATGCGACGCGCTGCAGCCGACGAGCGACCTGAACGAAGCGGTCGTCCGCCAGCAGGAGACGGAAGAAGCGCTGGTGATTCTCACCTACCTGCCGCAGCATCCGCTCATCCCCTTTGAGGATGTGCGGCCGTGGCTTCGGCGCGCCGCCATTGGCGCGACGCTTTCGCCCAAGGCGCTGCTCGACGTTGCGGGCAGTATGCGCGCCGCGCGCGCCGCACGCGAAGCGCTCGTGACCGACCGCGAAAACACGCCGCGCGTGACGGCGCTGGCGAGCGAGCTTTCCACGTTCCGCCGGCTGGAGGAGGATATCGCCAACGCAATCCTGTCCGAGGACGAAATTGCCGACCGCGCAAGCGCGGAGCTTTCCGATATCCGCCGCAGGATGCGCGCCTGCAACGAGCGCGTGCGCGAGAAGCTCAACGCCATGGTGCATAGCCCGAACATGCAGAAATACCTGTCCGACGCCGTCGTCACCGTGCGGCACGACCGGTATGTCATCCCCGTGAAAGCCGAAGCGCGCAGCGCCGTGCCGGGACTGATTCACGATCAGTCGTCCTCCGGGGCGACGCTGTTCATCGAGCCGATGGCCGTGGTGGAGATCGGCAACGACCTCAAGCAGCTGGAGGCGAAGGAGAAGGCAGAAATTGAGCGCATCCTTCAGGCGCTTTCCGGAAGGATTACGCCGGAAACGGCGATGCTGACGCATAACCTTGAGGTGCTTGCGGAGCTTGATTTCCTCTTTGCGAAGGCGCGCCTTTCGCGCGAAATGCGCGGCGTGCAGCCGAAGATGAACGATCAGGGGCGGATCCGCATCGTGCGCGGCCGTCATCCGCTGATCGACCCGGAAAAGGTGGTTCCGAGCGATCTGTGGCTGGGGCAGGATTTCACTACGCTGGTGATTACCGGCCCGAACACCGGCGGTAAAACCGTCACGCTCAAAACGGTGGGCCTGTTCACGCTCATGGCGATGGCGGGTCTTCAGGTGCCGGCCGATCTGGGCACCGAGCTTTCGGTGTTCGATCAGGTGTTCGCCGATATCGGCGACGAGCAGTCCATTGAGCAGTCGCTTTCGACGTTCTCCTCGCACATGGTGAACATCGTGTCCATCATGGAGAAGGTGACGGCGAATTCGCTCACGCTCTTTGACGAGCTGGGCGCGGGCACAGACCCCACCGAGGGCGCGGCGCTGGCGCAGGCGATTCTGAAAAAGCTGCTGGCGCGCCGGATCCGCACGCTGGCGACGACGCATTACGCCGAATTGAAAGCGTTTGCGCTGACCACGCCGGGCGTGGAGAACGCGTCCGTCGAATTCGACGTGGAAACCCTGCGGCCGACGTACCGGCTGTCGATCGGCATCCCCGGAAAATCGAACGCGTTTGAAATTTCGCGCAGGCTCGGCCTGCCCGAGACGATCATCGCCGACGCGAAGGAGATGCTCTCGCGCGATCAGGTGCGCTTTGAAGACGTGATCGCCAACGCGGAGTATCATCGCCAGATCGCCGAGCGCGAGCGCAAACTGGCCGAAGAAGCGCGGCAGGAGATGAACGCCGCGCGCGCGGAGGCGGAACGCGAGAAGGAAAAATTCGCGCAGGAGCGCGAAAAGGCGCTCGCCAAGGCCCGCGAGGAAGCAAAGCGCATCGTCGAAAAGGCGCGGAGCGAGTCGGAAAGCGTCATCGCAGATCTGCGCAGAATGAAAAAGGACGGAGGCCCCCTGCGTGAGCACGAGGTGCAGGCCACGCGCAGACGCATCGACGAGAGCGCCGACGAACTGGCCGCCGCGCTGAAGACGCCTGTGGATACCCCGCTCGCGCCGCCGAAGGATCTCAAGCCCGGCGAGAGCGTGATGATTCCGCATCTGGGAACGAAGGGCACGGTGCTGACCGCACCGGACAAGAACGGCGAATTGCAGGTGCAGGCCGGCATACTGAAGCTAAAGGTACACGTCAGCCAGCTCAAGCGCGACCGCGCTGAGCAGAAACCAATGGCGCGCGTGAAGTCGGATGTGGATATGACGACGCGGCAGGTCAATTTGGAATGCGACCTGCGCGGAATGTCGCTGGAGGAAGCGATTGCTACGGCGGATAAGTATCTCGACGACGCGCTGCTGAGCGGGCTGCGCGAGGTGTATATCATTCACGGAAAAGGCACGGGCGTGCTGCGCGCGGGCGTGCAGGGCTATCTGCGGAAGCATCCGCGCGTGAAGAGCTTCCGCGCCGGACGCTATGGCGAGGGCGAGGACGGCGTGACGGTTGTGACGCTGAAATAACCAAGCGGCGAAGCGAAAAACCGGGAAGTGCAGGAACCTCAGGTTCCTGCCAGCGGCGCAGGCGCGCGCGGCCAGTGGCCGAAGCAGCGCGCCGGAGACGCGGCGAGAAACGAGCGGGAAGCCCGGAAGGGCGCGTCCGCGAAACATGCCTAAGATGTTACAACCCTAAGCGCCACGCAAACACGCGGAGACGGTGCAGCATGAATCAATAATTCCCAAACCGGGA
>CAZKJW010000049.1:12442-17551 GCA_964553125.1 uncultured Oscillospiraceae bacterium
AGACGCGGCGAGAAACGAGCGGGAAGCCCGATAGGGCGCGCCCGCGACGATTGAATGCCGCGTGCAGGGGCAAGAGCCCCTGACGTAGTTTGAAAAATTGAACGCCGCGAAATATGCCTAACGCTGCAACTCTAAGTGCCACGCAAACACGCGGAGACGGTGCAGCATGAATCAATAATTCCCAAACCGGGAGGTGCAGGAACCTCAGGTTCCTGCCAGCGGCGCAGGCGCGCGCGGCCAGTGGCCGAAGCAGCGCGCCGGAGACGCGGCGAGAAACGAGCGGGAAGCCCGGTAGGGCGCACCCGCGACGATTGAACGCCGCGTGCAGGGGCGGAGCCCCTGCAAACGTTCCCCTGCGGATTCCGGACGGCGGCATGGCGCGGCCGTCCCTGAAAGGCGCTTTTGCGCCGCAAAAAACAGAACCCTGAACCCCGAGGAAAGGAGTGTTCGACAATGCCGGTGACGAAAGGCAAAACAAGAATCCTGCTGGTGGACGACGACCCGAATATCGTGCAGCTCGTTCGCCTGTATCTGGAAAAAGAGGGATACGAGGTGGAGACCGCCGACCGCGGCGATACCGCCGTGGAGATGTTCCGCAAGAACCCGCCGCATCTGATGCTGCTGGATATTATGCTGCCGGGCATGGACGGATGGGCCGTGTGCCGCGAGATCCGCCGGACGAGCAACATTCCGATCATCATGCTTTCGGCGAAGGGGGAGACGTTCGACCGCGTGCTCGGGCTGGAGCTGGGCGCGGACGATTATATCGTCAAGCCGTTCGAGCCGAAGGAGCTTGTGGCGCGCATCAAGGCCGTGAACCGCCGCTATCAGTCCGGCGACAGCGAGCCGGCGAAGGAGATTTCGTTCCCCGGGCTGACGGTGAATATCAGCCGCTACTCTGCGGTGTATGCGGGGAGCGAGCTGGAAATGCCGCCGAAGGAACTGGAGGTGCTGTTCTTTCTGGGCAGCCACCCGAATCAGGTGTTCACGCGCCAGCAGCTGCTGGAACAGGTGTGGGGGTTCGACTTCTTCGGCGATTCCCGCACGGTGGACGTACACGTCAAACGCCTGCGCGAAAAGCTGCAGGGGTGCGAACAGTATGGCTGGCAGATCAAGACCGTGTGGAGCGTCGGCTATAAGTTTGAGGTGAAATAAGGGCGTATGTTTCATTCGCTCTATGCGCGCCTGCTGGCGCTGTTTCTGGCGGTGCTCATTGTCGCAATGGGGCTGCTGACGTTCTTTATGTATGATCGCATCCGCGAGGATAAGGTCAACGAGCGTTTGACGGAATTGACGAATCAGGCGCGCGACGTGGCGCAGCTGGCCGCGCAGCGCAGCCTGTATTCCACGCGCAGCGCCGACCAGTATATGATCTGGAAAAGCCAGGAGATTACAAAGGAATATGACGCGTATCTGATCATCATCGACCGATACAGAAACGTCATCCCCATTGGCGAGGATACGGTTTCCGATGCGGGCGGCATGACGCTGGAGGAGACGTTCTCCTACCTTGGCCGCGTGTTGGCTGGTGAAACCATCAAGGACCGCGCGCTAACCAATTCCGGCAACGTCGTCTTCACCGTCGGCGCGCCGTATATCGAGAAGGGGCGCGTGCTCGGCGCGGTGTTCATCCATACGAGCGAGCAGAGCGTGGAGGCCAGCTACCGCGAGATTTTGCAGGAGGTTTTCCGCGCGCTGATCCTTGCGGCGAGCTTCGGCGCGGTTTTGATTTTGATCGCTTCGCGATATTTCACTGAGCCGATGCGCCAGATGGCGGCCGCCGCCGATAAGTTCTCGCACGGCGATTTCAGCCAGCGCGTTGAGGTGCATACGCGCGACGAGGTCGGCCGGCTGGCCGAATCGTTCAATAGCATGGCGCAGGATCTTGACCGGCTGGAGCAGACGCGGCGCGAGTTTGTGGCGAATGTGTCGCATGAGCTGCGCTCGCCGCTGACGAGTATGCAGGGGTTCATCGGCGGAATGCTTGACGGAACCATTCCGGAGGACGAGCGCGAGAAATATATGGGCATCGTTTGGGACGAAACAAAGCGCCTCAATAAGCTCATCACCACACTGCTCGACCTTTCGCGCATTGAGAGCGGCAAGACGCCGCTTACGCGCACGCGCTTCGACGTGAACGAGATGATCTGCCGCGTGATGGTGCGGCAGGAACAGCGGATGAACGAAAAGCATCTGAACGTCGAAATCGACTTCCAGAACGAGACCTGCTTCGTGGATGCCGACGCGGATCGCATTGAGCAGGTGATTGTGAACCTCGTGGACAATGCGATCAAGTACGGCAAGGAGGACGGCGGCACCATCGCCGCGCGCACGAGAGAGGAAGGCGGGCAGGTGCGCGTGGTCATCGCCAATGACGGCTCGCAGATTCCGCCCGAGGATCTGCCGCAGATTTTTGAACGCTTCTATAAGGTGGATAAGGCGCACACCACTGGCAAGGGGACCGGGCTTGGGCTTGCGATTGTGAAGAGCATCATCGATCAGCACGGGAAGCGGATTCAGGCGTTCTCCGACGAGAAGGAGACGCGCTTTGAGTTCACGCTGGATAAGGGCTGAACGGAGCAAAGAGAAAGAAGCGATATGCCCGTTTTCTTGAGGCGTTTCATTCCGTCGCCGTCCGGCAAGCGAGCCTGCTGACATCTTCCAAAAATTTAAGACCGCGAAGGCGGTCTCAGGGTGTCGAAAAAGTGGCAAAGCCACTTTTTTCGAGGAAGCTGATGAATGTTTTCCTCCGCAAAACTGCATTTTGCTACGGAAAACGCCCCGCCCGACCGGCAAAGCCGGTCGATACGATTAGAGTCTTGCAGACGGCGAATTGCTTCTGCTGTAGGTACGACTTTTTTGACAGTCTGAGACCGCGAAGGCGGTCTTTTTTTGCGTTTTGGGGAACCGATACAGGTTCTCTTTTTTTCGAGTGTGCGTCAGGCGACGCAGAAATAAAAAAAGGCGCGCCAGCGCCCTGCTTATAACTGCGTGGGATGAAGTCCCGGAAGGACGGATTTCAGCGCGTCTACCCAGCGCCCGGCTTCGTCGGGGGTGTTGAAAACAAAGAGCATTGACAGCACGTCCGACTGGTCGGTCGCGCTCGGATGCAGAATCAGCGAGCTGTTCTTTTTCCAGCAACGCCATTGGACATCGGAATTCTCTGACAGCGTGCAAACAGGCTTGCGCGCCGCAGTCAGGCCCCATGCGCTGGCTTTGTGTTGGTTGAGCTTCTCGATCATGCTGTTATAATCCTGCTGGATGCCCTGTGCCGTTCGTGCGCTGCTTGCGGCGTTGCTTCCGCCCCTGAGAAATGCGCTGATGAATGTGCTACCGAGACGCCCGGTAATTTTCAGCGCGTCCGGGAGCATGTCCGAGGACTCCGCAGCAATGCGGAATGCCTTTTTCATCAAATTGTTGGTTTCCTCGGCAAAGGAAAGTGTGAAAATGCCGTCAGATGATTCCTCAATCATAAGAAATCCTGCGACGCTGTCGCCGTATTGCGGCTTGCCGTCGACGATCTTCTTGAAACGAGCCGACGGGCAGCGCCCCATGAAAAGAATGCTCATGTCTGCGTTTCCTCACGCTGCTTTTTTGATCCGTGAAAGGCTGGGCGAAAAATCATGCGCGCTTTGCGCGGCATGAGTCAGCGTCCCAGCAGCACTTCTCTGTTTGTTCCGTAAAAGATATCGTCCCGGCCGGAGACCATTTCGCAGAACGCTTCGAATTGTTTCCAGCGCTCGGGGAAAATGTCAAACTCGTAGGCATGGCCCCAGATGTAAAAAATTGCCGGTTCTTCCGTTTTGAGCCGAATGAATTCCTCGCCAAGCGTGAATAGCTTGTCCCATTCGTCGTGATGATAGAGCGTCCCCTGAAACCGGTACAGGTTTTCCTGCGGCGCAAAGCTGTGGTTTGTTTCCAACGCGCGGGCATATTGAACGCTCGTATGGGCTTTGATAATCGCTGCAACGCGGTCATCGTTGTTTGTTCCGCCGCAGGGGTAGGCCATTCCGCAAACCTCATAGCCAACCAGCTCGGAGAGGTTGAGCCGATCCTGCTCCACTTGACGGATGATCTCCTGCTCATCCGCAATTTGAGGCAGCAGCGGGTGCGTCAGCGTGTGAACCGCGACTTCGTGCCCCTCATAGATGAATTTCACATCCTCTGGTTTGTTCTTGTCGTGCGATACGCGGACGCCGTCGCGGATCAGCTGCCCCGGCTGTCCTAGCAGCTCGGAGTTCAGGTTGAAGGTTGCTTTGAGATTGTATTTGTTGAAAATACCGATCAGCCTGCGATCCTGTGTAACGCCATCGTCGTAGCTGAAAGTAATTGCTTTTTTCTTTTGCTGTGCAAACGTATTCATTTTTGCAGCCTCCTTCAACAGCGTGAGTTCCCTGCGCGGGTTTGTTTGGACGTAAAACGGGATGCAGCGGCGTCAGCGCCGGCAGCACCCCGTGGAAAGATTGACTGTGGAGTTTTGAAGCCGGCGCGGCGCATTAATAGTAGTAATAGCCGCAACGGGCATACCGCGCCATTTGGGCGCGCTTCGCGCCGACGGCGCAGCCGATGCCCCATGCCAGCAGCGCGGCCGTCACGGCCATGAGGAACGAGCCGCCGCGGCCTGTCGCAAGCAGAATGAAGCAAACGATTGCAATAACGCCCAGAAGGCACGCGCGCACCGTCAGCCGATCGGCACGGCGGCCGCCGCGGCCGCTGTAAATGCGGTATTGCTCGCGATCCAGCCCGAGCAGCCGACGCTCTGAAAGAAAGCCATACTGCGCCCAGACATGCCGCGAGCAGCGCGCGGTGTACGTTCCGTAAACGTTTCTTGTCAAGCCGAAAACATCCCTTTATAAGCCCACAAAAAGCAAGCCGAAATAAATGTCGAAAAATTGCAGCATTTTCAGTTCTTTATAGCATATTTTGTATGATTCTGTCAACAAAAAACTATATATAGATATTACACAGAGATGAAAATTAAAAGAATAAGCCGTAAATAAATAAAAACATATGCGTAACAAAAGTACAATATATCCAAATTTTCTCCCCGAAAGAAAGCGCAAAAATCGCACAAAAAAAGCCCGAAGGGCAAAGAAAATGCGCCGCTGA
>CAZKJW010000050.1:0-7842 GCA_964553125.1 uncultured Oscillospiraceae bacterium
GTCTTACAAAAAAAGCGCGGCGCGGGATTTTCTTTTCCGCGCAGGGCGCGAAAAAGTTCCGCGTGCGGCGCATACGCTTGCAAAAAGCGCGGAGGTGTTTGTTATGCGCGAGGAGCGGGAAAAGCGCATTGTGCGGGCGGCGGAATATATTGTCGGGCATCGGGCGACGGTGCGCGAGACGGCGAAGGCGCTGGGCGTGAGCAAATCGACCATCCATAAGGATGTGACGGAGCGGATTGCGCGCTTCGACGGCGCGCTTGCACGCGAAGTGGAAGCCGTATTGCGGCAGAACAAAGCAGAGCGCCACCTGCGCGGGGGCGAGGCGACGCGTGCGAAATATCGGGGAGAAAGCGGGCGCCAGCCGGGGCGGCGCGAAAAAGATTGACGAAAAATCCGAAAGCTGATAATATAGAAATATTACGGCAGGGACGCAGAAAAGGATACGGCTCATGAGAAAAAAGGCGGACGCTTCCGGAAAGACGACGGCACAGCAGCTCAAAGAGGCTGCGGTGATTGCATTCGGCAAATATGGCTACGAGGGCGCGACCGTGCGGACGATCGCGCATATGGCGAACCTTACGGCGGGGCAGATTACCGCGAATTTCGGCAGCAAGGAGAATTTGTTCAATGAGATCATCATGGACATCCATGCCGAGACTTGCAGGCATTACGATCCGCTGATCGGCGAATACGAATACCTCAAGCGCAACAACCTGCTGACGGAAGCCGACGCATGGCGGCTGATTGAAACGATTATCGATAAGCAGATTTCGTATATGTCCGCGCCGGAAAACCTCTGGCGCGTGCAGATCATGAACGTGCATATGATTAACGAGACGATGCCGATGTCGGCAAATCTCGCACGCTTCACGGTGGAAAAAATCGAGATGCTTCTGGCGCGCCTGCTGCTGGAGGTGTTCCAGAGCAAGCGCTTCCTTCATGCGCGCACCGTCAGCCGCGCCACAAACGGCGCGATTATCTCCTTCGCTGAGCATCCTGATTTGCTTGTCAGCGAGGTGCTTGGCAGCCAGCACAAGCATGCGAACGAGTGGATGAAGGAGTATCTGAAGAACTACCTGATGGACAGCCTGCGCCATGAAGCGCAGCGCGCTGACTTGACGGCGAAAGAAACGCTGAACGAAAAGCCGGCGGAAGGCGCGGAAGAAACCAAGCCGTAACGCTTGCACAAGCCCACGGAGATTCTGTCACTGGCTGTGGGGCGACGGAGCGGCGTTTGCCGCGACGGATGACCATAGAAAAGACGCTCACCCCGACGGAAAAGCCAAGCCGCGTTTTGCAGCTTGGCTTTTGCTGTTTCAAGAACACCCGTCAGGCGGAGGGCGTTTTGCCTTTTCGGGAAGCAATCAGTTCTTCGCGCGGAAGAGGGAACCCTTTTCGCCAAGCTCCGGCAGAAGCAGGCCGCCCGTGAGGAAGGCGAGCGCACAGCACACGCCGAAGACAACGAAGATTCCGTTGAAGTTGGTGCCGAAGATGTTCGCCACCAGAATCGGAAGCACGAAGCTGATCAGACCTTTGACCGTCTCGGCAAAGCCGGAAGCCTGACCGATCAGCGCCGGGCCGAAATCGCCGGTGAGCGGAACGAGCGGAATGCGTCCGATGCACAGGCCGAGGGAGCCGCCGAAGAACAGGCCGCCCAGCGCAACGAACACCCACGTCAGCGCGCTGATGGGCGTGAACCACGCCAGCAGCACCATCACGCCGCCGCCGACCATGGCCGCGGTCATCAGCGGGTTGAATTTCTTGACGACGCCCAGCATGGCCGTCATGATGAAGCCGCCGGCGCACAGGCAGATGTTGAGCACCGTGCCCATCAGGGAAGCCTTGGCAGGATCGAGTCCCTTGCTGATGAAGGAGTTGATGAGGTAGCTGTTGAGCGTCATGGAGGCGGTCATCGCCATGCTGTAGGCGACGATGATCAGCCAGAGGTTCTTGCTCTTATAGACGCTGCCGTCCTTCGGCGCGTCTTTGCCGGCTTTTTCATCGGCCGCAGGGGCGGCCTGCTTGAACGGGCCTTCGCCGCCGATCACAAGCCAGTACACCAGCAGCGCCAGATGCAGGATGCCGATGCTCAGCAGCGCTTTCTCAATGCCCAGCGCTCCGCCCAGCGCGAAGCCGAACGCAGAGCCGAGGCCGGAACCGGCCACGAAGAAGCTGGAAGCAAAGCCGACCTTATCCGGCGCGAACCACGTCGCGATGACCTTCGGCGCTGCCACCTGGCAGATGCCCACGCAGAAGGAGGCAAGGAAGGTCAGCACGAGCGTCGCGACATAATTGAGCGCGAACGCGCGAATGAAAAACAAAACCGTGCCGATGGCGAGGAAGACGAGAATGCTCTTGCGCACGTCCTTCGTGTCAAGCATTTTGCCGAAGATCAAGCCGCAGAACACGCCGACGAGCGAAGTGACCGACGAAAGCGTCGTCAGCTCCGTCTGACCGATGCCGAAGACCTCCATCGTGGTCACGGCACAGGCGGGATAGATGATGAGGTTGTAGGTCATAAGCGCCATAAATAGTGTGAAGAACCCGACCACAGCCCAGCAGCGTCCCGATTTTGCTTGTGTACTGTTCATACCGACACCTCTCCGTTTTCGTTTTTTGCGCCTGCATTTTCCGTGCGCTTCGGGAAAGAGTTAGCACATGTAAAAATACAAGCGTATTGTTAGTGAATAGGATAAATTATTGATATTGTTTTGTCAATAGCAAATTGAAAATATTATTGCTGCAATTAAAAAGTTCATATTTTTGTGCGAAATGTGTTATGAACAGCGAAAAAGGCGGAATTGCTATTGACTTCACAAATGGAATGTATTATATTGGAGAAAAGAAAAATTCGATTGTATTTTTATTCTTTTTATTTTCTTCCTCAATATTTGCTCAAAAGGAGATTCTTGCCATGAATGCATTCAACGGCTGCGAGGCGATTTCCCGGACGGGCGGCAGCGTCCGCATTCGCGCGGATGCGACCGCCGGCGCGCTTGCCGCGAGCGAGCTGCTGCAGCGGGATGCGCCGGTTCTTGCCGAAGCGGCGCGGTTTGTTGCCGATCCGGGCTGCACCGTGTCGCAGGAGCTGCTCGCACCCGCGGGCTGCGCATGGGGAGAGGACGGCGCGTCTCCGGCGTGCGCGGCGGGCTGTGAAGCGCTCCGGCGCGGCCGGCAGACGTCGGTTTACGGCGGCGTCCGCGTTGCGGCGCCCGCGTGCCAGCGCGCCTGTCCCGCTGGGATCCGCATCGCTTCCGCGCTGGAGCAGCTGCGCCTTGGTAACCCGGACGGCGCGGCGCAGATCGTCATGCAGTCCAACCCGATTCCCGCGCTGACGGGCCGCCTGTGCGATCATGCGTGCGAGACGGCGTGCTGCCGCGAGGAGGGTGTTGCCGTTCATGCGGTGGAATGCGCCATCGGCGATTATGCGCTTGCACACGCGTCGAACCTGTATGTGCCCGCGCCTGATTCCTGCGGCAAGCGCGCCGCGGTTCTCGGTTCCGGGGCGGCCGGGCTGACGGCGGCGTTCTACCTGCGGCAGAACGGCTGCGACGTGACCGTTTTCGCCATGCAGGGCAGTCCGCTCGCGGCGTTTGAAGGCCGCGTCACTGCGGAAACGCTCCAGCGCCTGCTGGCCGCCTATACGGGGATGGGCGTTGTTTTTATGGGCGCATATGCGCCCGAAAAGGCAGCCGGCTTCGACTTTGTCTACGACTCTGCGGCGGACGAGGACGATTCCGTGATTGAGTCCGTGCGCAGGGGACGCGGCGCGGCGCATGGGCTGCTTGCGGCGCACGGGGTGGAGGAGGGCCATCTTTGCGTGGGCAAGCAGATTCATCTGCCGTTCCTCACCTTTGACGCGGAGGGCGTTTCGCGCGCGTCCGGGCTTTGCGGCGAGGCTGCCGATCTGCCGCATGCCGTTGGCGAGGCGCAGCGCTGCATGAACTGCGGATGTTACGCCGCCGCGCCGAGCGTGCTTGCGCCCGCGCTGCTTGCGCTCGACGCGGTGATTCACACCAGCGAGCGCTCCGTGAAGGCCGCCGATCTGCTGGAAAAGCCGCGCCTGTCCCGGGCGCTGCGCAAAAACGAGCGCATCGTGGAAATTGAAGTGCCCGTCATTGAAGGGGCGGCCATGCGTTTCGACGCGGTCAGGCCGGATCCGGACGGCAGCCTTGTCTGCCTTGCGTCGGTGTTCGGCGTAATGAACGGACAGATTCTGCGCTCGCGGCTGATTCTTGGAGGAGCCGCGCCCGTTCCGCTGCGGCTGAACGAAGCAGAGGCGGCGCTTGCGTTCAGCGAGATCAGCGAGGAAACCGCAGAGAGCGCCGCGGCGTTTGCAGTGAAATCCGCTGTGCCCGGCCGGTACGCCGAGAAAACCCTGCACGCAATCCGGACGATGCTGCGCGAAGCCGTGCTGAGCCAGCGATAAAAAGCAAAATGAAACAGGAGGCTGCGCAGCGCGCGGCCTTTTTGAATACGCGTGAAAACAAAGTGAAAGGATACACATGTATTCTTATGAAACGGTTAGACGGCGCTACCACGCGTTAAAAATATACGATTCTGGCATAAATGCTGTAAAAATATGAATTTAACTGAAAAATACGGCGCAATGCGCGCGAAAATCCTATTGACAAGAAAATATCACATGTTATAATGCAAATGATACGTTTGTATTATAACGTACGGGGCCGAATCATCAAAACAGGAGGTTGCAAAAGACATGGGCGTAGATTCTTGTACCCTGTGGGTCAACGGAAAGAAATACGAGTTTTCCGTTGGCAACAAATTCGGACAGCTCAGGCCGGAAGAAACGCTGGTTGAAACCCTGCGTGAACGTCTGAGCCTGACGGGCACCAAAAAATCCTGCGACGAAGGCGCGTGCGGCGCGTGCACGGTAATCATCGACGGAGAGGCGGTTACGTCCTGCATGGCGCTGACCGTTGACTGCGACGGAAAGCACATCATCACCGTTGAGGGGCTTCAGAACCCGTCCACGGGCGAGCTGGATCCGCTTCAGCAGACGTTCATCGACGAGTACGCCTTCCAGTGCGGCTTCTGCACGCCCGGCGTGCTGATGACGACCAAGGCGCTCCTGATGAAAAACCCGCATCCCACCCGCAAGGAAATCGAAGACGCGCTGGCCGGCAACTACTGCCGCTGCATCAGCCAGTATCATGTTCTCAACGCCATTGAAAAATTTGCGAACGGAGGGGAGAAATAATGGGAAAGCCTCTGCTTAACGGTATCAACAACCCGATCCCGGAGGAGGAGTACATCCCCAGTTCAAAGCGGTATTTCCCTCTGGACAGGGATCCGGCGGAGTATAAATACGTCGGCAAAAACTGCACCCGCAAGGACGCGCGCGAAATCGTCACCGGCGGCGCGGTCTATACGGACGACTATAAGATGAACGGCATGATCTATGGCGCGGTCAAGAAGAGCCCGCATCCCAACGCCATTATCAAGTCCTTCAACCTTGAAAAAGCGAAGGCGCTTCAGGGCGTGCGCGCGGTGCTCACCTATGAAGACCTCAACGCCATGAACATGAACCCGCTCATGGGTTGGCCGCCCCACAAGCCGCTGCTGGACAAGCATGTCCGCTACGTCGGCGACGCGGTGGCGCTCGTTGCGGCGGATACGATGGAAATCTGCAACGAAGCCATTGAGCTGATTGAAGTCGAATACGAAGTGCTGCCCGCGGTTTACGACGCGTATTCCTCCCTCAAGGACGACGCGCCGCAGCTGTACGAGCAGTTTGACCACAACATCTGCCCCGGCGGCCTTGAGCTGATGCAGCTCGACGGCAAGTTCTGGCATCTGGTGCGCGGCGATGTGGACAAGGCGTTTGAAGAAAAGTGCGCCTACGAAGCTGAGGATACCATTGAGTTCATGGGCATGTGCGCGCCGAACGCGCCCGAACCTCCGGGAGTCATCGTCCGCTGGGACGGCGGCCTGAAGTTCAGCCTCTGGGGCACTTCTCAGAGTTGCTTCCTGCTCAAGCTCGTCAACGAGTCGGTTCTGCCCGGCATCAAGTATGAGCCCTACACGTTCCACACCGGCGGCTCCTACGGCAACAAGCAGTCCATGACCTTCCAGACGACGGCCGCCACGGCGCTCGCCTATGTCACGAAGCTGCCGGTCAAGGTGTTCCAGACGAAGGTGGAACAGATGACCAACTACCAGACCCGTCTGGGCACGCAGGTGCACGCCCGCATGGGCATCGACAAGGACGGCGTTATCCGCGCCTTTAAAGGCGACTGGAAAATCGACGCCGGCGCGTTCAACGACAACCTGCAGGGCAACATCGGCGTCGGTCTGGGCGAAACCCAGCTGATCATGGGCAAGTGCCATGACTGGGATCTGAACACCGACATCGTCGTCACCAACAAGCAGCCAGCCGGTATCGTTCGCGGATACGGCGGACAGGAACTGAACAGCTGCCTTTCCATGCTCGTCACGCGCGTCGCGCGCGCCGGCAACTTCGACCCGATGGAAGTTTTCGCCAAGAACTATGTTTCTGACGGCGACACCTACATCTGGCGCGACGGTCTGCCGTGGAGAGCGCACACGATCAAGTATGATCAGATGATCCGCGATACGGCTGCGAAGTTCGGCTGGAAGGACAAATGGAAGGGCTGGGGTGTTCCCACCTCCGTCTCGCCCGACGGCCGCTACGTCACGGGCGTCGGCTGCTCCTGCATCGGCAACGCCGACGTCGGCGAGGACTGCTGCGAAGCCTACGTGCGCCTGACCCCCGGCCTGCTGGACAACACCATCATTGCCACGCTTCACGCGGACATCACCGAAAACGGCAACGGCCAGCGCTCCAACGCGCAGAAGATCGTCGCCGAGCGCCTCGGCATTCCGTATGAGAACGTCGTCATGGTGCCTTCCGGCACGATTTACAGCCCCACCGGCGTTTCGCTCGGCGGCTCGCGCGGCACGATGACCCTCGGCCACGCCATTGCCAACGCCTGCGACGATGCGCTGGAAAAGGTGTTCAAGTCCGCCGAAGTCAAGCTGCGCTGCAGCTGGCAGAATATGGAAATCAAGGACAACTACGTTGTCTCCAAGCTGCATCCGGGCGAGAAGATCGCGCTGGGCGAGCTGGTGAACTACTGGTGCACCGTGACCGGCTACGGCAAGCACGTCGAAGAATTCTCCACGCCCAGCTGCGTGGCGGTGTTCGTCGAAGTCGAAGTCGACACCTACACGGGCAAGACCCGCGTGCTGAAGATGGTCGTCGGCACCGACCCGGGCCAGGTCATTGACCCCGCGACGCTCGAAATGCAGGTGCAGGGCGGCATCGGCTCTGCCTGCCTCGACACGGCGTTCTTCGAGGAGCATATCGTCGACAAGGAAACCGGCCGCACGATGACCTACGACATGCTCGAATACAAGACCCGTCCGTTCAACGAGTTCCCCGAGTTCGATTATCTGTTTGAACAATCGCAGTTTGATACGTGGCAGTATCATGCGCACGGCATTGGCGAAATCTCCGGCGGCGGTGCCGCGTCTGCGGCCATGTTGGCCATTTCCAACGCGATCGGCGTTGACGTGTCCACCTATCCTGCCACCCCCGACGTGATTCTCAAGGCGTTGGGCAAACTGCCGAAAGGAGACAAGAAATGAAAACCTTTAGATATGAAAGAGCTGACAGTTTTCAGCAGGCCGGCGAATTGAAGGCGAAGCTCCATGACGCCGAGTTCGTGGCGGGCGGCACCGATCTTCTGGGCGTGCTGAAACGGGAAATTCTTCCCTCGGCTCCCGATGCGCTCATCGATCTCAAGCGCGTCTCCGGCAGCAAGGGGATTGAAATTCGCGACGGCAAAATGCGCATTG
>CAZKJW010000050.1:7852-16623 GCA_964553125.1 uncultured Oscillospiraceae bacterium
CCACGCTGACGTCCATTGTGGACAGCGAAGACGTGAAGCGCGAATTCCCGATGCTGGCCGAAGCGGCGCACAGCGTCGCCACGCCGCTCGTGCGCAACACGGCAACGCTCGGCGGCAACCTCTGTCAGGATGTCCGCTGCTGGTTCTATCGCTATCCGCACGAGGCGTCCGGCCGTCTGAACTGCGCGCGCAAGTGCGGCGAGGAGTGCTATGCCATTCATGGCGAAAACCGCTATCACTCCATCTTCGGCGGCTACAAAATCTGCACCTCCCAGTGCACCAGAAACTGCCCGGCGGGCACGGACATTTCCACCTACATGGGTCTGATCCGCGAAGGCAAGTGGGACGAGGCGGCTGAGACGGTTCTCAAGGTCAACCCCATGCCCATGATCACCTCCCGCATCTGCCCGCATCCCTGCCAGGACGAGTGCAACCAGGGCAAGCACGGCGACTGCGTGAACATCCACTGCGTCGAGCGCACGCTGGGCGATTACATTCTCCAGCATGCAGACAAGTTCTATCGCAAGCCCGAAAAGGAAACCGGTAAGAAGGTCGCCGTTATCGGCGCAGGCCCGTCCGGCCTTGCCGCCGCGTATTATCTGCGCAACCTCGGCCATGACGTGACCGTCATCGACAAGATGGAAAAGGCCGGCGGCGTGCTGATGTACGGCATCCCGCACTATCGTCTGCCCAAGGATATCATGGAAGCCTTCACGGCTGCGCTCGAAGGCATGGGCGTGAAATTCCGCATGAACACCGCCGTGGGCAAGGACGTCGATATCAAGGATATCACTGAAGCATACGACAACGTGTTCATTGGCACCGGCGCGTGGAAGCAGCCGATCCTCGGCATCCACGGCGAGGAGCTGACGCACTTCGGCCTGAACTTCCTGGTGGAAGTCAACACCTACCTCAAGAAGGTTGCGCAGTTCGGCGAGAACGTGCTCGTTTGCGGTGGCGGCAACGTTGCAATGGACGTTGCGCTCACGGCCGTGCGCCTTGGCGCGAAGAAAGTCACCCTGTGCTGCCTTGAGCAGGAACACGAAATGCCCGCCGCGCGCGAAGAAATCGAACGCGCGAAGGAAGAGGGCGTTACGATCATCAACGGCCGCGGCCTCAGCGCTATCCTTGAAGAAAACGGCAAGGTCAAGGGGCTTGAAACCAAGAAGTGCGTGTCCGTCTATAACGAGCAGCACCGCTTCAGCCCGGTCTACGATGAGGCCGACAAGAGCGTCATCGAAGCTGATACGATCATCCTGGCGACCGGCCAGCGCGTTGATCTCGACTTCCTCGGCGACAAGTTCGGCGCGCAGCTCAAGAGCGAACGCGGTCTGCTCGAAGCCGACGGCGAAACGTTCAAGACCGCGATGCCGCACGTCTACGGCGCCGGCGACGCTGTGACCGGCCCGAACATCGCCATCCGTGCGATTGCGGGCGGCGTGGCCGCTGCGAAGTCGATCACGGCCGAGCTCGGCTATCCGATCGAAAAGGCGAAGGCTCCCGCGCGCGAGCTGCACTTTGATGCGGTCGGTGTGGAAAACCGTGTCTCTCACAAGGCGAAGGAGCTGCCCGTCGGACAGCGCGCGCTGGACGTTGAAGACAGCGAAACGCTTTCTCTTGAGGAAGCGCAGGCCGAAGCGCGCCGCTGCATGGACTGCGGCTGCTACGCGGTCAGCCCGTCCGATACGGCGCCCGTGCTCATCGC
The DNA here is from genome assembly GCA_964553125.1 of uncultured Oscillospiraceae bacterium. Lineage (GTDB taxonomy): Bacteria > Bacillota > Clostridia > Christensenellales > Aristaeellaceae > Aphodomonas. The sequence goes on from CAZKJW010000050.1 coordinate 9,558, forward strand.
GCTCGGCGCGGAAATCGTCACCACCAAGCGCACGCTCAGCGCCGCCGAATTCTTCTGCACCAGCCCGAAGGTGAAGGATGTGCTGGAAGCGGACGAAATCGTCACGCGCATTGATATCCCGCTGACCAGCAACCTCAAGGGTCAGTATCTCAAGTTCCGTCTGCGCGATGCGGTGGACTTCGCCATTGTCGGCGTGGCCAGCGCGTTCCAGGTGCAGGACGGCAAGATCACCGGCGGCAAGCTCGTCTTTGGCGGCGTGTCTCCCATGCCCAGAGTTGCGGACGATGTGATCGCGTTCCTTGCCGATAAGCCCATCACCGACGAGCTGGCCGAGCAGGCCGCTGAACTCGCGGTGAAGGACGCTGTCGCGCTCCGCTGCAACGCGCACAAGATCGTCATCCTCAAGAGCATGGTCAAGGAAAGCATTCTTGCGGCGAATGCGTAATTGAACCTGAACCGAGAGAAGGCCGGTTTTCGGCCTTCTCTTCCTAATTTTATATTGCAGGCTTTCGGCCGCTGATTTATTATCATAATGAAGGAAGAAACCATGGCGAACGTCCGGGCGCTGCTCGTTGCGGCGGGGCTGTCCTCGCGTATGGGGCGGCTCAAAGCGCTTCTGCCCGTGCAGGGCGAAGCGATGATTCGCCTGAATGCAAAAAAGCTGCTGGCCGCAGGCGCGCAGGAGATCGTCGTTGTGACGGGCTATCGCGGCGGCGAAATCGAAGCGGCGCTGGAGGGGCTGCCCGTGCGGTTTGTGCGCAACGAGCGCTACGCTTCCACGCAGATGCTCGATTCCGTCAAGCTGGGGCTTGCCGCGCTGCGAGGAGCCGAAAGGATTTTCTTTGCGCCGGGCGACGCGCCTGCGTACCGCGTGGAAACGGCGCGGGCGCTGCTGCGCTTTCGCGCTGATTTTGTCGTGCCGCTTTGCGGCAGAAAACCGGGGCACCCGATTCTGATGAGCGCGCGTGCGGCCCGCTGCGTATGCGAGTACGAGGGGGAAGGCGGTCTGCGCGGCGCAATGAAGCAGGGCGGGCTTTCCATACATGAATATGAAACGTACGATGCAGGCGTGCTGCTGGATGCGGACACGCCGCAGGACTATGCAAATATGCTGGAAACGCTGAAATGAAAAGGATTTTCCTTGTGCGCCATGGCGCGATTGAAAAGCCGGACGGGCGCTCTTACTGCATCGGGCGGACGGACTGGCCGCTCAGCGGGGAAGGACGCGCGCAGGCGGCGCTTTTGCAGACGTGGTTTGACGGTATGACCGACGCTTGGGCGGCGACAAGTCCGCTCGCGCGCTGTGCCGAAACGGCAAGCATTGCGATGAAGCGCGACGTTCCGCGCGACGCGCGCCTGACCGAGCTGAACATGGGCGAATGGGACGGCTTTGCGTTTGAGACGATTCGCGCGCGCTGGCCGGAAACCTACCGGCTGCGCGGAGAGAGCATTTGCAAGCACGTGCCGCCCGGCGCGGAGAACCCGCTCGATGCGCAGAAGTGCGCACTAGCCATGCTGGAAACCGCTGCGGAAACGAGCGTGTTCTTTTCGCACGCGGGGCTGTGCCGGCTGCTGCTGTGCCATTTGGACGGGCGCAGCCCGGATGAAATGACGCACATGCGGCTCGACACGGGTAGCGTCAGCCTGCTGGTGCTTGACCGGGCAGGGTGGCGCGTCGCGGCGCAGAATCTGCGCCCTGCGAAAACGCCGCCGCTGGCGGAATGCGAGGCGTTGCTCTCGCAGCTGCCGGAGCATGTGGCGGCGCATTGCCGCGCAGTGCGGTCTCTGGCGCTGGAAATGACGGACGCGCTTTCAAAGCGCGGGCTGCTGCTGGATCGCGGACTGGTTGGCACGGCGGCGCTTCTGCACGACGTGTGCCGGCTGCAGGAAAATCATGCGTCCGCAGGCGCGGCGCTTGTGGCTGCGCGCGGATATAATGAGGCGGCGAACGTGATTGCTTTGCACCACAACTGGAACGGCGACGCGCTGGACGAAGCCGCGCTGGTGTTTCTGGCTGATAAATACATACAGGGAACGGAGCGGACGCCGCTTGCGGAGAGATTTCGCCGCAGCGCGGCGCGGTGTGAAACAGAGGCGGCCCGCAGTGCGCATGAAGCGCGCTTCCGGGCGGCGCTGCACGCTGAAGCGCTCTTTCGCGCACAAGTGGAAGGAGAGTAACGATGCGGACAATTTTCATGCAGTTGCTTTATGAGATGGAGAAGCTGAACGACACGGTGCTGGTCACGCTCGTTTCAGATGAGGGCTCTGCGCCGCGCGGCAGCGGCAGCCAGATGCTTGTCGGCGCGTTCGGCCGGCTGCTGGGAACCATTGGCGGCGGCGCGGTGGAAAAGCGCAGCGAGGAAATGGCACTGACGCTGCTGAAGGAAAAGCGCTCTGCGCTGCATACCTTCCGGCTGAACCGCAACCCGGTCGAGGATATCGGCATGGTCTGCGGCGGGGAAGTGACCGCGCTGTTCCAGTATATTCCCGGCGGCGACGCAGCGTGGAACGCGCTTGCGCAGGATGTGATGCGCTGCTTCCGGGAGAAGCGGCCGGCGACGCTTCTTCTGAAGCTGGACGGCTCCTGCGCAGAGCTGATCGAAGGCAGCGCCGCGGCGGATGAAAACACGTTTGCTATGCCGCTCCCCATGGATGCGCGCGCGGTGATTTTCGGCGCGGGACATATTGCGCAGTCGCTCGTTCCGATTCTCAGGACGGTCGATTTCCGGCCGGTTGTGTTTGACTGCCGCCCCGAGTTCGCTACGAAGGAACGCTTCCCGGATGCGGAGCAGGTGATCGTCGGCGATTTTGACCGCATTGCCAATTCGCTTGAACTGTGCGCGGACGATTATATCGTCGTGATGACGCAGGGGCACAGCCACGACTTTGAGGTGGAAGCGCAGGTTCTGCGCGGCGAGTTTGCATACGTCGGCGTGATCGGATCGGCGAAAAAGACGGCGGTTGTGAATGCACGGCTGGTTGCGGCGGGTGTCGCAGAGGAAAAGACACGCGAAATTCATACGCCGATCGGCATGGATATCAAATCGGTCACGCCCGCTGAAATTGCGGTGAGCATCGCAGGCGAGATGATTCGCTGCCGTGCCCTGCGGCGCGAGGGAAACGAATGAAAAGGGCGGTCGTTCTCGGCGCGGGGCAGATGGGTCGCGCCGTGCTGAACCTGCTGAACCGCAACCGCGTGGACGTGCTTGCCTTTGGCGACAACAGCCCGAACGCATGGAACCGCGATGCCGAGCCGCCGGTGCTGCCCGTTTCGGATGCGCTTGCGCTTGCGCCGGACCTTGCGCTGCTCGGCGTGCTGGACGGGGAGCGCGCGCGGCAGCTGACGGAGCAGGCCAGAGGGCTTGGCTTTGCGGGAGAGATTCTGCCGGTCAGCCGTGCGGCGGAGTATGCCGACGTGCGCGCGGCGACGCTGCGCCGCATTGCCGCGCGTCTGCGCGAGGAAAACATTCCCGGCGCGTTGGCAGAGCTGGGCGTATATCGCGGCGATTTCGCATGGCAGATGAACGCGCTCTTTCCGGAGAGGAAACTGTATCTGTTCGATACGTTCGAGGGATTCGACGCGCGCGACGTTTCTGCGGAGCGGGAAAAATCGGGTGCGAATGCGCAGCCGAACGATTTTGCCGATACGAGCGTGGAAGCCGTGCTGGCGCGTCTGCCGCACCGCGAAGCCGCAAGCGTGCGCAGGGGCTATTTTCCGGAGACGGCGGAAGGGCTTGAGGAGCGCTTCGCGCTGGTCAGCCTTGATGCGGACTTGTATGCGCCGACACTGGCGGGGCTACGCTGGTTCTATCCGCGCATGAGCCGCGGCGGCGTCATCCTTCTGCACGACTACAACAGCAGCCGGTTTTGCGGCGTGAAAAAAGCCGTCGCGGACTATGAGGCCGAAAACGGCCGGCTGCCGCTTGTGCCGCTGTGTGATCTGCACGGAACGGCGGCGATTGTGCGGCCGTAAAGGCGGGAGAAGCGCACGGAAAACAGCAACGAAAAAGAGACCTCCTGCTGCGGAAAAAAAGCCGCGGCAGGAGGTTTTGGTATGGACAGAAAGGGGATGCGGGACGGTCGTTGCGGCGCGGGCGACGCGTCATTCGCAGGGCGGGTCCTGCACGCTTTGCGCGGCTGAAATCAGCCGCCGAAGCAAAGGCGACGGATTCGCGCGGCAGACGAGGCCGGTCGTGCCGGTGAAGCTGCATTGAAGGGGGATTTGCTTCAGACCCTCCGCAAGCGCGTCGAGCTTCATGGAGACAATGTATACCCCGCGTTCGTAGCAGACGAAGAGGGGAGAGAGCGGCGTCGATTTCGGCTTGAGGTTGTGCTCGGCAAGAATGGCCATGACGTGCGGATTGCGATTCTCTGTCGGGACGAACAAGGGAAAACTGTGCAGATCATCCAAGGGGATAACCGGCTTTTCTGCGAGCGGGTGCATCTGCTCGACGATGCAGAAGCAGTGCGTTTCGCTGAGCGGGAAGAACGCCAGATCCGCCGCCGGCTCAGGACGGCGCGGATAGAGGAAGCAATCGAAGCGTGCTTTGCGAAGATCGGAGAACAGCTGATCGGGCCGGGAATGGACGAAGCGAAGCAGCACGTCTGGATTCTGCTGCCGGAATGCGGCGAATGTTCTGGCGGAATTGTGATAGAGCGTGTTGCTGCACTGGGCGAGGCGCAGCACACGCGGCGCGTCGTCGGCTACGCGGCAGGCTTCGAGCACGCGGCGCTGCTCCTCCTGCTGCTGCTTGAGGTAGGAGATCAGCTTTTCGCCTGCGGATGTGAGTGCGACGCCGCGCGATGTGCGCTGAAAAATCTGAAAGCCGAGATCCGTTTCGAGCTTGGTCGCCTGTTTCATCAGCGCCTGCGGCGAGAGAAACAGCTGCTTTGCAGCGCCTGAAAAGCTGCCCTCCGCAGCGATTGACAACAGGATCTGCGCGTGCTTTTCGATCATCGTTTTATTTCCTCCGGACGGCGGGTGTAACCTTTGGTTACAACCCTGTTAAGAAATAGGCACTTCTCTTTACAGTTTGTAAATTATATAATGAATTATATCTTTTTACAAGGAGGAGAAAATGGAAAAACTCAAGTCGGTTCTTTCTGTGCTTCTTTGCCTGACTATGCTGGCGGCGTTTGCCTGCGCCGGCGCGGAATACGCCGCGTTCCAGCCCGGAACCTTTACCGGCGCTGGAAACGGGCGCAACGGCGAGATCAGCGTGGAAGTAGAGGTCAGCGAAAATACAATCGTCTCTGTGAAGGTGGTTTCCCACAGCGAGACCACCGGCATCTGCGAGGCTGCGTTTGAAAAGATTCCTGCCGCAATCGTTGCGCAGCAGAGCCTTGCGGTGGACGCCGTTGCAGGCGCAACCATGACGAGCGACGGCCTGATGGAAGCCGTCAAAAATGCTCTGACCGCGGCGGGCGCGGATGTGGAAGCGCTTTCGCGCGCGCGTGCGGCTGCTGAAATGAAGGAAGAAGAAATCTCCACCGACGTCGTGATCGTCGGCGCGGGCATTTCCGGAATCATGGCGGCTTACGAGCTGTATAACGCGCATCCGGAAACGTCGTTCATCGTGCTGGAAAAGCTCGGCATGATCGGCGGCTCTCTGACGACGAGCGGCGGCGCGATCGTCGGAACGACGTCGAAGATCCATCAGGAGCAGAACGTTGCGACGACTACGGACGAAATCGCCGCGCTGTTTGCGTTTACCTCCGGCACGGAAGTGCGCACCGAACTGATTAAGAACGTGTTTGAAGGCTCGGAAGAGCTGCTCAACATGATGATCGATTGGGGCGCGCCCTTCTCCGGCGAACTCGCCAAGGCTTCGGCGGGATTCTCCCCGAACATCTGCGCGCTGAACGCGACCGCGAAGGGCGCGGGACACACCGAATTCCTTGCCAAGAAAATTGCCGAGGACGGCTTGGATGTGCGCACCAACACGAAAGCGACCGAGCTGATCGTTGAGAATGGCGCCGTTTGCGGCGTTATCGCCGAAGACGGCGAAACCCGCTACACCATCCGCGCCAACGCTGTTCTTCTGGCAACCGGCGGCTTCGGAAGCAACTACGAACTGATGACCGAATATTGCCCCGCCTACAGCGAAGCAATCGTCAGCTCCAACGCGGGCGCGACCGGCGACGCCATCATGATGACGCGTCAGTTTGGAACGCGCGTCATTGGCGAAGGCGTTATGGGCTCGCCGAAGGCGGCCGGCAACGGCACGCTCATTACCTCGACGTATCTTATCAACGGCGAAGGCGCTCGTTTCATCAATGAAAACGACAACCGCATGATTATCATGAATACCATCGCCTATGACCAGAACGGAACGGCGTATTACCTCGTCGATTCCAACTACGCCAAGCCCGAGCAGATCGAGCAGAAGATTGCAGACGGCCTGCTGACGCCCTATGATTCTCTGGATGCTATGGCGGAAGCGCTCGGCATGAATGCGGAAACGCTGAAAACGGAAGTGACCGCCTATAACGCGGCAGTCGATGCGGGCGAAGCGGCTGCATTTGGTCTCCCCGCCAAGAATGCCACGAAGATTGAAGCTGCGCCCTTCTATGCGGAAAAGGTGTATCTGCGCTACTTCGGCACCATTCCGGGGATTGAGATCAGCGATACCTGCCAGGTGCTCGACGGCGAGGGCAACGCGATTGCGGGTCTGTATGCCTCCGGCGAACTGACCGCGGGCAACGCGTTCACGTACAGATATCCCGGCGCGGGCATTGGCATTGGCTATGCTGCCAGCAGCGGAAAATACGCTGCCAACTGCCTGATGAACGACATGCAGTAAACATTGAAGAAGGAGCAAGAAAAAATGAAGAAATTTCTTTCGGTTCTGTGCGCGTTTCTGCTGCTGATGACGTGCGCGCTTCCGGCGTTTGCGGCGGACGCCGTGACCTACACTGCGGTTGCGCAGGGACGCAACGGCGAACTGACCGTTGAAACCGACATCCTCGAAGGCAAAATCGTGGCCGTGCGCGTGACGAATCATTCGGAAAGCGCCGGCGTGGCCGATCCTGCGATTGAGATGATGCCCGCGCGAATCGTCGAAAA
>CAZKJW010000051.1:0-16236 GCA_964553125.1 uncultured Oscillospiraceae bacterium
TGGCAGGCTTACCTCGATGGCCTCGAGGATCTGGGCCTCTCCCGCTACCTCGAAGTGCTCGACGAATACTACGGACTGTAAGTCAGAAAAATACTTTTACCGGGGGGAGAGACGGCGTGTCTCTTCCCCCAGCTTTTGGCAAGGATTCTCCGGCGCGCCGGCCGCGCGCTGCATACCTGAAACGACAACTCACCAACGCAGAAAGAAAGCAGAATTGTCCGTATCGATAACCGTTTTCTGTATTGGATACCGCGACAGGTTCTGATATGATACACACAAAACTAACGGAAGGGACCGAGTTCTTTATGAAAGCGATTGCTGTCAACAAGCTGCATGATTTTGCCGAGAAGGCGCTGGTTCAAATCGGCATGAGCGCGAACGACGCGCGCACCGTCGCAGACGTCCTTGTGACGACCGATACGTTCGGCGTGCTTTCGCACGGCACGAAAAACCTGCTGGGCTATGTGCAGAAGATACAGGCAGGCGGCCTGGTCGTGGATGCGCAGCCCACCGTCGAAGCCGAAGGCCCCGCATGGGCGATTGTCAACGGCAATCAGGCCATCGGCATGGTTTCCGCCAGCTTCGCCATGAACAAGGCCATTGAAAAGGCGCGCGAGTGCGGCATCGCCTATGTGGGCGTGAAGAACAGCTGCCACTTCGGCGCGGCCGGCTATTACGCCAACATGGCCGCCAACGCGGGCATGGTCGGCCTTGCCATGAGCAACACCGATCCCATTATGGCGGTTCCCAACGGCTGCCGCGTTTCCATCGGCAGCAACCCGTTCTCCTATGCCGCTCCGATGGGCGACGGAAAATCCGTCTTCCTCGACGTCGCGCTGAGCAACGTCGCGGCGCTCAAAGTCGTCATGGCCAAGGAAAAGGGCGCGCAGGTGCCCGCTGAATGGCTCATCGACGAAAACGGCCGCCACACGAGCGACCCGAGCACCTTCCCGGAGCATTCCTGCCTGTCCCCGATGGCGGCGCATAAGGGCTATGGCCTCGCCGTGATGGTCGAGCTGCTCGCCTCCGTCGTGACCGGCGCGGGCCTGCTGAGCGAAGTGCCCAGCTGGAACCTGAAAATGGAAACGCCCAACAAGGTCGGTCATGCGTTCATCGCAATCGACGTGACCAAGATGATTCCCGCCGAGATGTTCTACGCGCGCATGGCGCGCATGGCGGACGAACTCCGCAGCGCCCCCAAGGCTGAAGGCGTCGACCGCATTTACATGCCTGGCGAAATGGAGTGGGACAAGCGCGAAAAGGCGCTGGCCGAAAACCGTCTGGAAATCACCGACGTTATGGCTTCCAACCTTGAAAAGCTTTCCGCGATGACTGGCGTCGCGGTTGAATGGCTCGACTAAAAAATACTTTCACAAAAAAATGGGAGGAACGAATCATGGATAGCAACATCTTCAATCTGCTGAAACTGACCGGTATCTGCCCCATTCTGGCCGGCGCGGAGTCCGATTCCGCCGTGCCCGCCGCGCAGGCGCTCGTCGAGGGCGGCCTTCCCGTGATGGAAGTGCTCATGCGCGATGAAAACTCCCTGCAGAACATGGCGAAGATTGCGCGCGACGTGCCCGAGCTGTATGTTGGCGCCGGCACCGTGCTCACCGCTGATATGGCCGAGCGCGCCATTGATCTGGGCGCGAAGTTCATCGTCATCCCCGGCTTCAGCCCGAAGGTCGTCGAAGTATGCCTCAAGCGCGGCGTGTCCGTGCTGCCCGGCTGCGTCACCGCCACCGAAGTGATGATGGCGCTCGATTACGGCATTGACGCCGTGAAGTTCTTCCCCATCTTTGAAATGGGCGGCACCAAGACCCTCGCGCAGCTCAACGGCCCGTTCCCGAATGTCAAGTTCGTCGTCACCGGCTCGCTCAACAGCGAGAACTTCCTGCCGCTGGTTGAATATCCCGGCACGCTGGCCGCGGGCGGCGACTGGATGTTCCAGGATCACGACGCGCTCAAGAACCGCGACTTTGAACAGATCGCCCGCAATATGCGCGAATCCGTCTGCCGCGTGCAGGATATGCGCAACGCCAAGACCCGCCACTGAGCAACCATACCATCGCCGCGTCTCGAACCCTGCCGCAGGCCAACGCCGCAGGCTTCGGGACGTCGGCATAAAATGAACACGCCGCGCGGACGCGGGCTTTGAAGGCGGCAGGGCCGCCTAAAAAAACAGACGTCCGGACGGGCGGCGGTTTCGCAGAAGGAGAGATTCGGCCATGAAAGCACTGACGGATAGTTTCGTTCTCAATAACGGCGTAAAGATTCCCTGCATCGGTCTGGGTACGTGGCAGACCGACGGCGCGACCACGAATGCCGCCATCAAGCGCGCGCTCGAGTGCGGCTATCGCCTCATCGACACCGCCGCCGCCTATGGCAACGAAGCGAGCGTGGGCAAGGCGATTGCTGAAAGCGGCGTCAAGCGCGAGGACGTGTTCATCACCAGCAAGCTGCGCAACGCCTGCCACGGCTACATCGCCACGCTTGAAGCGTTCGAGCAGACCATCGCCAAGCTCGGCGTCGATTACCTCGACCTGTATCTGATTCACTGGCCGAACCCGCTGCAGTATCGCACGGTCTGGAAGCAGGCCACTGCCGGCACGTGGAAAGCGTTTGAGGAGCTGTACAAGGCCGGACGCATCCGCGCCATCGGCGTGAGCAACTTCTTCCCGCACCACATCGAAACGCTGATGGAAACCGCGACGATTCTGCCGATGGTCAACCAGCTCAAGCTGTGCCCCGGCGTCACGCAGGATGAAACGGTGCAGTACTGCAAGGAGCACAATATCCTTGTCGAGGCGTACAGCCCCTTCGGCACCGGCTCCATTTTCGAGGTTCCGGAAATGAAGGCGCTCGCCGAGAAGTATGGCAAGTCCGTCGGACAGATCTGCCTGCGCTGGAGCCTGCAGATGGGCTTCCTGCCGCTGCCGAAATCCGGCAACCCAAAGCGCATTCAGGAAAACACGGAGATTTTCGACTTTGAGCTTTCCGCCGAGGACGTCGCGCTCATCGCCGGTCTCAAGGGCTGCTGCGGCGAAGCGCCCGATTCCGACAACATCACCTTCTGAGGAAACGCCATGAGAATTAAGAACAAAGCGATGCTGACCGGCCACGGCAATGTCGAGGGTCGCCGCATCGTGACGGAGCTGCTGGACGCAGGGCTGGACGCGCTCGATCCGTATTATCGCGTCAAAGCGCTTGTACGCGTGGAGGATCACAAGATCATCCTCAACACCGAGGGCTTTGAAATGAAGGGCGACCCGCACGCCGGCCCCTGCTCGTTCGATCTCAACGACTACGACCGCGTGCTTGTCATCGGCGCGGCAAAGGGCGTGCAGCGCGCAGCGCGCGCGCTGGAAGAGGTTCTGGGCGATGTGCTGACGGCGGGCCATGTCATCGGCAAGCACGGCGACGGCGTGCAGTGCAAACGCATCGGCGTGACGCTGGCGGGTCATCCCGTGCCAGACGAATGCTGCATTGAAGGCTGCAAAAAAATCGAGGCGCTTGCGCGCGATATCACTGCGCGCGACCTCGTCTTCACCATCTTTGGCAGCGGATGCAGCTCGCTGATGACCTATCCGGCGGAAGGCATTTCGCTGGCCGATATCGCGGAGTTTACCCGCCTGATGCAGATTGAAAAGGGCGTGCCCACAAGCGACCTGAACCCTGTGCGTACGCATCTTGACCGCTTCAAGGGCGGCCGCATTGCGCGGCTGTTCCAGCCCGCGGCGCTGGTCAATCTCGTCACGGCTGACCCGTCCAAGACGGACACGGCCGTCAAGCGCGTTTCGTATTTTGAACTGATGCGCACCAACACCTTCTTCCCGGCCATTGCGGGCGCATCCACCTATGCGGAGTGCATTTCCATCATCAAAAAATGGGACGCATGGGACAGAACGCCTGAATCTATCCGCCGCCACCTTCTGGCGGGCACGCCGGAAACCGAAAATATGAGCATCGAAGAATATGAGTCGCTCAACGCGCGCTTCTTCGGACTCATCTTCAAGGACGCGACGGTGTACCCTGCCGTGCGCAAGCGCGCGGCCGAGCTGGGCTTCCCCTGCGTGATGCTCTCGGAGTATATGAACGCTGAGGCGCGCGAGGCGGGAATCGTCAACGCGCAGATGGCGCTCTGCGCCGAACGGATGAACGAGCCGTTCCGTCCGCCGGTTGTGCTGATGTCGTCGGGCGAGAACGTCGTGACCGTCGGCAGCGAATCGGGCGTAGGCGGCCGCAATCAGGAATACTGCATGGCGGCTGCGCTGAAAATCGCCGGCAGCGAGAAGATTGTCATCGGCGCAGTCGATACCGACGGCACCGACGGGCCGGGCGGTCTTGCGCTGGAAGGCGCGCCAGGCTGCCTCGCGGGCGCTGTGGTGGACGGTCAGACGGCCGCCGAAGCAGAGGCTGCGGGCGAAGACCTGTGGGAGGCGCTCAAAACGCACGGCACATCCGCGCCGCTGTGGCGGCTGGGGTGCGGCGTGGAGGCAGAGCATAACGTTTCCGCGCTCGACCTGGGCGTCATATTGATTCAGTGATTTTTTGATACCGGCCGAACGCCGGTTCGTTAAGGAGTTGGGGAAATGACAGGAACAGCCATTACATCCATCCATGCGCGTCAGGTTTACACCAACCGGGGCAACCCCGGCGTGGAAGCTGTCGTCACGACGGAAAACGGTGCCGTCGGCCGCGCAATGTGTACTTCGGGCATCTCCATCGGAACGCACGAAATCGCCTTCAGCTTTGACGGCGGCACGAAATTCCGCGGCAAGGGCGTCATGAACGCTGTCAACAACGTCAACAACATCATCGCGCCGGCGCTGCGTGGGCTGGACGCGTCCAACCAGCAGCTCGTCGATCGCGCGATGCTCGCCATCACGCCGGAAGCCAAGGCGACGCTGGGCGGCAACGCCACGGCGGCGGTTTCCGCGGCTGTGCTCAAGGCGGGCGCGGCTGCGCTGGGCATTCCGCTCTATCGCCACATCGGCGGCAGCAGCGCGATGTACCTGCCGGTGCCGGGCGTAGCCATGGCCGGCGGCGACGCGCGCTACGGCGGCGGCATCACCACCCCCGGCGGCAAGCCGACCATGTCGGTGATGTGCTTCGGCTTCGACACCTTCGCGGACGCTTCCTATGCCTGCTGGGATATCCATACCCGCTGGGCGGAGCGGATGAAGGCGCGCTTCGGCGGCATCCCGAATATCCGCGATTTCATCGCCATTCCGCAGGGCGTGTTCAACTGCGACCGCGAGATCTGGGACGAAATGATGGACATCATCATTGAAGCGGGCTACGAAGGCCGCGCCGGCTTCCAGATGGACGTTGCCACCGACACCTACCACAACAAAGAGGACGGCAAGTATTACGGCCTGTTCGACAACAAGCCCAAGACGAAGGACGAGCTGTATAAGTTCTACCTCGACATCATCAACGAATATCCGTTCGTCATCCTTGAAGACCCCTTCAACGAGGACGACTATGACACCACCGCTGCGCTCACGAAGGAAAGCGGCATCCAGATCGTCGGCGACGACCTGTTCACCACCAACCCCCGCCGCGTCGCTTACGGCGTGTCGAAGGGCGCGGCGAACACGGTGCTTCTCAAGGTCAACCAGATCGGCACCATCAGCGAAGCGCTGGAGATGATCCAGTACGCCTACAAGTTCGGCTACGCCGTCATGCCGTCGGACAGCCGCGGCGAAGGCGAGTCGATCGGCGATTACGCCGTCGGCATCAACGCCGCTTCCATCCGTGAGTGCGGCATCGGCGCGCGTGCGAACCGTCTGATGGAAATCGAAGAAGAGCTGGGCGCGGCCGCGAAGTTTATCGGCGCGCGCGGGCTCAAGGGCTTCCGCAACCAGGCGCGGGCTGACGAATATGAAAGGAACAAGAAATAATGTTTAAGCAGTATATTGGCGGCAAGCTGGTCGAAGGCCAGGGGAAACCGATGCACATAACCGATCCTGCGACGGGCGAAGAGATCGCCTCTTTCCCGGCTGCAACGGCCGAACAGGCCACCGAAGCGCTGAACGCGGCGAACGCCGCCTTCAAAACATGGTCGAAAACGCCGCTGAACGAGCGCGCAAACTGGCTGCTGAAGCTGTGCGAGGCGTGCCTTGCCGAGCGCGAGAAGTTCGTTGAGCTGGTTTCCGCCGAGTCCGGCCGTCCCTACGCGGCTGCGTGCGCCGACTTTGACTGGTGCATGATCAGCTTCCAGTATTACGCCGACGAAGCGCGCCGCATGTACGGCGTGACCTTCCCGCACGCTGCGGGCACCTATGGCAGCATGTATCACATCGTCGAGCGCCGCCCGATCGGTGTCGTGGTGGGACACCTTGCGTGGAACTACCCGCTCGGCAACGCAGGCCTGAAGATCGGCCCGTCGGTCGCCTCCGGCTGCACGTGCATCATCAAGCCTTCGAGCGAAACCCCGCTGGCGACGCTGTATATCGGCGAAATCGCCCATCGCATCGGCTTCCCGGAGGGCGTGATCAACATCATTTCCGGCCCGTCGAGCCAGGTTGCCAAGACGCTCAACGAGAGCAAGATCCCGAAGATGATCACGCTCATCGGTTCGAGCGAGACCGGCCTGCAGATCATGCGCGAAGCCGCCACTTCCGTGAAGAAGTACTCCTTCGAGCTGGGCGGAAACGCCCCTGTGATCGTCATGGACGACGCCGATCTGGACGCTGTGGCGGCCAATATCGTGGCGAAGAAAGTCGGCTTTGCCGGTCAGACCTGCGTGAACTACAACCGCATCTACGTGCAGGAGAAGGTTTATGAGGCGCTGTGCGCCAAAGTGGCCGCGGAGCTGGACAAGGTGCATTTGGGCAAGTGGCGCGATGAAGGCTACATCATGGGGCCGATGATCAACCGCGGCGCGCGCGACCGCATGTTCGGCCTGATCGAGGACGCCGTGCAGAAGGGCGCCAAGCTCGTCAAGGGCGGCGAGGTTCCCGCCGAGTTTGAAGCGGGCAGCTACATCACGCCCGCCCTGCTCGTGGACGTGACCGACGACATGCGCGTCTCCACCGAAGAAATCTTCGGGCCGGTCATTCCCATGCAGTCGTTCAAGACGCTGGACGAGGCCATTAAAAAGGCCAACAACACCATCTACGGCCTGTCCGCCTACTACTTCGGCCATCGCGCGCAGGAAATCAGCAAGGCGTTTGAGGGCATGGAAGCGGGCGAAATCTTCATCAACGGCGCTGCCGGCACGGAGCAGACCCCGCACGCGGGTGTGAAACAGTCGGGCGTGGGCTGCGACAAGTCCCACTGGTCGCTGGATGAATACTACGACTTCAAATACTGCTCGATGATTCCCTGACCGGAAGGCAGCGGGAGGAAACACCATGAACGAAAAGAAGTTCGACATGCTCGGTTTCGGCAATCCCTTTCAGGATCTGATCGTGGAGCTGGATAAGCTCCCGCCGACGAACGTCAACATCCGTATGCGCAACTACTGCTTCCAGGGCGGCGGCAACGTGCCGACCGCCACGGTGGCAGCCGGCGTGCTGGGGCTGCGCTGCGCCATTATGGGCGTGGCCGGCGGCGATATGTTCGGCCATGCGAGCCTTGGCGATTTCGCCTACAACAACGTCGATACCACGCATCTGCTGCTCGACCCCGGCAAGCGCACCGATTTCTGCGTGTGCGTGTCCGAACGCGAAATCAACGGCAAGGAATTCATCAGCAAGGCCGGCGATTACCGCGCGCTGGAGATTGAGGATCTGGACGAGGAATTCATCAAGTCCGCAAAGATTCTGCACATCGGCGACATGCTCACGCCTGCGAAATTTCAGGCGGCCGACTGGATTCATGAAGCCGGCGGCAAGGTGAGCATCGACGCGGCCTACTATCGCCCGGACATCTACGAGAACTACCGCTACCTCGATATTTTCATCGCCTCCGAAACGTATTACAACTCCATGTGCGATGCGCTGGGCAAAATGACCTGCGAGGAAGCGGCGCGCTATATCCATGCGCGCGGCCCGGAAATCGTGATCTTCACGCTGGGCGAAAACGGCTGCGAGGGCGTTTACGGCAAGGACGCGACGTACTTCCAGCTGCCCGCCTTCAAGGTGGACGCGATTGACTCCACCGGCGCGGGCGACGTGTTCCACGGCGCTTTCAACTTCGCTTATCTTCAGGGCTGGGATGTGCCGCGCTGCGCGCGGTTCTCCTCCGGCGTTTCCGCCATCAAATGCACGCAGCTCGGCGGCCGCGCGGGCATTCCGAACCTTGCGACCGTGACGCGCTTCCTGGAGGACGGCGTCATTGAGCGCGAATGGCTCGACGAGCGGCTCAAGAGATATCGCCAGGGTTTCTTTGACATGTAATCTGACATGCAACACAGAAAGGAAGAATTCCGATGCTGAATTATCAGGTGAAAATCGGTCTGGTTCCGATGCGCCGCGACTGCACGCCGCGTCCGGGCGCGTTCAACTGGGAAATCGCCGAAGCGCGCGGCCGTGAAATCGTGGCCTATATCGAAGAACACTACGCCACGGAAAATGTTTCCTTCGCCGACCTCAAGGGCGTCATTCCGGTGGAGACCTTCTACGCCGAGAGCGACGTGCAGAAGGTTGCCGAGCATATGCGCGCCGAAAAGGTGGACGCGCTGCTCATGATCAACGCCAACTTCGGCTGCGAAGAAGCGGCTGCGCTTCTCGCGCAGGAAATGAACGTGCCGGTGATGCTCTGGGCGCCGCTCGACGAGCGCTTCGACCCGGATGGCATGCGCTACACCGACAGCCAGTGCGGCATCTTCGGCATCAGCCGCCAGATGCAGCGCTATAACATTCCCTTCACCTTCCTAAACAGCTGCCGCGTGAGCGACGACAAATTCGCCAAGGGGCTTGACCGCTTTGCGCGCGTGACGTGCATGGTCAAGAATTTCCGCGGGATGCGCATCGGTCAGGTGGGAATGCGGCCGAAGATTTTCTGCTCCGTCATCTTCAACGAGGGCGAGCTGATGCAGCGCTTCGGGCTGCACGTCGTGCCGATCAACAACGCGATTGTTGCCAAGAAGTTCAACAAGATTCTTGAGGAGCGCGACGCGGAGCTGGTCGAAGGCGAGAAGCTGTTCCTGGAACGCTACGACGTGGACGATTTCACCAAACCGCTGCTCAAGCGCATCTATGCGTTCGTGCTGCTGTTCAAGGAGCTGTTTGAGGAATACAACCTCGACGCGATTTCCTCCGAGTGCTGGACGAGCATGGAAATGGCATGCGGCGTGCTGCCGTGCAGCGCCTATGGCTTCCTGCTCGATCAGGGCTATCTGGTCAGCTGCGAGAGCGACATGCATGCGGCGATCACCATGGCGCTGCTGTCCTGCGCGTCCTTCGGCAAGAACCCGCCGTTTATGGGCGAGTTCACTGTGCGCCATCCGCAGGATGAAAACGTGGAGCTGCTGTGGCACTGCGGCCCGTTCCCGTACAGCCTGCACCGCGAGGGCAAAAAGCCCATCGAATACATCCAGCGCCAGTGGTTTGAGGCGAAGCACAGCAAGTACACCGTCGCCCGCTTCGATCAGGAGGACGGCAAGTACATGCTGCTCAACGGCACGTGCGAAAGCACGGACGGCCCGTTCACCAACGGCACCTACGTCTGGGGACGCTTCAACGATCTGGACAAGTGGGAGCGCAGGCTCGTCGAAGGCCCGTACATTCACCACATGGTCGAAGTCGAGGGCGACTACACGAAGGAGATCGAGGAGTTCTGCAAGTTTGTGCCGCATCTGGTTCCCGATTCGATGAACTGAGGAGAAAAGAAAAATGGTTACGAACCTGAAACAGATTCTCGCCCTTGCGGAAGAAAAGGGCGCTGCGATTCCGGCGTTTAACTGCTACAACATGGAATCCGCCATGGGCGTGATGCAGGCGGCCCGCGAGACGGGCGCGCCAGTCATCTTCCAGATGTTCTCGCGTATGTTCGACACCGAGTTCGGTGCGTTTGAAGCTGCGGCGATCCACGAGGCGATCCGCCAGTTGCCGACGCCCGCCGTGATGCATCTGGATCACGGCGCGGGCATCCCCGAGGTGCTGCGCGCGCTGCGTCTGGGCGCGACCGGCATCATGATCGACGCGTCCACCAAGCCGCTCGAGCAGAACATCGCCACGACCCGTCAGGCCGTGGAAATCTGCGCCGAGTGCGGCGTGAGCGTCGAGGGCGAGCTGGGTCATGTCGGCGGAACCGCCGACGAAAAAATGAGCGACTTCACCGATGTTGAAGAAGCCAAGCGCTTTGCGAAGGAAACCGGCGTGGCCGCCATGGCGGTCATGGTCGGCACGGCGCACGGCGTATACAAAAAAGCGCCGGTGCTCGACATTCAGCGCATCGCCGATATTCACCGCGAAACCGGCCTGCCGCTGGTGCTGCACGGCGGCTCCGGCGTGCCGGACGAGCAGGTGAAGATGGCCGTGAAGGCCGGCGTCCGCAAGATGAACTTCGCAACCGATCTGGTGTACGCGTTCTTCAACAGCGTTTACGCCAAGAACGGCGAAATCAGAGCGATGGACGTGTTCATGCAGGAGCCTGTCGAGGCGATCAAGCAATACTGCATCAGCAAAATCCAGCTGCTGGGCGCGGATAAGATTCTGTGACACAACCGGCTGCCCGGGGGATGGAAAACATCTTCCGGGCAGTTTTTGCAAAACGGGATTTAACGAAAGCGAGGGGGACGCGATGCAAAACAAACTGGGCGTTTATTACGGCTTTCTGGATGCTTTCGATGTGGTGGACTGGGACGTGTGCCTGACGCGCACGCAGAACGCAGGGCTGGACATTCTGGAGATGAGCGCAGGCAAGGTTGCGGCGCTCGACAAGAAAAAGCGCGACGAGCTTTCGGCGCGTGCGCGCGATATGGGCCTGCAGCTTACCTTTGCGACCGGCCTGCCGCCGGAGGGCGACGTGAGCAGCGACGATGCATCCGTGCGCGCCTGCGGCGTGAAGCTGCTCACGGAGCAGATTCGGCTGGTGCAGTCGATGGGCGGCACGGCCATTGGCGGAATTCTCACGGGCGTGGGAAAGGATTTTCCGGCGGGTGTGGAGAATTTCCGCGAGCATGCGGTGGATAACGCGATTCTCGCGCTGCGCGAGGTTGCGAAGGCGGCGGAGGATTGCGGCGTGACGGTTGCCATTGAGGCGGTGAACCGGTTCGAGTCGCCGCTTGTCAATACGGCGGCGGAGGCGCGGCGCGTTGCCGACGCGGTGGACAGCCCGTATCTCGGCGTGCTGCTCGATTCCTTCCATATGAATATAGAAGAAGCAGACCTCGCCGCGGCGATTCGCGCGACGGGCAAGCGGCTCAAGCATTTCCATGCGTGCGAGAATAACCGCGCGCTGCCCGGCCAGGCGCATATTGACTGGACGGCTGTTCTGTCCGCGCTGCGCGCGGCTGAATACACCGGCCCGCTGGTCATGGAAGCGCTGGCCGGCCCGTACGGCACGGTTGCGCCGCGGCTGAACATCTGGCGCAAGCTGAGCGAGAATGAGGACGCAGAGTTGAAACAGGCGGCTGATTTCCTGCGCGAAACGGGAACTGCCTGCGGATTATAATCCCCGGAGAGAGACCGGAGAGGGAGGCAATACATGGAAAAACTCCGCACAGGAGTGATTGGACTGGGCTTCATCGGGATGCAGCACGTTGATGCAATCATGCGCGTGCCGCAGACGCGGCTTACGGCTGTGTGCGGCGTGAACGCCGAGGAAGCGCGCGCCGTGAGCGAACGCTATGGCATTGAGAAGTATTACGGCTCGTGGCGGGAGATGATCGCCGATCCGGACATCGACGTGATTCACAACTGCACCCCCAACGCGCTGCACGACGAGATCAACCGCGCGGCGATTCTGGCGGGCAAGCATGTCTATGGCGAGAAGCCGCTTTCTGAGTCCGCCGCGCAGGCGCGCGAAATGACGCTGCTTGCGCGCGAGCACGGCGTCGCCGCCGGGCTGAACCACCAGTACCGCCTCAACGCCGCCGTGGTGGAAATGCGCGCACGGTTTATGAGCGGCAAGGCTGGCCGGCCTCTGGCGATGAGCGGCTGCTACCTTCAGGAGAGCGCCTCGCGCGAAGACGACTGGAATGGAAAAATGGAGAACACGGGCGTCGCCCGCGCGCTCAACGATATCGGGATTCACTGGGTGGATACGGCGTCCTTCGTGCTCGGGCAGCCGGTTGCGGAGGTCATGGCGGATATTTACACGCATTACCCGACGCGCATCGGCGAGGACGGATCGCGCCACGAGATGCACACGGAGGATTCCGCGTTTGTGCTGCTTCGCTTTGCGGACGGCACGCCCGGTCAGCTGGCGGTCAGCAAGGCCGCGAACGGCCACAAGAATGATCTGCGGCTCGACCTCTGGTGCGAAAATTACAGCATGGCGTGGGAGCAGGAAACGCCCGACCGGCTAATCGTCGGCGAAAAGGGCGTCGGCACGGAAACGGTGTACATGAACCCGCGCCTGTGCATGGAGGAAACGCGCCCCTTCATCACCGCGCCGATGGGTCATGCCATGGGCTGGCCGGACGCGCTGCGCAACGCCGTGCAGGCGTTCTATACGTCGATTGCGGACGGCAGCTTCCGCAATGAGACGCAGCGCTACGCCACCTTCCGCGACGGCTTTGCGGGCATGGCGTTCGTGGAGGCGTGTCTGCGCTCGGCGCGCGACAAGCGCTGGACGGAGGTGGAGCGGTTTTGAACGTACTGGTCTGGTATGAAAACAAGCCGCTGCCCGAGCACGTCGAAGGGGAGCACAGGCTCTATCCGCAGGGCGTACATGGCGCGCTGGGCGCGCTCTTTGCGGCGCAGCCCGACATGCAGGTGCGCACGGCCGTCATGCAGGATGAACAGCAGGGGCTGAGCGACGAAGCGCTGGCATGGGCGGATGTGCTGGTGTATTTCAGCCACAAGCATTGGCGCGAGCTGGCGGACGACCGCGTGGACGCGATGCAGCGCCGCGTGCTGGACGGCATGGGGCTGGTGCTGCTGCACTCCTCGCACGCGAGCAAAATCTTTCAGCGGCTGATGGGCACGCGCACAAACCTCATACACTGGCGCGAGAACGACGAGTGGCAGCGCGTGTGGACGGTGAACCCGGCGCACCCCATTGCAAAGGGCTTGAAGGAAGAATCGTTCGTTATCCCCATGGACGAAACCTACGGCGAGTATTTTGAAATTCCCCAGCCCGAGGAGCAGGTATTCCTGACGACGGCGCAGGGCGGCGAAGTCTTCCGCAGCGGCTGCTGCTGGAGCCGCGGCAGGGGGAGAATCTTTTATTTCTCCGCGGGGCATGAGACCTATCCCGTGTTCGCGCAGGAGGAGGTTCGCACCATTCTGTGCAATGCAGTCCGCTGGGCGTGCGGCGCATGAAGCGTTCTCCGGCGCGGAGCGCCGAAAAAATACTGCACACAAATAAAACAGGAGGCACACGTTTATGAAACAGATTCACGCTAAGGAACTGACCGTTGAAGGGTTTGCCCGCTATGGCACGTTCGCCGATTTGATTCACCCCGATGGAGACATCACCGGCGTGCCGGGCAGCCTGATTGAATTCTACCGCGACCGGCTGGCCGTGACCGCCCCCGGCGAAGTGACCGGCATGTCCGTGACGAAGGTGCAGAAGCGCCCGCTCGTCATTGCCAAGGCGGAATATCATGACTGCTGCTGCGAAGCCTGCATGCCGCTCAACGGCGATGTGTATATCCATGTCGCGCCGGCTACGCCGCACGGCGTGGTGCCCTATGGCCGGTTTGAAGTGTTCCGCGTGCCGATGGGCACCATGGTCGTCATGCGCCCCGGCGTGTGGCATCATGCGCCGTTCGCCATTGATACGGATTCCGTGAGCAACCTGTGCGTGCTGCCGGAGCGCACCTACGCGAAGGACTGCGCCGTTGTCGTGTTCCCCGAAGAAGAACAGATGGAGATCGTATGAGCTATATCGAATATCACGTTGCGCGGCGGTATGTGCAGTTTGAAGGCGCGCTGCGCGAGCTGGCAAATTACGCCTCGCTCATCGGCAGGAAGGTGCTTTTCCTCACGGCGTGCGCGCCGGTGACGGAGCAGGTTGTGGCGAAGATCCGCGAGGGCATCGATAACCCCGCGGCGAAGTGGATGAACCCGCAGCTGGCGGCCGACAGCCCGCGCTATGCGCGCTACATGCCGATGACCGACCGCTTCGACGAACTCCGCAAGGAGATGGAGTTTGAGTTTTACGATTTGGGCGACACCGTCGTTGCGGAGGAGAATATCCGCAAGGTGGCGCAGTATGTCGAAAGCCGCGGCATTGACACGGTTGTGGGCATCGGCGGCGGCAAGGGGCAGGATTTCGCCCGCGCGCTGACGCACTTTGTGCCGGTGAAGGTGATTCTCGTGCCGACGCTTGCGGCGACGAACGCCAGCATTTCCACGCTGAGCGTGCTCTACAGCCCCGACGGCTCGAAAATCCAGGAATACTGGCGCATGGACAGCGCCCCCGACCTCGTGCTTGCCGACACGGAAGTGCTCATCGGCAACGGCCCGCGCATCCTTGCCGCCGGCATCGGCGACATCACCAGCACGTACTATGAAGCGCTGTGCAACCTGCAAATGACGGGGCGCACGGATATTCTCCCGGCGCTGTCCTATCAGGGCGTGCGGTTGGCCGTTGAGGCGATGCGCGAGCAGGCGCCCAAGGCCATCGCGGCCACGTGCGAGGGGAAAATCAACAACGAGTTTGAAAGCGTCGTCTCGATGATTATGCACAACTGCGGCCCGCTTGGCATGATCTGCACGCTGGGCTTTGCGCACGTGCTCGACGAGGTGTTCCTCGGCTTCGACGCGTCGCACAAAACGCCGCACGGGCTGCGCGTGGGCTACGCGACCATCCCGATGCTGCTCTACACCGGCATGGGCGAGGAGGAAACGAAGCGCTACGTCGCCTTCTGCCGCGAGGTGGGCATTCCCACGACCCTGCGCGAGCTGGGGCTGGACGGCTTCAGCGATGCCGAATGGATGCAGGCGTACGACGCGACGGTGGGCGTGAGCGGCACGATCAAGACGCTGCCCTTCGCGGTGACGCCCGAACAGCTGATCGGCAGCCTCAAAACGGCGGAAGCGTTCGTTGCGTCGCTTGGCTGAGCGGCAATAGAATCATAACCAATGCGGCGGTGGATTTTCGGGCGCTTTCGCGCCGGAGGAGAATCTCCCGCCGCATTTTTGCACTGCCGCGGCAGGGCATGTGCGCGGGGGAGAACGAGGCGTTCTCCAAGCGCAAGATAGTTATTGAATACGAAACAAAGTGGTTATTAAACACAAAAAGAACCGTCCTTCCGGAGAAGGACGGTTCGATGCTTCCTGTTGAAAATCAGGAGGTGTACTGCACAGCGCCGTGATCGGACAGCCAGCTGTTGCCGGAGGTCCACTCATAGTGAGCAGAGGTCGCGCCAACGTGCTTGATCTTCGTGCTGACGGTGTACTGGGTGTAGTAGCCGGTGGGATCGGTGAACATCCAGCTGTCTTCATCCAGAACGATGTTGCCCTTGTTGGAGGTGATGGCAACCGCGTTCTCGCCGTAGCCATAGTACCAGTCTCCGTCGGACTTGTAGGGCAGGTTCTCGGCGCTGGTTACGAACTTATAGTTCTTCTTGCCGGTGGGCACGCAGGGAACGGTCAGCCAGCCGCTGGAGATGATCAGCTTCTTGGCGCCCGGAGCATCGGTGCCCGGATAGTAGTAGCCGTAGGTCTTCTTGACATCAAGGGAGCCGCCGTGCAGGACGGTCGCAGCGCCAGTGAAGGAATAGCCATTCCACTTGTAGCAGCAGGTGGTCGCGATGGACTCGTTCATCGCCATCTGATTCATAGAAACGATAGGCTTCAACATGATAATTTCCCCTCCTAATTTTGTTTGAGTTCATGTGTATAATACCTTATCCGCGGGCAGAGCCAAAAAGCCTTATGGCATAAGGCTTTCTTGGACACGCGTGTTACTAACGTGTTGCTAATAGAATTTTTCACACATGAAATTCAGTTATATTTTACGAACGAATGTAACGCAAAAAAAGGGCGGCCTTTGCCGCCCTGAAACCATTCCAAAATGCCGCGCCGAAAGCCATTTCGCCTAGCCCTCGCCGCCCTGAAACCATCCAGAAAACACTCCGGAAAAAGCCGTTTTGCACGGCTCTTCCCGCCCTGAAAAAACGCGTCCCTTATTCCTTCTGCAAATTCTCCAGCCCGTCGCACACGTCGG
>CAZKJW010000052.1:0-2898 GCA_964553125.1 uncultured Oscillospiraceae bacterium
TTCTTACAGCAGCTTCTCCAGCGCGCCCACCAGCGCTGCGCCGGGAATTCCCAGCGCCGCCGACGCGCCCAGCAGCGCCGGGCCGATCGTCACGGCCATGCCGCCCGCATGGAAAACCGCCGCCACGCCGTTCCACGCTGCCGCGGCGGCCAGTCCGCCCACGCCGTTCATCAGCAGATAGCGTGCGCGCTTGGGCGGGCCGAACGCCTCCCACCCCAGAAAATACAGCGCGCACAGGCCCGCGATCACCCACAGTACAAGCCTCCAAGGAATGGAAGAAAGCAAAAAATCACCCCTCTGAAACGTATGCTTCACAGGGGTGATTCATGCTCGTCTTCAGCGCAGGCCGCCCTGCCCGTCGTTATACTCGTAGGTGGGGTTGATCTTGCGGTAATCGGACGTATAGAACGCCTCGCGCCGGATCTCCTGCCCGTTCTGATACCAGATCTTGTACGTCTGCGTACGGTAGCCCTCGTGCGCCTTCTTGATCTGGTTCATCGCGCCGACCTTGAGGTTCGGGTTGTAGGTGTAAACCGTGTCTTCCTCCTTCACCTTATCGACGTAAATCGTCTCCGACGCAAGGTCGATCGCCATGCCTTCGCCAAGCGACAGCCCGTACACCTCAACCGTCACGCTGCGGTTCTCATACCACGCGGTGATAAACAGCGGCGCGGCGCCGTCGTTGCGCATGATCAAATCCACGCCCGGCCAGTCCACCGTCGCGTCCTCGCCGCGCGGCACGTAGTCGCTCGGCCACGCGTGCGGGTAGCGCTTGACGATGCTGCAATCAGCGCGCAGAAGCGCGTTGAACAGCGTCGTCGCCACCTGACAGACGCCGCCGCCCACTTCCTTCACCGACGCGCCGCCGGAAATCGCCGCGGCTTCTTTGTAGCCCTTCTCGGACGTGCGCTCGCCCGTGCAGGTGTTGAAGGAAATCGTTCCGCCGTTCGCGTCGATCATCTGACCGTTAAGCGCGTCAGCCGCCAGACGGATGTTCCTGTTGCGGTTGTCGTTGTCGGTGGTTTTCGTGGTGAAGGATGTAATGAGGCCGTAATCGGCCTCCAGCTGCGCGCGCGTCACCGCCGGATACACCTGCTCCACCGGCAGCGGAATGGTCACGCCTTGCGCGCCCGCATCCAGCTGACCGATCACGGTTTCATACAGCGCATCCGCGTCCAGCCGTCTGCCCGTCTGCTCGTCGGAAAAGGCGAAAGAGCGATTCGCCACATCAAAGGCAACGACGCGCGCGTCCACGCATTCCACATAGAACTGCTCCGCGAGCGCGTCGCACATCTCTCGCACCTGCGTGCGGTCGTAGGTGTATACGGAATCGTAATACGCGCCCATGCTTTCCAGCCGCTTCACCGCGGCATAGCGCTCCTCCAGCGTGCCGCTGCGCCCCAGCGCATACGCTTCCTGCAAAAGCATATCCGTGTTCCACGCAAGCTCCATCGTGTCGGACGCGATGCGCCACGTCTGCTGGCCGTCTGTCAGAAACACCTCAAAACCCTGCATTTCAGCGGTTTCGTGGCTTTCCAGCAGGCTGCGCGCCTCCTGCATCGTCTTTCCGCCGAGCTCCACGCCGTCGATATGCACGCCCGGATAGAACGTGCCGCCTTCCACCGCAGCCACGGTCTGGCGGAACTGCCTGTAGGTTTCCATCTGGCTTTCGGCATACAGATACGCAACCCCCAGCGTACACAAAAGCAGCAAAATCACCGGCAGCGTCCAGAACGGGAAGCGGCGCTTTTTCCTGCGCGGCGGGCGGCGGCCGCCGTATTCCCCGCGGCGAGCGCGTCCGTCCCGTCGCGTGTCGTATGGATATCCATTTTCGTCGTATCGCACGGTAAAACTCCTCTGTTTCGTCTATGGCGAATATTATACCTTCCCCGGTGCGGTTTCGCAATGGTTTTTACCGCGCATGGCGCGGCGCATTCAAAACTTCCGCAGCTGCGCCGCGCGTTCCTCCCGCCGCCCGATTTGACCTTTTGGCCGCCGCTTGCTATAATCCAGAATGCGCCGTGTTCCGATGCGGCGCGGGATTCTCATAAGCGGAGGAATTTTTCCGGTGAAATGGTTCAGACGCGCCGCGCGCTGGGCGCTGTTTCTTGTTGTGTTCGCCGTCTGCGCGGCGATGTTTTATCTGATTGCCGTCATGGGGAACGGCAGCGAGGCGCTTCCGCGCGTCACGCTTTCGCCCGCCGCCGCCATGCAGGACGGCGCGCTCGCCTTCTCCGCGCAGGAGCTTGACACGGCGCGCGCCTATTCGTCCGCACCGCTCGCGACGCTTTCGTCCGGCTGGTATCTGACCGGCTGCGAGGTGCGCCAGTGGAGCGAACGCGGCGAGACCATGCGCGAGGTGCGGCTGAGCTACACGCAGAACAACGGCACCCAGCAGGTGAGCCTTTCCACTGTCACGCCGCGCGAATATCTCTACACGCTTCCGGACAGGGGGCTTGTGGTCTCCGCCGCGCAGGACTGCCTGATGCTCAGCCGGCAGGCGACGCTGATGTCGGACGGCGCGACTGCGCATCTGCACGTTGCCTCCGGCGAGGCCGTCTATCAGCTTGAGGGCGCGCTCAGCGTCGACGAGTTGCGCACGGCCGCCGGCTTTGTGGTGCTTCCGGAATAATGCAGGCTCGCCGCAAGCGGCTTCAAGGCTTGCTGGGCGAGGCTTTTTGGAAGACGGCAGAAGTTTCTGAGATGTGCCGGAGGGCTTGTTGGCTCTCCGGCTGTTTTGTATCGAGCGGGTTTTGGTGACGGATGGGGAGCGTATCCGGCTTGGCCGGACACTTTTCCTGTACGGCGGAACGGGGTTGCCGCGCTTTCGGCACAAAAAAGCGCCTCCGCGTGGGGCGCTTTAGTTTGTCGAAAAAACGCATAAGGCGGCGTGTACGG
>CAZKJW010000052.1:2998-15424 GCA_964553125.1 uncultured Oscillospiraceae bacterium
CCTCCGCGTGGGGCGCTTTAGTTTGTCGAAAAAACGCATAAGGCGGCGTGTACGGCACGTGGCGATGCATCCGACTTCGCAGCCGAAGCCCGCGGGAATAAGCGAGATTTAGCAACGGCAACAGACTTGCTCGCCGTCCGTGAGCCTGCAATAAAGCCTTCCCCGGCACAAAAAAGCGCCCCGCGTGGGGGCGTTTCAGTTTGCCGAAAAAAACACACGCGACGGCGTGTACGGCGGGTGCATCCCACAGCAACTTCACCGCCGAAGCCTGCGGAGGTGAGCAAAACTCGGTTGGGTGGAATTGCGCACCCCACTCCGCAAGCCTGCCTTTCAGGAAGCCTTTCCCGGCACAAAAAAAGCGCCCCACGCGGCAACGTTTCAGTTCGCCGAAAAAACGCACGCGACGGCGCGTACAGCACGTGCGACGGATCTAACTTCGCAGTCGACGCCCGCGGGGGGTGAGCGAAATTTGGCAACAGCAACAGACTTGCTCGCCGTCCGTGAGCCTGCAATAAAGCCTTTCCCGGCACAAAAAAAGCGCCCCACACGGGGCGCTTTTCTTCTCTCTTTCAGGCGGCGTTTTCCGCCTCTGCGCTCATCATTTTCTTCACTTCTTCCACGGCGGTCTGCAGCTGCGCGTCCTTCTCGCGGATGATGTTATAGTTCTCGTCCAGCGCGTCCTCGGGCATTTCAACCGCAACATCCGGCTCCAGCCCTTCGCCATGCACGCACACGCCGCCGGGGGTGTACCAGTATTCGCTGGTGGTCTGCATCCCCGACATACCGTCCTCAAAGGTGTAAACCGCCTGCATGATGCCCTTGCCAAACGATTTCGTGCCCACCAGCTCAGCGCCGGCGCTGTCGCGCAGCGCGCCCGCGAGAATTTCGGATGCGCTCGCGGAATACTGGTTCATAATCAGCGCCACGGGCACGTCCCATTTACCCTTCTCGGCGTAGTAGGAAATCTTGCGGCCGTATTTGTCCTTGCTGGAGAAGATCACGTCGTCGTCAATGAAAACGTCGGCGAGTGCAACGGCCAGCTCCACATATCCGCCGCCGTTGTCGCGCAGGTCGATCACCACGCCCTCGACGCCCGCCTCCTGGAACGCCTCCACGGTGTCGGCGAACTGCGTGTCAAGGTTGCCTTCAAAGTAGTGGATGCGGATATAGCCAATGTTGCCCTCCAGAATTTCCGCGTCAATGATCTGCGTTTCGACAATAGCGCGCTCGAGCGTCACATCAAAAAGCTCGCTCTCGCGCAGAATGGTCAGCGTCACCTCTCCGCCCACCTCGCCGCGCATCACTGCAACTGCGTCGTTGAGATCGTAGGCGGTCATCTCCTCGCCGTTTACGGCGATGATTTTATCGTTCGGGCGCAAGCCGCCCTCCTGCGCGGGGCTGCCATAAAACACGCGGCGGATGGTGATCGTCGTGTCGTTGGCGTTGGCGAACACCTCAATGCCCAGCCCGCCGTATTCGCCGGCGTAGCTCTCCTCCGCATCGCTCACATCGGCGGCGGTGTAGTAGTAGGAATACTGATCGCCCAGCGCGCCGATCATGCCCTGCGCCGCGCCCTCAAGCAGCTCGGCCTCGTCGTACTCCCAAAGATACGCGTCGTCGATTACGGCGAGAATTTCTTCCAGCTTCTCATATTTTTGCAGCCGCTCGTATTCCTCTTTGTCAATCGTCACTGTTTCGTTCGCCGCAAGCGCGAACCCGAAAAGCAGCGTCGCCGCGAGCAGCCCGGCCAGTATCTTTTTCAGTTTCTGCATGTTCTTCGTCTCCCGGTAAAAAAAATTATCCGCGAACCCCATCATAGAAGATTCGCGGAGAAATTGCAATGGCAAATTGATGAACAAAGCGAAAATTCACGGCGCGCTTTTTTCCGGCGCAATGCGCCGAAATCACAAGGCGAACCCCGCTTGCTCTTATCGCGTCGTCCGTTCCGGCACCTGCTTGCCGAGCAGGTACAGCGTCTTGAACGTGATCGCATCGTCAAACTTGCGCAGATCCAGCCCGGTCTGGCGCTGAATCTTGTCGAGACGATACACGAGCGTGTTGCGGTGGATGTACAGCTGCCGCGCCGTATCGGACAGGTTCAGATCCTTGCGGAAGAACATGTCGATCGTCTGCAGCATTTCCTCGCTGAAAAGCCGCTGCGTCTTGCGGTTGAAAAGAATGCTGTGATAGCGGCGGCCAATGTCCGCGGGCAGCTCCGACAGGAAGCGCTCCATGACGAGGTTGTGGTAGGAATACACATCCTCGTTCGGACGATACACGCGGCCGATTTCCAGCGCGCGCCACGCGGCGCGATAGCTCGCGCCCAGACCGAACAGCGTGCTCACGCATTCGCCGATGCTCACCAGCGGATGCTCGCCCGTTTCGGCCATAACCGTCTGCTCGATGGCGGCGGCGAGCTGAATCAGGTCGTCGTAGCCTTCGATGTTGCGCATGGATTTGATCAGCACCAGCGCATGGCGATCCATCTCCACAAGCGCGTCGCCCTCGCCCACCGCGATCACCTCGCGAATGACGTCGGCCGTGCCGTGGAAAAGCATCGCGCAGCGTTCTTCCTCGTTTGCAATTCCGTATTCCGTCGCCAGCGTCATCAGCTCCGGCTCGGGCATGTCCTCGCGCAGCGCGCCGCGAAGCACGTCGTCGCGCGTCGTCGTGGAAGGCTCGCGCATCATCGATTCGGCCAATGCGGCGGCAAGCCGCGCGCAATCGGCAGTCGCGTCGCTTTCTCCCTCAACGCAGACATAGGGAATTGCGTTCGTCATCGTGCGAACCCACGTCCAGCCGTCGCGAACGACGGGCATTCCAATCTGCGGGAACTCCGGCAGCACTTCGCTTTCGCCGCCCGAGATGCATTCTCCGTGCTCGTCAAACAGTCTGATATGCGCCCGAAGGCCGCTCAGCATTGTCATCAATTGCTCAATTATCCTTTTGTCCGGCATGTGCGGTTCCTCCTTCACGCATTTAACGCAGCACCCATGCTTTTTCTTGCACGATTTACTCAAAAAAGCGGAGGAGGGTGATCCCTCCTCCGCACGCAGGAATCAAACTGTAATTTTTCAGCGATTCAGCAGCGTGACTTCGGTTTCCTTGTCGAAGAAGTGCAGGCGCTCCACGTCGAAAGCGATCTTGATCTTATCGCCGCCGCGGCTGACCGTGCGCGGATCGACGCGGCAGATGACGTTTTCATCCTTGCCGGAGGTCTTGACGTAGAGGAAGGTTTCGGAGCCAAGCATTTCGACAACTTCGATATCGACGTCGATGGCGGCTTCCGGATGCGCGGCGACAACCTTGGGATCGTCGGAGAGGTTCTCGGGACGGATGCCCATGATGACTTCCTTGCCGATGGCGCCTTCGTCATTGAACTTGGCAACCTTGTTGTTGGGGATGAGCACCTTGTTGGAGCCGAACTTGGCCCACACGCCGTCGCCCTCGCGCTCGAGTTTGACGTTGAAGAAGTTCATCTGCGGGCTGCCGATGAAGCCGGCGACGAAGAGGTTGGTCGGATAGTCGTAGAGGTTCTGCGGCGTGTCAACCTGCTGCATGAAGCCGTCCTTCATGACAACGATGCGGCTGCCCATCGTCAGCGCTTCGGTCTGGTCGTGGGTGACGTAGATGAAGGTGGTCTGCAGGCGCTGATGCAGCTTGGTGATTTCGGTACGCATCGCAACGCGCAGCTTGGCGTCGAGGTTGGAGAGCGGTTCGTCCATGAGGAAGACCTTCGGTTCGCGAACGATGGCGCGGCCGAGGGCAACGCGCTGGCGCTGGCCGCCGGACAGAGCCTTGGGCTTACGGTTGAGCAGATGCTCGATGTCGAGGATCTTCGCAGCTTCATGCACGCGCTTGTCGATCTCCGCCTTGGGGGTCTTGCGCAGCTTCAGGCCGAAAGCCATATTGTCATAAACCGTCATATGCGGATAAAGAGCATAGTTCTGGAAAACCATCGCGATATCGCGATCCTTGGGCGCGACGTCATTGACGAGCTTATCGGCGATGTAGAGTTCGCCGTCGCTGATTTCTTCCAGGCCGGCCACCATGCGCAGCGTAGTGGACTTGCCGCAGCCGGAAGGTCCGACGAGCACGATGAATTCCTTGTCGGCGATATCCAGGCAGAAATCGCTGACCGCAGTCACGCCGCCGGCATAGACCTTGTAAATGTGTTTCAGAGTTACGCTTGCCATCAATCAACACTCCCTTGCTTTTTGAGGTGGGCCGTCCCCCAGACTTCACTGCCCTTTGGATATGCTTATTATAAATGAAATTCGAGCAAAAAGTAAATCGCTCGCTTAACCAAATATTTAACGCCTACTTTAGCAAATGTGACCTCTGATTTCAAACCGCACGGCGATTTTAGTTCAGTTCGTCCAGTGTCAGTTCAAAGCTCCCTGCGAACTCTTTCATGAACTCCGCAACCTCCGGCATACCGTCCTGCGCCATGCCGCGAATGCCCGCTTCAATGGACGCTTTCGCCTTGAGGAACTCGCCGTTGCCGGAGCGGATCTCCTCCACGCACTTGAGATACGCGCAGATTCTGTCCGCGGCCTTGACATAGCGCCATTCGTCCACGGTCTCGTCGGGGCAGACATAGGGCGCGTATGCGCCCGATAAATCGTCCGGAAGCATCCGCAGCAGCTTCTCGCGCGCCATCTGCTCCATGCGCTCAAACGCGCCGTGAACCTCGGGGTTGAAATGCTTGATGGGCGTCGCCAAGTCGCCCGTGATCACCTCGCCCGCGTCGTGATACATCGCAAACACGGCGATGCGGTTCGCGTCCAGATTTCCGCCGTGGCGCACGTTCTTCATCGTCGCCAGCGCATGAGCGATCATCGCGGCCTGCAGCGAGTGCTCCTGATCGTTCTCCGGGCGCGTGTTGCGCATCAGTCCCCAGCGCAGAATCTGTTTCATGCGAGCCATATACGCAAAAAAATGATGCATTATTTCTCCTTTCGTCTTGCAAGCAAGCGCTGTCCATTGTATAATCATCCCAGACCCGTCGCTGGGGGGGCCGAAAGGCTGAGAGAGCGCAAGCTCGACCCCATGAACCTGTGTAGGTAATCCTACCGTAGGGAAGCGAAAAGGTAAATTGCATTACCTTTCCGTTTCCCGCACAAAAAAACGTGCGGGAATTTTATTTGGAGGGGAAAACTCATGACCAACTCGACCAAAGCAACCAAATGGACCGCCAAAGCGCTCGTCACCGCCGCCCTCTGCATGGCAATGAGCTATCTGCTCAGCTATGTCCGCCTGTGTAGTATGCCTTCCGGCGGCAGCATCACCGCCTGCTCGATGCTTCCCCTGATGCTGTTCGCGTGGCTGTACGGCGTCGGCCCCGGCGTCACAGCCGGCTGCGCCTACGGCCTTCTGCAGCTGATCCAGAAGCCCGAAATCTATCACTGGGTTCAAATTCTTTTTGATTATCCCATCGCTTTCGCGATGCTCGGGCTGGCCGGGTGCTTCCGCAAGCACAAGCGCTCCGCATGGGCGCTGCCCGCCGGCGTGGTGCTCGCGTGCTTCGGCCGCTTCCTGTGCCACTTCTTCACCGGCGCAGTTTTCTTCGGCGAATGGGCGCCCATCCAGAGCTTCTGGGGCGTCTGCGCGTATTCCGCCGGCTATAACGGCGGCTATCTCGCCGCAGAGGCCGCGCTCACCGCTACCGTCTGCGCCCTGCCGCCCGTGCGGCGGATGATCGCCAAGCTCGAAACGCTGTAACTGCGTTCCTTATGGGGAATGCAAGGGGAATCCTTCCTTTCAGCGAGGAAGGGTTCCCCTTTTTTTGCCTTTAATATCGCTCCGTCACGCCGACATAGACCTTCGCGGCGGTCGGCTTGTAGGTATCGGTGTACAGCTCCTTGTTGGCGACGACGTTTCCGTTCGCGTCCTTCGTGACGAGCCACGTGGTCACCTTGTAGCCCTCGGAGCCCTTGGAGACTTCCTTCGTCTGATCCGTATAGACGACGTATTCGGCCTTCTTATCCGGAATCGGAGTCGTTTCCGGAATCGGGATCACCTCGACCGTCTCGGATTGCAGCGAGTAGGTGTAGCCGTCCGGATCGGGGCGGCCGTAGAACTGGAACAGGCAGCGCTTCGTCTTGCCGCTTGTTTCCACGCGCGCCACAACGTAAATATCCGCACCCGTGGTGTTGGTGAACACCAGATCGTTGCGCCCGTCGTCGGTCACGGTGGCGTCGTGTCCCATGTCGATGTAATTCGGCATAAGGCCGTGCGGCTCGCGCTTGTTGACCTTCAGCCCCGCCTGAATGACGGCGTTATACAGCGTAGAGCTGACCTGACAGATACCGCCGCCATAGCCCATGACGTATTCGTTATAGACAACCTCCAGCGCGGGATAGAAGCCGTTTTTCTCGTTGCGCTTGCCCACCCACGAATTGAAGCTGACCTTCTCGCCCGCCTTGATGGTTTTGCCGTTGAAAAACTCGCAGCCGCGCTCGATGTTCTTGTTGCGGTCCTCGGTGCTGCGCGAGCTGATATCGGTTGAAAAGCTGGCGATGCGCGTGATGCTGCTCGTGATGTCCTCCGCCTTCACGGCGGGCTCCACCGTCCGCGGCTGAACGTCCACGCTGCCGGACTGCATGGTGTTGACCAGCTGCATCACCTGCTCCTTCAGCGCCGCTTCGTCGAGCGATTTGCCGTAGCTTTCGCCCGTGACGACGATCGGGTTCTGCCGGTCTGGCATGAATTCCCATGTCGCATCCGTCGCCGGGGTATCGACAAGGTTTTTGATTTCGGCGATAATCATGTCGATCCGCGCGTCG
Source organism: uncultured Oscillospiraceae bacterium (assembly GCA_964553125.1). Classification (GTDB taxonomy): domain Bacteria; phylum Bacillota; class Clostridia; order Christensenellales; family Aristaeellaceae; genus Aphodomonas. The sequence continues at coordinate 9,787 of CAZKJW010000052.1, forward strand.
CTCTTTGTCACGTCGCTGGTGTAGATCAGCTTCGGCTCCGTTTTGAGCGCGGAAATTTCTTCGTAGATAGTCAGAAGGGAGCTGCTCATGCGGCCGACGGCGTACGCCTCGTTGATGGCCTGCGCCACCACGTTTTCCAGCGAGCTGGTCATGTCCAGCGTTTCCGCGTCGATCGTCCATTGATAATCGCTGCCGTAGCGAATCGTGACGTTCCAGCCGCTCATGCCGTCCTTGAGCCGCGCGAGGATGAAATCATACGCCTCCTGCGGCGATGCGCCGTAAAGCTCATAGCCGTTGACATACACGCCGCGGTAGAATGTGCCGCGTTCGCGCACGTCCATGATTTCGCTGTATGCCGAATATCCCACAAGGCCGACGGCGACCAGCACGGCCAGAACAAACAGCAGCAGAATCGCTAAGATTCTTCCGCGCAACCGGCGGCGCGGCGGTTTTCTTTTCGGCGCAGGGCGCCGATAATCATTCGCAGCGCGTTCGTTCGTGCGGCGCGGTACAGGCGCGGGCGCGGACGTTCTGCGCGGCTGTCCGGCGCCTGCGTATGTCGAGCCGCCGTACCGCGTTGTGCGCGGCGCGGGCGCGGGCGGCGTATCCTCCTGGCGCACGCGGCGCGGCTCCGGCCGCCACAGCTCCTCTTGATTGTTGTACGACGCGGCGCGCCGTCTGCGCGGCCCCGTGCCGTTGCTCCGTTCAAGATCAGACATGTTTCTCCCTTATTTGCTCCGCTTTTTTCATTCTCTCCAGAAGCGCGTCCACATCCTCCCGGACGGTCTTCCAGCCCTCCAGCTGTTCGCCGATTCCGGCATGGCTTCCGCGGCCGCCGCTCTCGTTCGCGCGGCCATGGCAGTCGCTTCCGCCGGTGACGAGCAGCCCATTGCGGCGCGCAAGCCGCTCAAAACGCTGCGCATCGACCGGCATGTGGCTTGCATGCCACGCTTCAATGCCCGCCAGCCCTGCGTCCATCCATTCGTTCAGCCGCCGCTCCAGCGCTTCGGGCGAAATGCCCGACCGCGCGGGGTGCGCAAGCACCGGAACCGCGCCCAGATCGCGCAGCCCGCGGATTCCCTCCGCCACGCTCTTGCGCCGGCGCGGCGCATAGCACGGCGCATTCTCGCCGATATAGCGATTGAACGCGTCGCGCACGCTTTCCGCATAGCCCTTGCGGCAGATTGCTTCCGCCAGATACATCCGTCCCATGAACGGGCCGCGTTTGCCGGTTTCTTCGGGCGAAATCACGATGCCGCGCGCGGCCAGCTTTTCCAGCATGGCCAGCGTGCGTTCCCGGCGAATCTCCATTTCTGCTTCAAAAAACGCCTGCGTTTTCGGGTCGTCAGCATCGACGCCATAGGCGAGCACGTGAATTTCGCGCTCTGCGCCCACGCTCAGCTCCACGCCTGGAAGCACCGCAATGCTCTCCGTCCGCGCGGCCTCCGCCGCCTCCGGCAGCCCGCCCACGTTGTCGTGGTCGGTAATGGCGATCACGTCCATGCCCAGCGCTTTCGCGCAATGGATCATCTCGGCCGGCGTTTTCGCGCCGTCCGAATAGCAGGTATGCAGATGCAGATCAGCCCTCATGGTTCTCCGCCTTCGCTTCGGCGGGTTCCGCCTTTTCTTCCGCGCCCTGCGCGGAAATTTCTGGCAGCGCCTCGCCCTTCATGATCGCGTCCAGCTCGGGCTTGGTAATAGTTTCGCGTTCGAGCAGCACGTCCGCCATGCGGTGCAGCTTATCCATGTTTTCCTTCAGGATGTCAATGGCCTTCTGCTGGCACGCGCTCGCCGTCTTGCGAATTTCCTCGTCGATCTGCGCAGCCACCTTCTCGGAGCAATCGCGCGACTGCGCGAAATCGCGCCCGAGGAACACCTCCGCGTTGCCGCCGTGGTACACCGGGCCGATCACGTCGTCCATGCCGAACTGCGCGACCATGCGCCGCGCCAGCTCCGTGGCGCTCTGCAGATCGGCGGACGCGCCCGTCGTCACGTCTTCGATAATCAGCGTCTCCGCCGCGCGGCCGCCCATGGCCACCGTGATGCGCGCCAGAATCTGCTCCTTGGAAATGAACTCGCTCTCCTCGCTGGGCAGGAACTGCGTGTGTCCGCCGGACGAGCCGCGCGGCACAATCGTCACCATCGATACGTCGTCTGCCTTGGGCAGCTTCAGGCCGACCAGCGCATGACCCGCCTCGTGATAGGCAACGATGCGCTTATCCTTCGCCGTCACCTTGCGGCTGCGCTTTTCAGGCCCCATCTCCACGCGCGTGATCGCGTCCATAATCGTGCGCTGATCGATCTCTTTCCGGCCCGCTCTCGCGGTGAGAATCGCCGCCTCGTTGAGCACGTTTTCCAGATCCGCGCCGGTGAAGAACGGCGTGCGCCGCGCAACGGTTTTCAAATCGACATCGGCGGCCAGCTTCTTGTTGCGGACGTGAACGCGCAGAATCGCCTCGCGACCCGCAACGTCGGGATAGTTTACAGTAATCTGGCGGTCAAACCGGCCGGGGCGCAGAAGCGCCGGGTCGAGGATATCGCGGCGGTTCGTCGCCGCAATGACAATCACGCCCTCGTTGTTGGAGAAGCCGTCCATTTCGACAAGCAGCTGGTTGAGCGTCTGCTCGCGCTCGTCGTGGCCGCCGCCCAGACCTGCGCCGCGCTGGCGGCCCACCGCGTCGATTTCATCGATGAACACAATGGCGGGAGCGTGCTTCTTGGCCTGCTCGAACAGATCGCGCACGCGGCTCGCGCCGACGCCGACGAACATCTCAACAAAATCCGAACCGGAAATGGAGAAGAACGGCACGCCCGCTTCGCCGGCAATCGCCTTGGCCAGCAGCGTTTTGCCCGTGCCGGGAGGGCCTACGAGCAGCACGCCCTTGGGAATGCGCGCGCCCAACTCCGTGTAGCGCTTGGGGCTCTTGAGGAAATCGACGATTTCGGCCAGCTCTTCTTTTTCTTCGTCCGCGCCCGCCACGTCAGCAAAGGTGATTTTGTTCTTTGCCGGGTCGGCCATATGCGCGCGGCTTTTGCCGAAGTTCATCACCTTGCTGTTTCCGCCGCCGCCCTGCGAGCGCATGACGGCCATCCAGAACAGCATCATCAGCACCATCACGACGATATACGGCAGGAACTCAATATACCACGGCGTGCCCGTCGGCTTCTGATACTGCACGGTGAATCCCAGATCCGCGTCGGCCACCTCGTCGGACGGGACGCCCAGCTGCTTTGCGCGGATGATGCGCGCGCTGGCAAAGAACGCCTCGCGATCGACGGTACACGAGAAGTCATAACGCTCAGGGAACTCCGCACGCGCCGTTGCAGAGTCCGCATACAGGCCGACGGCGTCGTTTCCCGTGAAGGAAAGCGCGGACAGGCGCTGCTCCTCCACCAGCTGCAAAAGATCGTTGTAGTCGATTTTATCAACGGACGTCGTCGAGAACAACGACATCGTTTCTGCAAGGATCAGCACGCCGATCAGGATGACGGCGTATATAATGATTCCTTTTCCGGGTCTTTTTTTCAAAATGCTCCCCTCCCTGTGCGGGACTTACTTGGTGTAGATTTCTTCCTTCAGCACGCCGATATCCGGCAGGTTGCGGTAAACCTCGTCGTAGTCCAGCCCGTAGCCGACAACGAACGCATCCTCGATGACGAAGCCGCAATAGTCCGGCTTCAGCTCGACGCGGCGGCGCGCGGGCTTATCCAGCAGCGTGCAGATTTTGATCGAGCTCGCGCCGCGCCCCTTGAGGTTCTCCTTGAGATATTGCAGCGTCACGCCGGAATCGACGATATCCTCGATGATGATCACATCGCGGCCGAGAATGTCGTGATCGAGATCCTTCAGCAGCCGCACCACGCCGGAGGATTTTGTGGCGCTGCCATAGCTGGAAGTCGCCATGAAATCCATCGTCAGCTTCAGATCGATGCAGCGGATCAAGTCGCAGTAGAACGGCGTCGCGCCCTTGAGAATGCCCACGCACAACGGGGCCTTTCCCGCGTAATCGCGGGTGATTTCCGCGCCCAGCTCCGCCACGCGCGCCGCGATTTCATCCCGTCCCAGGAGCACCCGCTCCAGATCGTCGTACAGCTTTGAAGTTTCACGATTCAGCATTTTCTTTCCCCCATCACGCTTTTGTTTTTTGATCGCCGCGCGGCCCGTCACAGCTCCCAGAGAAGCCTCCCCGTAAAGCGAACCATTACGGCGCTTTTTGTCGTTTCATCAATTGCGGCCTCGCGCGAGGCCTTCAGCCCGACCGCCCACAGCACGCGGTTTCCCGCGGCCAGCACCGGCGTCAAATCGCGGAACGGCCTGTCAACCCCCGCGTCCTGAAGCGTCTTTTTCAGCTTCTGCCGGCCTTCCATGCCCAAAGGGGCAAACGTGTCGCCATCCTGCCGCGCGCGGAATACGGCTCCGCGCAGCTTTGCCGCGTCAAACGCCTGACAGCGCACGCCGTCGCCTCTTTCTTCCACCGCGCATGGCGCGGTTTCAAACGGCGCGCCGCCCGCGTCATATCGCGCCTCCCGCGCGATAAGATGCAGCCGCGTCCGCGTTCTGAGCGCTTTCGCGCCCCCCGGAAGGTTGGTTTCCTCGCCCGGCGCAAGCGCGGTCAGCCGTCCGGTCTGTTTCTCGTCCAGCGGCGGAATGCCGACCCTTTCGCACAGAAGCCGCGCCGCTTCCGCCGTCACCGCGTCCGTCTGCCAGAAAGCGCCGTAGGGCGTTTCCCGCCAGCGGCCGGCAAGCTGCTCCTCCGCGCGCGCCCGCGCATCGTCCGCCGCGCGCGCCGCATGAGCCGCTGCCCGGCAAATCGCCTCGTCCGCGCGGGGATTCACCAGCCGCAGCTGCGGCATGACGTTCAGGCGCAGAAGGTTTCTTGCGCAGCAGGTCTCAGCGTTCGTCGCGTCCTCGCGCCACGGAATGCCGCGCGCCCGCAGATACCCGCGCAGCGTTTCGCGGCTCACGTCGAGCAGCGGCCGGATCCGGTTCCCCTGCCGGTATTTCATGCCCGACAAACCGTCCAGCCCGCAGCCGTGCGTCAGGTGCAGGAGCACCGTTTCGGCCTGATCCTCTTGCTGATGCGCCAGCGCAATCTTCGCCGCGCCGCACTTTGCCGCGGTTTCATCCAGAAACGCATAACGCGCGCGCCGCGCCGCATCCTCCAGCGAACACTTCCACTGAGCGGCCAGCGCCGGAACGTCGCCCGCGCCCATATGGCATGGAACGCCCCACGCCTCGCACATCCGGCGCACAAACGCCGCATCCTCTCGCGCGGCCTCCCCGCGGATTCCGTGATCGAAATGCGCGGCCTCCACCGCAAACATGCCTTCGCGCCGCGCCGCCAGCAGCAGCGCCAGCAGCGCCATGGAATCCGATCCGCCCGAAACGGCGCACAGCGCCCGCTCGCCCGGCTCGATCAGCCTGCGAGAGCGAATCGTTTCCAGCACCCGGCTCTCCAACGCATATGACTCCAGCATGAAGGATATTGTACGCCATTTCCGCGCAATAAGCAAGCCAAACTTAAGGCATCGCCGCACAGATGCGGCGAGGTGATGACGAGCGCATTCTTTTCAGGCGAAAATATAAAAAAAGCGCTTTCGCAATGGAAGGCTGTGCCGCGCAGGGCGCGGCTTTTTT
>CAZKJW010000053.1:0-15423 GCA_964553125.1 uncultured Oscillospiraceae bacterium
GCTCTTGCCCCCGTCTCACGCATCCCACTTCGCTATTCTCTCACAGCCCAAGCAGGAACCGCAAACCCCTTGAAGCACGTGCAAAAAGCACCTCTCACCAGCTGCGTATACCTGCCGTCGCGCCTACACATGCATTCATCCATCGGAAAACTCTTGGCAGCAAAACAGACGCGCCCCCGCCTTCCGTTTCCGCAAAAGCCGCGCTATCGCGTTTCCTGCACACGCTGCGCCGCCGTTTCTCTCCCGCGCCCTGCGCGGGAAAAACATCTTCCCTCAGGCGGAAATCTTTCTGTCGCGCAGCGCCGGAATGCCATGCTTTCCGTACACCGCAAACCAAATCGGCACGCAGACGATCAGCGCCGCAATCACGTCCAGCGCCGAGTGCTGCTTGATGAACAGCGTCGAAAGCGTGATCATCACCGCCAGCACACAGATCGCCGGAAGCATCCAGCGGCGGCTGCGTATGGCCGGGCTGTATGCGGACGCATACGCCATTACGACGGCACCGATTACGTGTACGCTCGGCAGCACATTCGTGTTCGTGTCCGCTGCATACAGCATCCGCACAATCGCCGGCGCAAGCCCGCTCCCCGGCACGGGGTCCGGCCGCAGGTTCTGACAGTTCGGGAATGCAATCTGCACGATGACCGCGACGGTAAACCCCATTGCAATGGAGAGCATGTAGCGCCGGAAGGTCTGCGGCTCGTTCAGCAGCCAGAACACGCCCGGAATCACCAGATACGGGAACCACGCGACATAGAAATACACAAACCCCGCGCAGAACGGAATGGCGTCGTCCAGCGGAATCCAGCTCGGCCAGTAGACCCTGTCCGCAGGCATAAACCGCTCGATGATCCAGAACGCCAGCAGATACGCCGGCAGATACAGCGCGTAAGGCCAGTAGCGATTGGCCATGATCCGATTCCAGAGCTTTTTCATCTTTCCTTCACCCGGCATGCCGCGCAGCCGCCCTCTCCTGTTTCCCGAAGCGCCGCGGGCATCGCGTCCCCGACGGCTTTCATTGCATCCACCACGTCGTCCGCGTCCAGCGGGCAGACGATTCCGCTCAGCGCCAGATCGGCCGCCGTAAGCGCGTTGGCCACGCCCGACACATTGCGGTATACGCACGGCACCTCGACCAGCCCACGCACGGGGTCGCACACAAGCCCCATCGACGCCATCAGCGCAAACGCCGCCGCGTCCACCGCCGTCTGCGGCGAAGCACCCGCCAGCTCGCACACGGCCGCCGCCGCCATCGCAGACGCCGTACCGCACTCCGCCTGACAGCCGCCCTCCGCGCCGGAGATGCTCGCCCTTGCCGCAATGACCGCGCCGATTGCGGCGGCTGTAAACAGCGCGTCAATCAGCTGCTCGTCGGTGCAGCCGCGCGTCTCCTGCATCGTCAGAAGCGCGGCCGGCAGGATGCCGCACGCGCCCGCCGTCGGCGCGGCCACAATTTTGCCCATGCACGCATTGCACTCGGCAACCGACAGCGCGTGCGCAATGGCGCGCCCCATCACCGGGCCGCTCACTGCGCCGCCGGCATGGGCGAACAGCTTGCTCGCGCCGCCGCCCGTCAGCCCTGACATAGAGCGCAGGCCGGGCTGCGCGCCCTCCTCGCTCGCAGCGCGCATCACTTCCAGCGCGCTCCTCATGCGCTCCACCTGCGTTGAGATTTCAGTTTCGTTCTGCTGCGCCTGCTCCATTTTTGCCGCGGATGCAATCGTTCCTTTGCCCGCAGCCTCCACAAGCTCTTTCATCGTTCCAAACATGGCATTACCTCTTTTTCAAAAGCGTCACATCGGAAATGCCCTGCAGTTTTTTCAGCGCGGGCACAATTTCTTCATCGGGCAGCTTGTCCAGCTCCAGCGCCATAATCGCCTCGCCGCCCGCCTTCTTGCGGAAAACGCGCATCGTGGCAATGTTGATCTGCGCGCCCGCCAGCACGCTTGTCACGCGCGCAATCGCGCCCGGCGCGTCCAGATGGCGGATGATCAGCGTGTCCGTCTCGCCGGAGAAATTGACCTCCATGCCGTTCAGCTCCTGAATCATCACGCGCCCGCCGCCCACGCTGGCCGCGCGCACGGTCAGTTCGCGCCCGCTCGCGCCCGCGATGCGCAGCACGATGGTGTTCGGGTGCGCTTCGCGCAGCGCCACGGGATGAAACGTCACCGTCATTCCCGCCTCGTCCGCAAGCCGCAGCGCGCTGCGCAGGCGCAGATCGTCCACGTTCATGCCCATCAGCCCGCCCACGACGGCGCGGTCGGTTCCGTGCCCCTCATAGGTTTTTTCAAACGAACCAAACAGGCCGATGTCCGCCTGCACGGGCGTTTCGCCCAGCAGGTCGCGCGCCACGCGCCCGATGCGCGCCGCCCCCGCCGTATGCGACGACGACGGCCCGATCATCACCGGCCCGATAATGTCAAAATAATCCACGCAGGAATCCCCCTTACGCGTTTGCTTGTGCTGGTGTTATTTTCCCGCAGGAAGCCGCGGAATCCTGCCGTCTTGACAAAAATCCGTGCAAAGTCTAAAATGGTCAAAGTAAATCAATTTCAAAAAGCAAGGAGGACGTTCTCATGCCGGGAGGCTTTGACTGGGCTTGGGTTGTCGGCCCTGCGGCCGGCGCGCTGATCGGATATGTCACCAATGATATCGCCGTGCGGATGCTGCTGCGTCCTTATGAAGAAAAACGGATTTTCGGCCGCCGCGTGCCTTTCACGCCCGGCCTGATTGCAAAGGAGCGCGGGCGCATCGCGCAGGCCATCCGCGGCGTGCTGGACACAGAGCTGCTTAACGCGGAGGTGCTGGAAAACGCGCTGCTCTCGCCCCGCATGATGGAGCAGCTCGGCGACGCCGCCGATCGCGCTATTGCGCGCCTGCGCGCCGAAGAAAACTGTCCCCGCGTGCTGCTGTCCGCGCCGCTCGGCGACGAAAACGTTGCCGCGCTTGAAAACCGCGCGTGCGTGGCGGCGCGCGAGTTCATCCTGAAAAAACTGCTGGAAAGCGGGCTGGAGAACGAGCTGGCCGAGCTTGTCATGGCGGAGGTTTCGCAGCGGCTGAACTCCTCCATGGGCATGTTCAAGGCGCTCCTGCTGGACGACAAGCGCACCGCGCAGTATCAGCAGAAGCTCGCGCAGGCCATTCGCGAGGCAATGGAAACACGCGGCCCCGACCTGCTCGATCAGCTCATCGGCGAAACCATCCGCGATGCGATGTCCACGCCGCTCAACCGGCTGGCGGAGCCGCTCCCGCTTGACGCTGTGCGCAGCGCGCTCCTTGGCGAATATGAGAAAATCGTAAAGACGCAGCTGGCGAACGTGCTTCGCATGATCGACCTCGGCAGCGTTGTGGAGGACCGGCTCAACGCCGTCTCCATGGCCGAGCTGGAAGAAATGATCATGTCCGTAATGAAAAAAGAGCTGCGCGCCATTGTATGGCTCGGCGCGCTGCTCGGCTTTGTCATGGGGATTGCGCAGACGGCGATCAGCCATCTTCTCTGAGCTGTCCGCCGGGAAAGCTGATAATCATTCCCTGCGGCGCAGGCCGCTTCGCGCGCAAAAGCGGAAGCATCGCCTGCGCCGCTTCGTATCCCGCTTCAAAAAGCGCGTCCGCCCCGTGCGCGTCCAGCACGCCGACGGACGCGCATTTGTTTTCCACGGAAATCGTCCAGTCGGCTCTTTGCGGCGCGGGCGAGAACAGCGCCGCCGCGCGCACGGCCTGCGCGTTTTTTCCGCGCTCCGCGCTTTTTTCCTCCGCGCCTGCCGCACGCACGCACAGCACGCGCTCCGCGCCCAGCGCTAAAAGCAGCTGCGGCAGCAGCGCGCGCAGCATTCCGCCGCCGCACAGCGGCCGTCCGCCAATCTCAACCGGCGTCGCAACGCCCGGCACGGCCATTGCCGCCAGCAGCGCGTTGCACAGCCGTTCCTTGCGGCTCCATGGGCGCGGGTCGGGGCGCACGGGAAACATGGACGCATACACGCGCGGCGCGCCCGTCTCCAGATCGAGCGCCGGAACGGCCAGCCTGCCCCTGCCATACATCGCAAAGCTGAACAAATCCTCCAGCGCGGTTCGCAATGCGCCCTCGCGCACGCGCCCCGCTCGGACGCACCGCCGAAGCCGGGCAAGGCACGCCTGCGGCGCAAGCCCGCACGCGCCCGTAGCCGCAACGGCCGCGCCCGCGCCGCACCCCGCATACGCATAAGGCTCCAGCCCCGCCTTTTCCAGCGCGCACAGAACGCCCAGCCCCGCCGCGCAGCGCACGCCGCCGCCCTCAAACGCCACGCCCAGCCGCACACGCATCACTCCTCACCCCAGCGTATGCGCGCCCCGACGGCGTTCAGAACGCAAAGAGCCGCCCGTTTGCATCCGCGCAGGGCGCGGCTTTCAAGCGCATCCCATGCAAAAAACAGCCCGCGTTTTTTGTGTGTGAAATTTTCTTACAAAGTTCTGTTTTTCCCTTGAAATTTGCCTGCTCATGGCTTATAATTTTGGGTTGGGAACCGCATGAACGAACGCATATGGAGGTGTGATTATGCGATTTGACCTTCTGCATCCGGCCGACCAGCTGGTGATGATTATGCAGCGTATTTACGAATACGGCATGACGACCACTTCGGGCGGAAACCTTTCCATTCGCGACGAAAACGGGGACGTGTGGATCACGCCCAGCGGCATCGACAAGGGCTCGCTCACCCGTGCGGATATCTGCTGCGTCAAGCCGGACGGCACGGTGCTCGGCCCGCACAAACCTTCCGTCGAGCTCCCGTTCCACCTTGATATTTATAAAATCCGCCCCGACCTCAAGGCCATTCTGCACGCGCATCCGCCGACGCTGGTCGCCTTCAGCGTGGCGCGCGTTCTGCCCGCCGAAAACCTCGTGCCCGATCTGGCGCAGGTGTGCGGCAAGGTCGTCATGGCCGATTACGACGTGCCCGGCAGCGAGCAGCTCGGCCGCAACATCGCCAAGCGCTTTGCCGAGGGCTACAACACCGTCATGATGGAAAACCATGGCTGCGTCATCGGCGCGAAGGATCTTTTCTCCGCCTTCATGGCGTTTGAAACGCTCGACTTCTGCGGCCGGCTGCAAATCGACGCGCAGAAGCTCGGCACGCTTCATCCGCTCACTGTCGAGCAGATTGAGCGCAGCGCCGCGCGCCGTCATCCGCTGATGGATGAATTCATTCCCAAATACTACTCCAGCGAGGAGCGCGCCGCCCGCCGCGATATGTGCAAGCTCATTCACCGCGCCTACGATCAGCGGCTGTTCACGTCCACGCAGGGCACCTTCTCGGTGCGCCTGTCCGACGGCTCCTTCCTCATCACGCCCTACAACAAGGACCGCAAATACCTTGAGCCGGAGGATATCGTTCACATCAAGGGCGGCATGTGCGAGCAGGGCAAGCGCCCCAGCCGCAGCGTGCTGCTCCATCAGAAGATTTACGAAACGCACCCCGAAATCGGCTCGGTGATGCTCGCGCACGCGCCCTCGATCATGGCCTTCGCCGTGACCGACGCGGAGTTCGACTCCCGCCTCATTCCGGAAAGCTACCTCATGCTTGAGGACGTCAAGCGCGTGCCGTTCATGTCCGCCACGGACGATATCGCCGGCACTGCCGCCGTCTTCGGCAAGGGCACGCCCGTGGTCGTTGTGGACAACGAATGCGTGCTCGTCGCAGGTCAGACGCTGCTCAACGCGTTCGACCGCCTCGAGGTGCTGGAATACAGCGCCAAGGCGCTGATCGCCGCGCGCGACATCGGGCCGCTGGTGAAGATCACACAGGACGAGGTGCTTGCCATCCGCAAGGCGTTCCACATGGACTAAGCCGCTTCCGGCAAAACAAAAAACTGGGGAAGACCGCTCTTTCTGCACAGGCGGCCTTCCCCCTTTGTTTTTGCAGCAGAAAACCCCGCGCGACCGGGCAGGAGCCGCGCGGGGTTTGCTTAGGATGGATTGACGAAACTGAACCGAAAATCAGAAGTTGTAGTTGTCAACGTTCTCGGCGGTCCAGATGGACGGATCGGCCATGATGATGGTCTTGCCATCTTCATTGATGTGGATCGGTCCAACGCCCGGAACTTCGTAGCCTTCAACGGTCTGGCCGGTGATGGTCAGGTAGGCGACGTAGACGGCCAGCTTGCCCAGCTGCGCCGGATCCCACAGCACGCCGTAGTCCAGAGAGCCGTCCTTGAGGTACGGCGCGGAGTCGGTCGGCATGGATGTGCCGACAACGGCGATCTGATCCTGCAGGCCCTTTTCCTGAACGGCCATGGCGGAGCCGATCGGGCTGGGCGTGGAGTAGCCGAGGATGCCCTTGAGGTTCGGATACGCGGCGATCAGCGCCATGGTCTGGGTGTAGGCTTCCTGCGCGGATTCATCGCCCGGAACCGGGTCGGTCACGAGGGTCAGGTTCGGATACTTTTCGGCGGCGTAGTCGAGGCCGTACTGGATCCAGGTGTTGAGGTTGGAGGCGGTCAGATAGCCGGTGACGATGGCGAATTCGCCTTCATCGGTGCCCATGGCGTCCACGAGCAGGTCGATCATCATTTCGCCCAGCACCTTGTTGTCAATCTGCTGGATGGAGTAGGAAACGTCGTCCGCATTGGCGGTGGTGTCCCAGTCCATAACGAGCACGCCTTCGTCCAGGCACTTCTGCAGCGCGGGGGAGACGGAGTCGGGATCGTTGGGGGCGATGGCCAGCGCATCGATACCATCGATGAGCAGGTCTTCGATCATCTGCACCTGAAGGGCGGCGTCGCCGGTGGTGGGGCCCGTGTAGATGACGTTGATGCCGAGTTCTTCGCCGGCGGCCAGCGCGCCGGTTTCAGAAGCATTGAAGTAGGGGATGCCGACGAGCTTCGGCATGACGACGATGGTCATATCCTCGGCGAAGGCGGCGGTGCAGCTGAGCATCATGGCCAGCGCGACGATCAGAGCAAGAATCTTCTTCATAACGCTTACCTCGTTTTCAATATTCTGCAGGGAGACGGTCTGCCCGAACGAATCCCTGTACAGTCGGTTTTTTGCGGCCGCTTGCGCGGCGGATGGAAGGCGCGGCGCAAGCCGCCCTTATTTCCTCTTTGCCTTTTTCTCCATGCCGACAAAGTGGTTGATGGCCAGCACGCCCACGAGAATCAGACCCGTGGCGATGTCGGTGAAGTTGCGGTTGATCTTGAGGATGTTGAAGCCGGACGACACCACCTGAATGATCGCAACCGCAATGACGGTTCCGAGCACGTGACCGCTGCCGCCGTTGATCGACGTGCCGCCGAGCACCGTGGCCGCCACGGCCTGCATGGTGTAGCTGGAGCCGTAGTCGGCGCGCGCGCTGTTGTAGCGGCTGGTCATCAGGATGCCCGCCGCGCCGGAGAGCACTGCGGAGAACACATACACGCCCATGAGCGTTTTTTTCGTGTCGATGCCGCTGAAGCGGGTGGCCTTTTCGTTGCCGCCCACCATGTACACGCTGATGCCCCAGCGGCTGCGCTCCACCAGCAGATACGAAATGATGATGACCGCAAGGTAGATCAGCACCGTATACGGCACCTGCCCCACCGTGCCCGCGCCGATGCGCTGGAACAGCTTCGGGAAGCCCGACACGGACGAGCCGTGCGTGATATTCAGCGCAATGCCGTCAAACACCGTCTGCGAGCCGAGCGTGACGAGAATGGGCAGCACGCCCACATACGCCACGAAAAAGCCGTTGAACAAGCCGCACACCGCCGCCACCACGAACGTCAGCACGATGCCGATGATGATGCACGGCACCTGCGCCATGCCCTCGCCGCCGGCGTAGAGCGTTTTCATGACATAGGAAGCGATGATGGAAGCCAGCATGGCGCTGTTGACGATGGACAGGTTGATGCCGCCCGTCATAATCACTACGCTCATGCCAATGGCGAGTATGCCGAATTCGGCCATCTGGAAGCCCATGTTTTTGAAATTGCGAACCGTCAGGAATTTGCCGGGCGCCAGGAAGCCCATTACAATGAGCAGAATGACCAGCAGCGCCAGAAGCCGGTATTGCTGCGCGTTGCGCTTGAAATGCTCCTTCATTTCGCGGCCGCCTCCTTTGCCTCGATATCGACTTTCGTTTGAAGGCGCTCCTCGCGGTGCAGCTTCATCATGTCGAAGCTGACGGCCAGCAGGATGATCACGCCCACGATGATCGACTGCCAGTAGGTCGAAATGCGCGCCAGCGTCAGGCCGTTGGAGATGAACGCAAACACCAGCATTCCAAGGAACGTGCCGAGCACGGAGCCCTGTCCGCCCGTCATCAGCGCGCCGCCGAGCACGACCGCGCCGATCACGTCCATTTCAAAGCCGAGGAATGCGTTCGGGTCCACGCATTTCATAATGCCCGTGTAGGTGATTCCGGCGAAGCCGTACATCATGCCGGCAAACGCGTAGGCGAACGTGGTGAGCCGCTTGGTTTTCAGGCCGATGCGCGCCGCAGAAACCGGGTTGCCGCCCATGGCCATGATCGAACGGCCGAGCATCGTGCGCTTGAGCAGGAACCACGTCAGCAAGCACATCAGCGCATACAGCACCAGCTGCACCGGCAGCCCGATGGCAGACCCCGCCGCATCGGTGCGCGCGAAGAACCTGTACAGGCCGAAATTGCCGATTTTTTCAGGCAGGTTGTTGATCCACGTGCCGTTGGTGTAATACTTGATGAAGCCCATGATGACCGAGTTGACGCCGAGCGTGGCAATGATGGGCGGCAGCTCCAGATAGGAAACGAGCAGGCCGTTCGCCGTGCCGACGACGCAGCCGATCGCAATGCCCATCACGTAGAGCAGGAAGATGTTGTCAAACCCGGTGCTCTTGGACAGCTGCCCCGTCAGCACCGTCACCAGCGCAAGGCAGCCGCACACCGACGCGTCAATGCCGCCGGTGAGGATGATCAGCAGCATACCCAGCGCGCAGATGCCCAGCACCGAGTTGGACTTGAGCACGTCCATCATGTTGACGAAGGAAAGGAATTTCGGGTTGAAAATCGTTGCGATAATCATCACTGCGATGAGGATGATCAGCACGGAAGCCTCTTTGTTGCGCATGGCGCGCGTCAGTTTCTCTTTCATGCTCACGCCTCCTTCTCGCCGGACGCCATAACGGCCTTCTCCATAATCTGCTCCTGGCTCAGACCGTCGGCGTTGAACTCGCCGTTGATGCGGCCGCGCCGCATGACGAGCACGCGGTCGGAAATGGAGAGAATCTCCGGAAGCTCGGAGGAAACCATGATGACGGCCATGCCCGCGTCCGCCAGTTCGCGGAGAAGATGGTGAATCTCCGTTTTTGCGCCGACGTCGATGCCGTTGGTCGGCTCGTCAACGATGAGCACCTTCGGGTTCGTCGCAAGCCACTTGGCCACGACGATCTTCTGCTGGTTGCCGCCGGAGAATTTGTCCACCTGCATCAGCGGATACGCCGGCTTGACGTTGAGCTGTCCGATCAGCTCGACCGCCTTTTTCTTGCGCTCGCCAAAGCGAATCAGGCCGCGCTTTTCAAACTGCTTGAGAATGGAAAGCGTCAGGTTGCTTTCGGCGTCCTGCTGCAGAACCAGCCCCTCCGTCTGGCGGCTTTCCGGCACATAGGCAATGCCCAGCGCCTGCGCCTGCGAAGGCGTCTTGGGGGCGATCTTTTTGCCTTCGAGATAAATCTCGCCGCTGTCGGGCGGGTTGAGGCCAAACAGCGCGCGCACCGTTTCCGTGCGCCCCGCGCCGACAAGGCCCGTAATGCCCAGCACCTCGCCGCGCCGCACGCTGAAGGAAATATCCTGATAGTTGCCGCGCTTGGAAATGTTCTTCACTTCAAGGATCGTCTCGCCGATGTTCTTGCCGGCGAGATGCTGCTCCTTGATTTCGCGGCCGACCATCATGGTGATGATCTCGCTCGTGTTGGTTTCGCCGGAAAGGCGCGTGCCGATGTAATGGCCGTCGCGCAGCACGGTCATCCGGTCGGTGATTTTGAAAAGCTCGTCCAGTTTGTGGCTGATGAAAATAATCGCCATGCCGCGCGCCTTCAGGTCGTTGACGACGCGGAAAAGGTTTTCCACCTCGCCGGAGGAAAGCGCGCTCGTCGGCTCGTCCATAACCAGCAGCTTTGCGTCGTATACCAGCGCGCGCGCGATGGCGACCAGCTGCTGCTTCGCAGTGGAAAGCGAGCCGAGCTTGGCGTTGAGGTCGATATCAACACCCAGCGTCGAAAGCGCCTTGCGGCTCGTCTCCTCCATGCCCTTCCAGTCGATGATTTTGCGGCGTTTTTCAATCTGCTGGCTGAAGGCGATGTTCTCCTTCACGCTCAGCGTAGGGAAAAGCGAGAAGTCCTGATAGATGACCATGATGCCGCGCCGCATGGATTCCGTCGGCGTAAGCGCAGTTACCTTTCTGCCTTCGATTTCGATTTCCGCGCCGGGGTCCGGCTGGTATACGCCAGCGAGCACCTTGATCAGCGTGGATTTGCCCGCGCCGTTCTCGCCGATCAGCCCGTGAACCTCTCCGGGGCGCACGTCAAAGTTGATATTGGTCAGCGCGTTCACGCCGGGGAACGTTTTGGAAACGTTCGTCAGACGCAAAAACGGAGCCTGTTGTTGCGACATAGCATTCACTCCTACAGATCGCCTTTTTTACCATTATATTTGGCGGGGAGTGAAAACGGAATGGAGTTTTCTCGGAAAAAACAGAGAAAAATCACAACTTTTTATTGCGTTTTATAGCTCCTGCTGATGAATTTTCCCGATATTCGCGGGGTGAAAGGCCGGTATATTTCTTAAAAATACGGCTGAAATAATTCTGGTCGCTGAAGCCGACGCGGAAGGCGATTTCGTAAATGTGAAGCGCCGTCTCGTCGATCAGCCTGCGCGCCTGCTGCACGCGCCGCTGGTTGATGTAATCGTTAACGGAAATGGAATAGGCGTTTTTGAAAATATTCCCCAGATAGTTTGCGCTGTAGCCAAACCGGCTCGACATGCCGCCCACGCTCAGCTCGTTGTCCGCGTAATGCTCGTCCACATAGGCGCGCAGCTGCGCGGCGGTTTCCTTCTGGCGCGAGGAGTTGGTTTCGGCAAAGCGCGGCCGGACGGCGCGAAGCATCTGCACGGTGTAGTCGCGCGCGCGGCGAAGGTCGCGCTCCGTGACGGAGCCGCGCATCCGGATGCCCTCCAGCAGCATTTCGTCGGTGAACTCCATGCCGCTGCGCACAAGCGCCATTGGCGCCATGAGCCTGCTGCGCAGGAGAAAATAGCGCAGGTTCGCGGATGAAAACGCGCGCAGGTTCTCGCGCAGGAATTCAAACAGCTTCTCCGTGCGCTCCGCCGCCTGCTCATAGCGTCCCTTGCGCGCAAGCTCCTCGATTTCGTCGAGCATCAGCTCCGCCGTCGATTGCGCCGCGTTCTGCTGGTAGTCCGAAATATCGTACACCACGCCCGGCCCGAACGTCGAGCGGAAATACAGCGCCTGACTCGCCTGCGCGTAAACGGTGGAAAGCTGCTCGTATGCGTCCGTGTGGCCGCCCTTGCCGATATACGCGCGGAGTTCCGGAATCTCGCCGCAGTCCGCCAGCGCGCCGTTGAGCAGCGCGTCCACCTCCTCGGCGGGCGGCGCGTCCTCGCCGCTGAAAAGCAGAATATACCGCGCGTTCTCCATGTTGAACCGGTTCACGCAGAACGCGCGGGGCTGGTTCAGGCGCGCGTCAAGCGCGATTTCAAACCGGCGAAGCGCCACCTGAAACGCCATCTCCGAAACGTCCGCATCGCGTCTGCGCAGCAAAATCACCGCCGCGCTGAACCAGCTGCCGCTCAGGTCGATGCCGTACACCTCGCGGATGCTCCCGAGCATACTGCGGTCGATGCGGCCGTCGAGGATGTCGCTCAGCAGCTTCTGCCGGATTTCGCTGCGGTGCTCCTGCACGTAGTTCTGCAGCTGCTGCAAATGCTTCTGCCGCGCTTCGCGCTGCGCGATCTGCTCCGTCAGCCGCGCGCACAGCGCGGAAAGATCATCCGCGTCCACGGGCTTGAGCAGATAGTCGATCGCGCCGCAGCACATCGCCTCGCGCACATAGTCGAACTGCTCAAACCCGCTGATGACGACCGTCACGGGCAGCGCGTCCGTATCCCGGAGCGTGCGCAGCAGCTCCAGCCCGTTCATGTCCGGCATGGAGATATC
This sequence comes from uncultured Oscillospiraceae bacterium, assembly GCA_964553125.1. Lineage (GTDB taxonomy): Bacteria > Bacillota > Clostridia > Christensenellales > Aristaeellaceae > Aphodomonas. The sequence continues at coordinate 12,166 of CAZKJW010000053.1, forward strand.
CAGCAGCATCGCGTCCATCGGGGTTTGCTTCAGCAGCGCAAGCGCTGCCGCGCCGCCCTCGGCCATGTAAGCCTCAAAGCGGCCCGTCGCGCGCACGGCAGCAGCCATGCCCTCGCGGATGCGCTTTTCGTCGTCGACAACCAGCAGCTTATACATCCGGCTTCGCTCCTTCCATCCTGCGAATGCGCACCACGGCGATGGTCATGCCGTTTTCGCGGCGATATTGCAGGCCGTACCCTTCGCCGAAGCGCATGGCGACGCGGTCGTGTACATTGGCGATGCCAATCCCGTAGCGCCTGCCGTCCTTGACGCGGCGGCTGCGCAGGAATTCGTTCATCTCGGCAATGGTCTCCTCCGTGGCGCTTGCGCCGTCGTCGCTGACCTCAAAGACGATATCGCCCGCGTCCTCATACGCGCGCACGCGGATGCGGCAATGCTTCTCCCCGCTTTTCGGCATTGCGTGAATGATCGAGTTTTCCACCAGCGGCTGAAGGATCAGCTTGGGCGTATAATAGTCCGTCAACTCGGGCGGCACGTCCGCCGCGAAGTCGACGCCCTCGTAGCGCGCGCTCTGGATATCCGTATACAGCATCACATGCCGCATCTCCTCGCCGATGCGGATATACTCGTGCCCTTTGCTGACGCTGATGCGGAAAAACGCCGCCAGCTCCTTGGTGATGCGAATCGCCTCCCGGCCCTCGTTCGCCTCGATCAGCCAGACGATTGTGGAAAGCGTGTTGTAGAGGAAATGCGGGTTGATCTGCGATTCCAGCGCGCGGATCTCCGCCTCTTTCTTTTTGCGCTGCTCGTCGTAATATTCAGCGATGAGCGTGTTGAGCCGGTCAACGATGCTGTCGTAGCGGTCGGAAAGGATTGCAATTTCATTGCGGCTGGAAATCGGACGCGCGCTGGGCGCGTCGTATGTCTTGATCCGGTCAATCAGCCGGTAAAGCGGCTGCGTGAACGAGCGCGCCAAAAACGAGCCGAGCAGAATGCACAGCGCAAGGCTGATGAGCATCACATACAGCATCGACCGCAGCACCGACTTCATGCCGGAGGTGATCACGCTGCGCGGAATTTCCTCAACGAAATACAGGCCGCGGTTCGGGTTCGCGCGATAGGCGTAGGCGCTGCCGCCGGTGATAAAATAGCCGTTGCCCTGCGCAAAATCGTCCATCGCCAGCCCCACGTCTTCCGCCGTGCCGCCGAAAGCGTCCCTCACCGAGGAGGAGATGACCTGCCCCGCGGCGTTGAACACATAGAATTCGCCCGTCTGCGGGCCGAGATATTCGCTGTAAAGGTTATAGAACAGCGCTTCCTTCACATAGACAATCAGAAGCGCCGAGGGGTTGTTGTCCGTGTCCAGCACGATGCGCTCATAGGGCAGAACGGCTTCGCCGCCAAGATACGTCGGCGCGCCCCAGTGGTCAAAAAGATGAAACATCGCAAGGCTTGTCAGCCGTTCGGACGATTCATAGGCGTATACGCCGGAATGCGTCACGTCCTTCATCAGCGCGCGCCCGCCCTCAAGCGAGACCAGCTTCACTGCCGCGTCCTCCTGGCTGTTGAACAGCGCGATCACCTGCTTGCGCGTCTCGTTCTCCACAACGCTGCGGATGCCCGGCAGGCGCGAGTCGTCCGGCTCGAAGTAGGCGCGCATGTTTTCGTCGAATGCGGCCATCAGAGTGCTTCCGTGCTTTTCCCGGACGATTTCAATCGCCTTATACTCCACCAGCTCCAGCCGGCTCAGGCTTTGCTGCACGCTCCGCTCCAGCACCGTGTTGGAAAACGTGTGCATGGAGATATAACCGATGGACACCATCGGAATGATGGCCACCATTGCAAACAAAAGCCCCAGCGTCACCTTGACCGAGAGATTGGCAAACGGCAGCTTTCTCCCCTGTTTCAACGCGCGTCCCCCGCCTTCGACGGTTGTTTTTCTTCCCATATTATACGGTTGCGCCGACCGCAAGTCAACCGGCGCAAAGCCTTGCGCCGCGCCGCGCATTTTGCTACAATGAACGCAGCGACAACACAAAGCGAGGCTGACGCACGATGAAGTATTCTCCTGTCATAAACAACATGATCAATGGCGGCGCGCTCCGCGCCTTGGCCGATGAACGCTGAGTTTCCAGCGCTTTCGCGGCTGCGCTGCCCCCTTTGCGAAAAGCCGTTCGTCCGCCGCGACGCAAGCTTCCTGTGCGCGGGCGGCCACTGCTTCGACATTGCGCGCAAGGGATTTGTCAATCTCACGCCCGGCCGCCGGCAGGACGCGTTGTATGACCGCGCGCTGTTTGAAAGCCGCCGCCGCGTGCTGGAAAGCGGCGCATACGCGCCCGTAGCACAGGCGCTTTCCCGGCTGTGCAGGGAGCACGCGCCCGACCGCGCGCTGCTCGTGGACGCCGGCTGCGGCGAGGGTTTTTATGCAAAGGCGCTTGCGCCGCTGTTTGACTCCGTCGCGGCGTTCGACCTTTCGCGCGACGCAATCGCGCTGGCCGCCTCCGGCCCGAAGGACGAATCCGCGCGGCGCATCGCGTTTCTCGTCGCCGATCTGACGCGCATCCCCGTTGAAACCGCCGCCGCTTCCGTCGTGTTGGACGTGTTCACGCCCGCGCATTACGCCGAGTTTGCGCGTGTGCTCAAGCCGGGCGGGCTGCTTTTGAAAGCGCTGCCGCGCGGCGGCTATCTGCGCGAAATCCGCGCGCTGACCGGCAAGGGCGCTTACGACAACGGCGACGTCATCCGCCGCATGGATGTAGCGGGCGACGGGCGTTTCGCCGTCCTCGCGCAGGAAACGCTGACCTATGCCGCCCCGCTCGACGCCGCCCTGCGCGCCGATGCCGTGCGCATGACGCCGCTTTCGCACGACGCGCACGCCGCGTCCGACCTTTCCGGCCTGAACGAAATCACAATCGATATGGAAATTATTGCGCTGACGCGCATTTGACGGCGGCGCGTTCCCGTTCCTCGTCGGCGCGGTATTCCGCCTCGATGCTTTCACCGAGCAGATCGTGAACGGTTCCGTCCTGATCCACCCAATAGCAGCAGCCGATCAGCATCTGCATCACCTCCGTTCAAAGTATGTCCGGCGCGGCGGGCGTCCATGAAAAAACGTCCCCCGCAAAAAAAGATTACCCTGCAAACCTCTGCTGAGGCTCAAAAGAATCCGCAATGCGGAAGGCCGTGTGTCCTCCGCATTGCGGATTTCGGTTTATCAAAAGAAAGAATACGGGGCGGGTTTATGAGGGAAGGAAACAG
>CAZKJW010000054.1:0-15376 GCA_964553125.1 uncultured Oscillospiraceae bacterium
AACTCCACGAACGCGTTCCTCGTCGCAGCGTCCGAACCGGCCATTTTCGCAACGAACGACTTCATCGTCGCTTCATTTCCAAGAATGGAAGGCACCGTGTTTGCAACGACTTCCTCGCGCCAGTATGCTTCGTTCTTGCCCGGCGCGCCGCGCATTCCTTCTTCTTGCACAGCAAGAAATTCCAACCGGCATCTTCGTTTGTGAAAAACTTATTGACATACCCCTCCTTGTATGGTACAATCTGGTTCGTATGACCGACCGGTCAGTCATTTGGCGCGGCGGCGCTTTCGGAGGAAGAAAATGGCGTTGGATGAAAACAAGCAGGGCATGATTCTGCGCGCGGCAACGGAGGTGTTCTGCGAGCAGGGGTTTGACGCGGCTTCCATGCAGGCCATCGCAGAGCGCGCAGGCGTGGCGAAGGGCACTTTGTACCTGTATTACCAGTCGAAAGGCGACTTGGTGGATCAGGTGTTCTTCCACTGCAACGAAAGCGACGTCATGGCCTGTCAGAACGGATTGGACGAGATTCCGGATACGCTGGACAAGCTCTGCCGCCGCCTGCAAAATGCGGTGCGCTGGGCAATGGAAAACCCCGAAATGAGCCGCATTGAGCGTATGATTCTCGCCTCCCCGCGCTATCAGCACGGACGGTATTGCGAGCAGAAGCTCCAGCGGGAGCATGTGGACAAGATACTGCAAGAGGGCATTGAGCGCGGCGAGCTGCGCGACATGCCGCGCGAGCTGATGGGCGAAATGTTCTTTGGCATTGGGCGCGCCGTGCTCGATCACGTTACGGACCAGCCGGAGGTGCTGGACGATGCAGCGTTCTGGCAGAAATGCTTCGAGTGCGTCAGGGGCTGCTTCAAAAAGGATTGATGTGGTATCAGCCGTCCGTTCAGGAGGGCGAACACATAGAAGGAGGAATTTTTTATGAAGAAACTTTTGGCCATGATGCTGGCGCTGGCGCTGGCATTCACGGCGACGGCTGCCTTCGCGCAGACGTTTGACGAAGAACATGAGCTGCTGATCATCGGCGGCGGCGTGGCAGGTCTGTCCGCAGCTATTGAAGCGGCGGATCAGGGCGCGACGGACGTGCTCGTCGTGGAAAAGCTCGGCTATGTGGGCGGCTCCGCGTTCGTGTCGGCCGGCATTCTTGGCGGCTGGGATACGCAGGTTGCCAAGGCGCAGGGCCTTGAAATTGACCCGATGGCAATCTATGCCGAGAATATGGCGGAAAAGGATTATACGCTCGATCCGGAGCTGACGATGACGACGATCATGAAGTCCGGCGAAACGATCGACTGGCTGATCGACCGCGTCGGCGTTGCGTTCAAGCCGGAAATCGTCACCAAGGACGGATACGGCACCATTCAGGCCATTCATCTGGTGGAGGGCGAAGGCCCGGCGATGCGCGAGCCTTACATGACCGCGCTGGCCAATCTTCCGGCCGTGACGATTGAACTGAATACCCCGGCAACCGAGCTGATCACCGACGGCGACAAGGTTGTGGGCGCTGTGATTGAACGCGATGGCAAGGCCGTGCGCATTGGCGCGAAGGCAGTCATTCTTGCTACCGGCGGCTACAGCACCAACCGTGAGCTGTTCTCGCGTCTGCATCCGGCGAACGCCGTATTCCAGGCCAGCGTCATGCCCGGCAGCACCGGCGACGGTCTGATTATGGCGACGAAGGTTGGCGCTGCGACCAGCAACGTCGATCAGCTGCAGTGCTATCTGCGCGTGTATGACGATGTGCGCAACCAGGATCCGTACATGTACACCATCTTCGTCGGCCTTGACGGCCAGCGTTTCATGGATGAAAAGCGCACCGCGCAGACCTACAATCAGGCGATCCGCGACGACCTCGTGGAGCTCTACGGCAAGCAGGGCGCGGATTACTTCTACTGCATCAACGATCATGCGGCGATGGAAATGATGGGGCTGGCCGAGGCTGCTCCTGAAGCTGCGCATGTGATTATGGCGGATACGCTCGAAGAGCTGGCGGAAAAGACCGGCATCGACGCCGCGGGTCTGATCGCTGCCGTTGAAAAGTGGAACAACGAAGTTGTTGCTGCGCAGAACGACGCCGAGTTCGGCCGCACGCAGATGCTCATGCCGGTTGCGCAGGGCCCGTTCTATGCGATCAAGACCACGTTCTTCTCCAGCGTCTGCCACGGCGGTCTGAGCAAGAACGAAAAGGCGCAGGCCATCCGCGCCGACGGCAGCGCCATTGAGGGCCTGTACGCCGCCGGTGAAGTGACGGCGACCACCAACTCCAACGGCTACACCATCTCTGCAGCCATCACGTGGGGCCGCATTGCGGCGCAGAACGCCATGGCCGCAATTCAGTAAAAGCCATCTTTGGCGGCGTGGATTGTGCATCCGCGCCGCCTTTTAGATGAATATTTTTTGAAGGAGAATGCAAGATGAAAAAGCTGTTTGCACTTGTGCTGTGCGTCGTGCTGGCGCTTGGCTGCGCGAGCGCGCAGGCCATGACCGCCGGAACCTACACCGGTACTGGCACGGGCATGAAGGGCGAGATCGCCGTTGATGTAACCGTGACCGAGGACAAGATCGAAAACATCGCTGTGACCGCACAGCAGGAAACCTATGGCATCGGCTATGGCATCGACGCCGCGCCCGTGGAGTCCATTCCGGCGTGGATCGTTGAGAATCAGTCGCTGGCAGCGGACGCCGTTTCCGGCGCGACGATTACGTCCCGCGCGATTTTGTCCGCCGTGGAAGCGGCGCTGACCGAGGCCGGCGCGGATGTTGAAGCGCTGAAGGCCAAGACTGTCGAAGCCGCCCCTACCGATCAGGTGCTTGAGTGCGACGTCGTCGTCGCCGGCGCCGGCGCTGCCGGTCTGGGCGCTGCGGTAGCAGCCGCTGAAAAAGGCGCGTCCGTCATTCTGCTGGAGAAGGCCGGCGTGACCGGCGGCTCCACCACCCGCAGCGGCGGATACTTCATTGCGTCCGGTACCTCTCTGCAGAAGGCAAGCGGAATTGAAGACAGCAACGACGATTTCTTTGCCTTCTATAAGGAAATCGGCGGCGACCTGATCGACGATGTGAAGGTGCGCGATTTCGTGGACAATTCTGCCGCCTGCTATGAGTGGCTCGTCTCCAATGGCGCGCAGTTTGACAGCGTGACCACCGTGCATCCGACGCATACCGTGCTGCGCGTGCATAACTCTCTGGGCGGACAGTTCATGGGCACCGGTCAGGGCGGCCAGATGACCGCGCCGATGACCAATTCCTTCCTCGCCAAGGGCGGCACGATTCTCTATAACGCGGCGGCGGACGGCCTCGTGCTGGACGCGGACGGCGATGTGGCGGGGCTGACCGCCACCATGAACGACGGCAGCAAGCTGACCGTGAACGCCAAGGCCGTCGTGCTGGCGACCGGCGGCTTTGCCGGCGATAAGGAGCTTGTGGCAAAATTCCCGTCCAACCCGGCGAACTACTCCGTGCCCGTTACTGTGACCGGCGATGCTTCCAAGATCGTCGAAGCCGTGGACGGCAAGGTTGAATGGAACTTTGACGCGGCGAACATCACGATGGTGTCCTTCACCTGCGGCGTTGGCTGCTACGGCGAGGCTTCCGGCATGATCGTCGGCGAAAAGGGCAACCGCGTGTCCAATGAGTATTCCTACTTCTATGAGTACACCGAAGCGCTGATTCAGGACGGTTCCACTTTCGGCTGGTACATCACGGATGCGGACGACCCCAACGGCACCGCGCAGTACGGCATGATGCTCGAATCGACGCCGCACGCGGCGACGGCTGCTGAGCTGGCCGAGCTGATTGGCGCTGATGCGGAAACCCTGACCGCTGCCGTGGAGCGCTACAACGCGCTGTGCGCTGCGGGCGAGGATGCTGACTTTGGCAAGCCTGCTGAGTTCCTCAATGCGCTGGACAAGGAGCTGTACGCGATCAAGCTCAGCCCGAGCATCTCCGGCACCTACGGCGGCGTGATGACCGACGTGGAATCTCAGGTGATCAACAACGCGGGCGAGATCGTTCCGGGTCTGTACGCGGCGGGCGAAGCTGCCTTCTGCGGCCTTGTGGGCTCCGAGTACCCGGTCTGCGGCACGGCGATCGGCATGTCGTTCTATTTCGGTCAGGTGGCCGGCGAGAACGCGGCGACGTTTGCTGCAAAGTAATCCTCATGAAAAAAAGCGGCGGAGCACACGATCCGCCGCTTTCGCTTCATGAAATGCTGATAGGGAAAATGCCAACCTCTTTTCATCCAGAGGTTGGCATTTTTGCGTTTGCGGGGCGTTATCGCGCTGACTTGCGGTGCAGCAAAAGGCTTCGGGCGCAACGGGATGGTTTGTTTTGACTTGGCGCTGGAAGCGCCGTTTTTATATCCCGCAGGCTCGGTCGGTTGCCACGCTGCGGGCGGCTTAGGCGAAGTCAGACGTGTCGGATGCGTTTTCAGGCTGCATCTGGAGAACTATGGAAAAATAAGCTGCTGCAAGGACGCCGCTATACAAGAAAAAAACAATAGAACGCAACAGAAAAAGTATTGACTTTGAGGGCTCTTGGGTCTATAATCTTGCACACGAAGTGAATTATTATACATGAAGCGCGCAACTATATACAGACTTTTGCCGAAAGGAAGGTGTTTCCATGCTGAAGCCTAAGATGCTTGCCGCAGGGGCGACGATCGGTGTCGTTGCGCCGGCCAGCCCGGCCGAGCGACCGTCGGAACTGCCGCGCGCCAAGCACTATCTCGAGGAGATGGGCTTTCATGTGGTCATCGCGCCGCATGTGGATCTGCGAAAAGGCTTTGTTGCCGCATCAGAGACGGAACGCGCCGCGGATATCAACGCCATGTTTGCCGATCCCGCCATTGATGCAGTCTGCTGTGCACGGGGCGGCTATGGAAGCGCCCAGATTATCCGGCATCTGGATTTTGATCTGATTCGACGAAATCCAAAAATATTCACCGGCTTTTCCGATATCACATCACTGCACTTGGCAATCAATCGCCTTGTAGGGCTGGTGACCTTCCATGGCCCCGGGTTGGGCCGATTCAACCCCGAGGAATTGAGCGATTATACGAAAACGCAGTTTTTCAAGGCGCTGACCGGAACCGCTCCCTTGGGAGATATTCCGCTGAGCGATCCGAAAAAATGGCTGCACACCATTTCGGACGGCGTGGCCGAGGGCGAACTGATTGGCGGCAATCTGACGCTGCTGTGCGCAAGTCTGGGCACGCCTTTCCAGCCGGATACCCGCGGCAAAGTGCTCTTTCTGGAGGATGTGGACACTGAGCCGTGGATGATGGATCACAATATGAGTCATCTGCGCAATGCCGGGCTGCTGGATGAGGTAGTCGCCGTGGTGATCGGCGAATGCCGGAACTGCGTTCCTTACGATTATAAACCCGGTTTCCTTTCAGACACATCGGTGGAAGAAGTGTTTGAATACTATTTGAAACCGCTGGGCGTACCAGCCGTCTATGGGTTTCCATTGGGTCACACCGATGATCTTGCCACGCTGCCGCTGGGGGTGCGGGTGCGGCTTGATGCAACGCAAAAGCGTTTCACCGTGCTGGAAAGCGGCGTAACGGATTAATTGCTCACAGGACAAACGATGAACGAAGGAGGAATCCACTATGAAAAAAACGCTGAAAGTGGCGCTGGTTGTGCTGATGATTCTGTGCGTATGCACTGGCTGCAGCAGCGGCGGCAAGGACAAGAAAGAGACGGCGGACAGCGAGGTGATCTTCAAGGTCGCCATCAGTGGCGGCTATGACACGCTGAATCCGTTCACAACCGAGTCGAGTCTGGTCTACGATTTCCTGAATTTCTGCTATGACTCCCTGATTGCCTACGACAATGATTTTAACGCCATTCCCCGCCTTGCAGAGAGCTGGTCCTGCAGCGAGGATAATCTCGACTGGACGTTCCATCTGCGGAAGGACGCCGTGTTTTCCGACGGGGAAAGCCTTACCTCGGCGGACGTAAAGTGGACGTATGAAAATGCGCTGGATAGCTACATGTACTCCACGCATGCCAGCGGATTTGTCTCCATTGAATGTCCGGACGACTATACCGTTGTGTTCCACTGCGAAAACCCGAAACCCGATATGCTCTATCAGATCGTGCCGATCCTGCCGGAGCACGTCTGGAGCAACGTGGAAGACATTCTGACTTATGAGACGGACACGGTGATCGGTTCCGGACCGTTCATCTATGATGCCAAGCGCAGCGTCAACGGAAACATCGCCTTTGTCCGCAACGACAAATATTGGGGCGATAAGCCCTTCATTGACGTGCTGGTCTTTACCCAGTATGACAACTACGACACCATGGCTCAGGCCATGCAGCTCGGCGAAGTGGACGCCTGCTATGATCTGGACCGCACGCAGTACGATAAGCTGAGCGCCAATTCCGATTTCTATGTTGAGCGCTATGAGGGCTTCAGTGAAGAACATCTTGCCTACAATATGCTCAACGAGGTTACTGGCGATAAGGTCATCCGCTATGCCATCGACTATTGCTTTGACCGCGCCAGCGCGGTGGAAATGGGCTACGGCGGTTTTGCCGAGCCGGGCTATGGCATTGTCAATAACGCCGGTTACAAGTATCAGCCTGCGGCAGATGTTCTGCGTGAGTTGAATTTCGACAAGGCCAACGCCTTGCTGGACGAAGCCGGTTACCTTGACACGGACGGGGACGGCATTCGCGAACGCAACGGAAAACCGCTGAGCCTCGAACTTGTCACCGCATCCGAACGCACCTCGTGGCAGTCGGCCGTGGTGAATATGATGATCACCAACTGCGCAAAGGCCGGCATTGAAATCACCTGGACGACCTTGGAAAAGATCACCATGTGGGACACCTGCTGTGACGGCAACCCCGACTGGCAGCTCTATCTGGACGGCTGGGGCGGCGACGCAGACCCGGGCATGATCCTTTGCCTGTTCCAGGATTGGGAGACGGCAGGCTATTCTACCACCAGCTATTCCAATCCCGCCTTTGACGAGGCGTACAACCGGGTGTTCTCTACGGTGGATGTGGAAGAACGTGCTGCCGCCATCGAGGAATGCCAGCGGATTCTCTACGAGGATTCGCCCTATACGGTCATCTGCTATGATTACAACGTGCAGGCAATTTCCAAGCGCTGGACCGGCTATTCCACTGCGGGTATCGGCCTCTTTGGCAACGAGCGCATCAACAACTACGTGAGTGTAAAGCCTGCGCAATAACACCGAGTATTCAAAGCGGGGCATGCATCAACTGCGGCGTGCCCCGCTGCCATGCATGAACCCGGAGGTGACAGAATGTGACGAGACGGATTGTCAAAAAGCTGATTTTAGCCGTGATCACCATTCTTTTTGTGGTAGCGTTTAATTTCTTTCTCTTCCGCGTGATGCCTGGCAACACGGAAACGATCATTGCCAAAAGCACCACTTCGCAGGCAGTGAAGGAGCGGCTGATCGCCGAAGCCGGGCTGGATCAGCCCATGCTAAAGCAGTTTGGCATTTATATGCGCGGCTTGCTGAGCGGCGACTTCGGCGATGCCTTCAACACCTACGACGGCAAGCAGAACGTGCTGGAGATCATCGGCGGCCGAATTCCCAACACGGTGATTCTGCTTGTGGCGGCGGAAGTGATTGCCATCGTGCTGGGGATGCTGGTGGGCATCGTTTGCGCGTGGAAGCGCGGAACGGCGCTGGATACGGGCCTGCTTTCCGGCTCGCTGGTGCTGTATTCCATGCCGACCTTCTGGTTTGCAATGGTGCTGATTTTTGTGTTTTGCGTGGGGCTGCGCTGGTTCCCAACCGGCGGAATTACCACCGCCGGCACCAACTATGTTGGCTGGCGCCATGTGCAGGATTATCTGCGCCACATGACATTGCCGATGCTTTGCATGGGCATTTTGATGCTGGGAAGCTACGCCATACTGATGCGCAGCACGATGATCGACGTGCTCACCGAGGATTATATCACCACCGCCCGAGCCAAAGGCTTTTCCACGCGCTACATTCTGTTCAAGCACGCGCTGCCCAACGCAATGCTGCCGATGATTACCGTGATTGCGATGAATCTTTCCATGGTGGTGGGCGGCGCGATTCAGCTGGAAACGCTTTTTTCATGGCAGGGGCTCGGAAAGCTGATGTATGAGGCGCTGATCCGCCGGGACTATCCGCTGCTGCAGGGGTGCTTTGTGATCACGACGGTTGCGGTAGTGGCTACCAATTTTGTTACGGACAGCGTGTATGCCCTGATTGATCCGCGCGTCAAAAGCTGAAGGGAGGCGCAGAAAACCATGAACCAATTCTCTGAAAGCCGTGCGCTCAGACGTGAACTGCGCCGCCGCCGCGGGCGCGAATTCATTCGCAGCACCTGCGGCAGCCGTATGGCGCGCCTTGGCATGGGGATCATCGTGTTCTTTATTTTGATGGCCATCTTTGGCCCGATGATTATGCCCTTTAAAACCACCGATATTGCTGCGAGCCGCGCCGAAGTTTTTAACCCGCCTTCGGCGGCACATCTGCTCGGCACCGACAATCAGGGCAGAGACGTGCTGGCCTATCTCATGAGCGGCGCGCGCACCTCCTTGTTTGTGGGCGCGACGGCTACGCTGATCTCCATGGTGCTGGGCACGATGATCGGCATCACGGCCGGATATTTGGGCGGCTGGGTAGATACGCTGCTGATGCGCATCACCGATTTTTTTCTTGTGCTGCCGTGGCTGCCTTTCTGCATGGTGCTGGCGGCGATTCTGGGCAACAGCATGTGGAATATTATCCTTGTGATCGGTCTGACGGGCTGGGCGGGCACCGCCCGGGTGATCCGCGCGCAGACGCTGTCGATCAAAGAGCAGCAGTATGTTGAACGCACGGTGTCGCTTGGCGCGGGCAAATGGCATATTATGATGCGCCATATCCTTCCGAATGTATTTCCGCTGGTCTTTTCCGAAAGCATCCTGATTATTTCCAGCTCGATTCTGACGGAAACATCGCTGGCCTTCCTTGGTCTTGGAGACCCTACCAGTCCCAGCTGGGGCGCCATGCTGAACGACGCCTATTCCACCGGCGCAATGACCAATGGCGCATGGTACTATTTTATTGCGCCCGGCGTGTGCGTCATTCTGGTCACGCTGAGCTTTACGCTGATGGGCTATGCCTTTGATGAGATCCTGAATCCGAAGCTGAAAAAGAGGTGAGCTGCGTGAAACTGCTGGAAGTCAAAAATTTGCAGACCTATTTTCACACGGCTGCGGGCGAACTGCACGCCGTGGACGGCGTCAGCTTTGATTTGGAAGAAGGGGAATGCCTGGGCCTCGTGGGCGAATCCGGCTGCGGAAAAAGCACGAGTGCGCTATCCATCTGCAATCTTTTGCCCAAGGAGGGCTATATTCACAGCGGCGAGATTCTTGTGAATGGCGTGGACTATCATAAGCTCTCGGACAAGGAGATGCGCGCTCATCGCTGGAAGGATGTTTCCATCATTTTTCAGGGCGCAATGAATGCGTTCAATCCCGTCAAGCGGGTCGGCTGGCAGCTGGCGGAGGCGATGATTCTGCACGATGGGCTCACAAAGGCGCAGGCGTGGCAGCGCGCCGGCGACCTTTTCGAGCTGGTTGGCATTCCGCGCGAGCGTGTGCGCCAGTATCCGCACGAATTTTCCGGCGGGATGAAGCAGCGCGCGATGATCGCGATGGCGCTGGCCTGCAACGCGAAGCTGATCATCGGCGATGAGCCGACGACTGCGCTGGATGTGATGATTCAGGCGCAGATACTGGATCTGCTGGAAAAGCTGCGCCGCGAAATGAATATGGCGATGATTCTTATCACGCATGACCTTTCGATTCTCGGCGAGACCTGCGACCGCATTGCCGTGATGTATGCAGGGAAAATTGTGGAAATGGGCACGGTGGACGATATCTTCCGGCACCCCGCCCATCCCTATACGCACCGCCTGATTGAGTGCTTTCCAAACGTCAGCGCCGGGCGCACAATTCCTGACGGGATTCCGGGATATCCGCCAAACCTGATTGACCCGCCGGCAGGCTGCCGCTTTCATCCCCGCTGTCACTGCTGCCGCGCAGAATGCAGCCGGCAGGAGCCGGAGATGCGTCAAATTGGCGAAAAGCATTTTGTTGCCTGCCATTGCAGGGAGGAAAACGTATGACGCAGAAAAAAACGCTGCTCGAGGTAAAAGAGCTTCAGGTGCATTTCCCGGTTCGGGATTCTGCCGCGGGAACGCTGTTTGGCAGCAAAAAGGTTCTGAAGGCCGTGGATGGTGTCAGTTTTTCCATTGATCGAGGCGAGATTCTCTCGCTGGTTGGGGAGTCTGGCTCCGGAAAAACCACAACGGGAAAAGCTATTTTGCAGCTTGCGCCTATTACAGGCGGCTCCGTTCTGTATGACGGGCAGCCTGTCGGCGGCAGCACGAAGGAACTGCGGGCGTTTCGCCGTCGGGCGCAGATGATTTATCAAGACCCTTATCAGGCGCTGAACCCGCGAATGTATATTTCCGATATTGTAGGCGAGGCGCTGGATGTAAACGGCCTTGCCAAGAACGCAGCTGAGCGAGCCGAGCGCATCGCCTGCGCGCTGAAGAACGCCGGCCTTACTCCGCCGGAGGATTATCTGTATCGCTATCCCTACGCCCTTTCGGGCGGCCAGCGTCAGCGGGTGGCCATTGCCGGCGCACTGGTGATGGAGCCGGAATTCGTTGTGGCGGATGAGCCGGTCTCCATGCTGGATGCCAGCATTCGTACCGGCATTGTCAAGCTGATGCTGGAGCAGCGCGAGCGGCTGGGGCTTGCCTATCTTTTCATCACGCATGATCTTTCGCTCTCGTGGCTGATCTCGGATCGGATCGCCATTATGTATCTGGGCAGAATTATGGAAATCGGCACGGCGGATGAGATCCTGCGCCATGCGCTGCATCCTTATACCAAAGCGCTGATTCACATTATGCCCGTGCCCGGGCAGGCGCATCGCGGCAAGCGCGAACTGCTTGAGGGGGAGACGCCCAACGCAGCAACGGTCATTCAGGGCTGCAAGTTTGCTTCGCGCTGCAAGCATTGCACCGAGCGCTGCCGCTGCGAGGCCCCCGCGCTGCGGGAGGTTGGCCCCGGCCATCTGGTAGCATGTCATCTGACGGAGGAATTGGGATGAACGAACAGCAGTTTTTCAGCGATCTGGCCGCGCTGATTGCGATCCCCTCGCTGTCGGGCGAAAAAGTCCCCTGCCGCGAGGCGTTGGAATTTGTTCTCGCCCGTGCGCGGGAAATGGGGATGCGAACGGGCATCACCCGCGAGGGCGACGCCGGCTGGGCCGAGATCGGTTCGGGAGCCGTCACGCTGGGCATTTTGGCGCATGTGGATGTCGTGGGCATTGGTGACCGTGCCAAGTGGTGCAGCGATCCTTTTGCGCTGACGGAACGGGAGGGCGTGCTTTATGGCCGTGGCGTGGAGGACGACAAGGGCCCTGTGATCCAGTGCCTTCATGCGATGCACGCGCTGCTTCTGGAGGGCGTGCCGCTGCGCAAACGCATCCGGCTGATCATCGGCACCGGCGAGGAAAGCGAATGGACGGACATGGAGCATTATCAGGCGCAGTTCGGAATGCCGGATTATGGCTTCTCCCCGGACGCAGGCTTTCCCGTTTACAATGCGGAGAAGGGGTATGCCGATATTCGGCTGCGTTTTGAGGCGCCGGAGCTTTCGCTGCTTGCAGCCGGAGATAGCCCGAATACCATTCCTTCCTTTGCACGTCTGCGCTGGAAGGATGGAAAGGAGCTTTCTGCAACCGGCGTTTCTGTCCATTCCTCAGCGCCGGAA
Source organism: uncultured Oscillospiraceae bacterium (assembly GCA_964553125.1). Taxonomy (GTDB): domain Bacteria; phylum Bacillota; class Clostridia; order Christensenellales; family Aristaeellaceae; genus Aphodomonas. The sequence goes on from CAZKJW010000054.1 coordinate 11,809, forward strand.
AAGGGAGAAAACGCAATCCTGCGCCTTGCAGCACAGGCTGGAGACGCCCCGCTGTGGCGGTTCCTGCGTGAGAAATTTTCCGGCGATGCGCCTGCCGTGGCGCTGGGACTGGACGATGGAAGCGATACATATCAGGGCGTTTACGTGGGGCAGACGGTTTGCGCGCCGACGGTGCTGTCGCTTGAGAACGGCGCGGCGGTTGTGAATCTCAATATTCGTTTTCGCCCCGGCGTAAGCAGCGCGCAGCTCACTGCCGCGCTGGAACGGCTGGCGCCGGATTATGGCTTTTGCGTGGAAGTGGATAATGCGACCACGCCGATGCTGGTGAATCCGGATCGGCCGTTTATCCGCTTGATGAACCGGGTGGGCGCGGAGCATGGAATTTCGCCCGGCTGTCTGGCAGCTTCCGGCGCGACCTATTGCAGCGTTTTCCCGAATCATGTGGGCTGGGGGCCCATTTTGCCGCCGGACGAGGGCAGCGCCCACGAGGAAAACGAGCATGTTGCGAGCGCCGATTTGCTGCGCGTGGTAGCGGTTTATACTGATTTTTTGCGCCGCAGCGCGGCGGAGGAAAAATAGAGAAATTGCGTTGATGTGATTTCTGCAAAGAACGCCGGTTTATTGGCTTTTGAAAAGGGAGCTTTGCATTTGCGTTTTGCGATCAGGACGCGCAAGACACAAAATGTATTTGCTCCTTTTTTGAATGCGGTTTGTTTCCCGTGCGAGAATTGATTGCATATCGCAATAAGTCCCATGGGAATTATTCTGAATGAGCGAAGCCCGTTTACGGGCAGCAAGCAGTGGGCTTATGCAAGCGACGAAGCCGAAGCGTACTGGCGTGACATAACCCGTGGCCGGTAACATCGGGCTATGCCCGCACAAGAAAACCCCCGGCTTTGCCGGGGGATTATTTTTAATGCAGGGCGCAATACAATCAAGCGATTGGAAGCGTCAGGATTCCGGCTGTTCGCTGCGAATCAGTTCGCTGCGGAGATCTGCAATGCTGACGCGCGCAAGCTCAGCCTGCATTGCGCGGGTGGTGTTGTCCATATGACGCTGCAAAATTGCGCGGATTTTTCCGCCGACGGGACAATTCCCGTTGGTGTGCTCGTGAATCTTGAAAATTTCGGAGAGGGAAGACCCTTCGACTGCGGTGTAAACCTCCCAGAGTGTGATTTCCTCCGCCGGTTTTGCAAGCTCGGTTTTGCCTTTGCCGGGCTTTGTGGTCAGCAGACCTGCCGTGACCAGCTTTTGATACAGGTTTCGCACGATGACGGCATTGCAGCCCGCGCTTTGTGCAACCATCTCGCTGGTGATTTTGACGTCTGAAAAATGAGCGATCATCAGCAGCGCGTGGACTGCGATGGAAAACTGTTTATTGCCTCTCATGATGGTTTCATTTCCCCCTGCCGGTATTGTATAACATCTTGCGGTAAAAGTCAATTTGTAACCATTGACATTACGAATGTGCTGCGCTATAATCTGTAATGTAATGTATTACGAACTAGTTCAGAAGAAACGAAAACCACACGGCTTCGCCAGCGGAAAGCCTTTAAGGAGGAGGATCTATGTAAGCAGCCACGGATTTTTGCAGGCGGCGAGCGTGAGGAACGGGCGGCATTCCCCGTTGCAGCGCCATGCGCTGCCTGAACGAAAACCAACGCACGAAAAACAAAATGAAGAAGAACGCAAGAGAAAGGACGAAACGGAATGAAAAAAACGATCAGTGTTTTCCTCATGCTTTGCATGGTTGTGGGATTCTCCGTAGCGTCTGCCGAAACGGGTGCAGGCATGACGGCTGGAACCTATGAGGCGACGGCGACCGGCTACAATGGCCCTGTCACGGTGGCGGTTACGGTGTCGGATAGTGCGATTGAAGGGATTGAGATCGTCAGCAATATTGAAACGGCGGCGATCGGAGGATACGCGCTGGATGTTGTTTCCGAGCGCATGGTGAAGTATCAGTCGGTCAATGTGGACACGGTTTCCGGCGCGACGTTCAGCTGCTATGCGCTGAAGACAGCGGTAAAGGATGCGCTTGCGCAGGCCGGCGCGACCTCGGAAGCCTTCGCAGAGGATTTCAGCGACGTCTATGAAGGCCCTGAGGCCGTGGACGTGACGACGGATGTTGTTGTGGTCGGCGGCGGCGCCGCAGGCATGATTGCAGCGGCGAAGCTCGCGGAAGCGGGTTATGATGTGATCATCGTTGAAAAGCGCGAGATGCTTGGCGGCACATCCAGCCGCGCGGGCGCGCAGCTCTATTGCTGGAACTCGCAGACGCAGATTGACGCGGGCAACCCAATGGACTTCGACACGTTTATGGCCAAGAGCTACGGTAGCGAGCTGATGAATTATGATGCTGTCAAGATCATGGCGGAAAAGAGCGGCAAAATTGTGGACTGGCTCCGCTTTGACTTGGGTGTGGATCTTTCCGTAGTGATGCCGGGCGGTCAGGCTGTGACGGTGCCGCGTACCGCCGGGCAGCGCATTGGAAGCGACATGACGGTTGCGCTCAAGAACGAACTGGACAGGTTGAATGTTGAGTATCGTCTGGCGACGCCCGCCACGAAGATTCTGGTGGAAGACGGAAAAGCTGTTGGCGTGACGGTGGAAGCGCCGAACGGCTCCTACAACGTTATGGCTGACGCCGTGGTGATCACATCCGGCGGTTTCTCCAGCAATCCGGAGAAGATTGCCGAATACATTCCGCAGTGGGCAGGGATGCCGTCCAACGAAGTGCCGGAAGCGACCGGCGACGGCATCTGGATGGCGCAGGAAGTCGGCGCGTCCATCAAGGGTCTGAGCAACGAATATATGACGCTTTACACGGCGAGCGCCATGATTACGCCGACGGAATCGGAGCCGGTTGGCGTCCGTGCTTATGGCGGAATTCTGGTAAACCTTGAGGGCAAGCGCTTCTTTGATGAACTGCACATTCCGCTGGTCGATCTGGCCTATGCCGCGCTGGAGCAGCCGGAAGGCCGCTACTTCGGCATTGTGGATCAGGCGTGGGTGAACACGTATGGCGTGCCCAAGACAGCGAAGAGCTTTGAAACGATTGAAGAGCTGGCGGAATACTTTGGCATGAATGCAGAAGGGCTTGCCGAAGAAGTAGAGCATTACAACAAGATGGTGGAAGCCGGCGTGGACGAAGATTTCGGACGGATGACGCTGACGCATAGCATCAGCACGCCTCCGTATTATGGGCTGGAGCTGGTATCCGCGCTGCATGGAACCGAGGGCGGCATTGAGGTCGACCTGCGTATGCAGGCGCTCAAGGAGGATGGCAGCCTGTTTGAAGGGCTATATGCCGGCGGTGGCGTTGCGGAAGACGGTCTGGCTTTCAATCCGGGCATGAGCTCGAACATCAACGACGGCACGATCATTGCCGAATCGATCATGGAGGACTATCCGCTCTGAGTTGCACAGAATCAGTCGGACACTGGGGACGCTTTCCATAAGGGAGGCGTCTCCTTTTTTGCAGGAACACTCGTTATGCCTTATGTGGATTTGGCAAACGAAATGGCAGGTATTGCCCTTCTCAGGAGAAAAAAGAAACAGCGTCGGC
>CAZKJW010000055.1:0-2255 GCA_964553125.1 uncultured Oscillospiraceae bacterium
TCATCGCCTTCAACGCCAAGGACGAAACCGCCAAGAAGCGCTACGGCGTCATCGCCGACTATATGGGCCTCGGCGGCAAGGACGACGACGAAAAGGTGCAGCTGCTCATCGCCTATCTGCGCAAGATGAACGACGACCTGAACATCCCGCACTGCATCAAGAACTACGGCGCCGACAGCTATCCCTGCGAGCAGGGCTTCGTGCCGGAGAACGTGTTCCTCGAGCGTCTGCCCGAAATCGCCAAGAACGCCCTGGGCGACGCCTGCACCGGCTCCAACCCGCGTCAGCCCTCCCAGGAGGAAATGGAAAAGCTGCTCAAGTGCTGCTACTACGACACGGAAGTGGACTTCTGATCATCTTTCCCCTGCGCTCAAAAAACTGCATGATGTTTTTCAGCGGGCTGCGCCCTGTCGGCAACGGCAGGCGCAGCCCGAAATAAAAACGGCGGATTGTTGACGCGCAGCTGCAAATTTGTTATGATAGGTCTCGCATTTTGCAAGAAGGAGAAGGCGAATCCATGAACCGCATTTTGCTGAAAAAAACGCTGAACCCCACCGTCACGCTGATGAAGGTGGACGCGCCGCTCGTGGCGCGCAGAGCAGAGCCCGGTCAGTTCATCATCCTGCGCGTGGATGAAAACGGCGAGCGTATCCCGCTGACCATCGCGGACTTCGACCGCGAGGAAGGCAGCGTCACGATCATCTTCCAGATTGTCGGCGCAACGACCGAAAAGCTCAATCACCTCAACGAAGGCGAATACATTCACGATTTCGTCGGCCCGCTCGGCCGCCAGACGCACACGGAGGGGCTGAAAAAGGTCGCCGTCGTGGGCGGCGGCGTAGGCTGCGCAATCGCCTATCCCGTGGCGAAGAAGCTGCACGCGCAGGGCTGCGAGGTTCATGCGATCGTCGGCTTCCGCAACAAGGATCTGGTCATCCTCGAAAACGAATTTGAAGCCGCGAGCAGCCGCTTCGTCCGCATGAGCGACGACGGCAGCTGGGGCGAGAAGGGGCTTGTCACCGACGCCCTGCGCCGCCTGATCGAAAGCGGCGAGCAGTACGACGAAGTGATCACGATCGGCCCGCTGATCATGATGAAGTTCGTCTGCAAGCTGACGAAGGAATTCGGCGTCAAGACCGTGGCCAGCATGAACCCGATCATGATCGACGGCACGGGCATGTGCGGCGGCTGCCGCCTCACCGTCGGCGGGAAAACGCGCTTTGCCTGCGTGGACGGCCCCGAGTTCGACGGCCATGAGATCGACTTTGACGAAGCCATCGCGCGCAGCTCCTGCTACCGCGACTTTGAACGTCACGCCTATGAAGAAACCTGCAACCTTTTCAAGGGGGTGAACTGACATGCCGAATATGTCTCTGAAAAAGAACCCCATGCCCTCTCAGACACCCGACGAGCGCAGATGCAACTTTCAGGAAGTCGCGCTGGGCTACACGAAGGAGCAGGCGCTCGACGAGGCGCAGCGCTGCCTGAACTGCAAGAACATGCCATGCGTCAGCGGCTGCCCCGTTCACATCGCCATCCCCAAGTTCATTCATGAGGTCGCCGAAGGCAACTTCGAGCAGGCCTACAAAACGCTTTCCGCCTCCAGCTCGCTGCCCGCCGTCTGCGGCCGCGTCTGCCCGCAGGAGAGCCAGTGCGAGAGCAAGTGCGTGCGCGGCATCAAGGGCGAGCCTGTGTCCATCGGCCGTCTGGAGCGGTTTGTGGCGGATACCCATAACGCGCAGAGCGCGGAAAAACCCGAAAAGCCCGCCTCCAACGGGCATAAGGTCGCCGTCATCGGCTCCGGCCCGTCGGGGCTGACCTGCGCGGGCGATCTTGCCAAGCAGGGCTATGAGGTCACCGTCTTTGAAGCGCTGCACCTTGCCGGCGGCGTGCTGGTCTACGGCATTCCGGAGTTCCGGCTGCCCAAGGCCATTGTGCAGAAGGAAATCGACACGCTGGTCGATCTGGGCGTGAAGGTGGAAACGAACGTCGTCGTCGGCCGCACGATCACCATTGACGAGCTGATGCGCGAGTACGGCTTTGAAGCCGTGTTCATCGGCTCCGGCGCAGGGCTGCCGAAATTCATGAACATCCCCGGCGAAAACCTCAAGGGCGTGTATTCCGCCAACGAATTCCTCACCCGCATCAACCTCATGAAGGCCTATCGCCCCGACAGCGCCACGCCCATTCAGCATGGCAAGCATGTCGCCGTCGTCGGCGGCGGCAACGTGGCGATGGACGCGGCGCGCTGCGCG
>CAZKJW010000055.1:2265-14698 GCA_964553125.1 uncultured Oscillospiraceae bacterium
CGTCTGGGCGCGGAAGTGTCGATCATCTACCGCCGCACCGAGGCGGAGCTTCCCGCCCGCCGCGAGGAAGTCGAGCACGCGATGGAAGAGGGCATCGAGTTCCGCTTCCTGACCAACCCCGTGGCCGTTCTCGGCAACGAGCAGGGCTGGGTTTCCGGCATCCGCTGCCAGCAGATGGAGCTGGGCGAGCCGGACGCTTCCGGCCGCCGCCGTCCCGTGGCCGTGGAAGGCAGCGAGCACGACCTGCCGATGGACTGCGTCATCATGGCGCTCGGCACGTCGCCCAACCCGCTCATCAAGTCCACCACCGAGGGGCTTGAAACGCAGAAATGGGGCGGCATCATTGTGGAAGAAGCAACGGGCAAAACCTCCCGCGATGGCGTCTACGCCGGCGGCGACGCCGTGACCGGCGCCGCAACCGTGATTCTCGCCATGGGCGCCGGCAAAACCGCCGCCGCCGCCATCGACGAGCAGCTCAAGCGCCGCGCGGGCGGGGAGGCGTAATCCTCACCGGATAAAACAGCAAAGGAAGCGTCGCAGGCGCTTCCTTTTTTGCATCTTTTCGTCGCATCGGCGCGGCAGAGGCGGCGTTTTTGCCCCCCTTCTCCCCCCAAAACACCGCTTTGCGCCTTGTTTTTTCAAACTTTGCTCCCTTTTGGGGTTGTTTTCCTTATGCCGCCGTGATATAATAGCAAGCGTGGGTTTATTTTTTTGAACTGTTGGCATGAACGAGAGTGGGACATCCCGCTCTTTTATGTTGATACGGTTCTTTTTCGCAAATTCTTCAAGGAGTCGGTATGCCGCAGAAGGAAATTCAAACCGTCGTAACGCCGCTGTGTCAGAGACTGGCGGACAAAATGAACTATGAACTGGTTGACGCCGAGCTTGTAAAAGAAGGCCCCGGGCGTTATTTGCGTATCTACATCGATCGTCCCGGCGGCATTTCGCTGGACGAGCTGGAAGCGTATCACCGCGAAATCCAGCCCCAGCTTGACCGGGTCGATTATGATTTTCTTGAGGTCTGCTCCCCCGGGCTGGACAGGCCGCTGAAGAAGGACCGCGATTTCGAGCACGCTTTGAACGGCAAGGTCGAGGTGCGGCTCTTCAAGCCCGTTGACAAAAAGAAGCTGTTTGAAGGCGCGCTGCGCGCGTGGAACGCCGACACCGTAACCATCGAGGATGCGGCTGGCCTGCATGAGTTCCCGCGCAGGGGCATCGCGCTGATCAAACCCGTAATCGAAATTGATCTGGACGACGACGAGGGAGACGACATCTTATGAACATGGAAGTCATCCGCGCTGCTGAAGCGCTCGCAAAAGAAAAAGGAATCAGTCAGGACGTGCTTTTCGGCGCCATCGAAGAAGCGCTCAAATCCGCCTACCGCAAAAACTTTCGCAAGGTAAGCGCGACCAGCACTTCCCAGAACGTCGATGTGACCATCGACCGTTCCTCCGGCGCGGTGCAGGTGTTCGCCCGCAAGATTGTCGTGGAGGACGTCGAGGACGATTCGCAGGAAATCAGCCTCACGGAAGCGCAGCGCATTCAGCCCAGCTTCCAGCCCGGCGATATCGTGCAGGTTGAAATCACCCCCGGCGATTTCGGCCGCGTCGCGGCGCAGACCGCCAAGCAGGTGATCGTCCAGCGCATCCGCGAAGCCGAGCGCGGAATCATCTACGATGAATACATCGAAAAAGAAAACGAAATCCTCACCGCCATTGTCCAGCGCGTCGAAGGCAAGAGCGTCTACGTCGAGCTTGGCAAAACCGAAGGCGTCATCGAAGCAAACGCTCAGATGCCCGGCGAGGAATACGCCGTGAACGACCGCCTGAAGGTCTATGTGCTTGAGGTGCAGCGCACCACGCGCGGCCCGCAGGTGCTGGTCAGCCGCACGCATCCGGGTCTTGTCAAGCGCCTGTTCGAGCTGGAGTCGCCCGAGATTCAGTCCGGCACCGTGCAGATCAAGTCCATCGCGCGCGAAGCCGGTTCCCGCACGAAGATGGCCGTCGCCTCGTCCGACCCGATCATCGATCCGGTCGGCAGCTGCGTAGGCCCGCGCGGCAGCCGCGTGGAAAGCGTTGTGGGCGAGCTCAAGGGCGAGAAGATCGACATCATCAAGTGGTCCGCCGATCCGGCTGAGTTCATCGCCAACGCGCTGAACCCGGCGCGCGTGCTGAGCGTGTTCACCTCCGAAGCGGGCAAGGCCTGCCGCGTCATCGTGCCGGATAACCAGCTTTCTCTCGCCATCGGCAAGGAAGGGCAGAACGCGCGTCTGGCCGCCAAGCTGACCGGCTGGAAGATCGACATCAAGTCCCAGACGCAGGCGACGAGCATGCTCGACGAGCCTGCAGGAGAGGAGCCGGAAGAGGCGTGAAGCCGAAAAAAATTCCGATGCGCATGTGCGTCGGCTGCCGCGAAATGAAGGAAAAGCGCGAGCTTCTGCGCGTGGTTCACACGCCGGAGGGCGCGGTGCTTCTGGATCGCACAGGCAAGGCCAACGGCCGCGGCGCATATGTCTGCAAAAGCGCGCAATGCCTGCAAAAGGCCGTCAAAACGCGCCAGCTGGAACGGGCGCTCTCCTGCCCCATCAGTCAGGAAGTGTTCGAATCGCTGGAGAAAGCGATGGCGCAGGATGGATGAGCGCCGGGCGCTGGGAACGCTCGGGCTTGCGATGCGAGCCGGGTTCGTCAAAAGCGGCGGCGACGTGTGCGAGCGCGAAATCCGCGCCGGCCGCGCAAAGCTCGCTGTGATGGACGCGGGCGTATCCGAAAACACGCGCGATAAATTTTCCGCGCTCTGCGCGGGAAAAAACGTCCCGCTGCACGTTCTCCCGGAGGACGCGCTGGGAAACGCCATCGGCCATCCGGGCCGCATGGTTGCGGTTCTCAAGGAAGGGCCGCTCACTACAAAGCTGGAATCGCTGCTTTCATAGGCAGCCTTACCCATACTTATATCGGGGGTGCAAGGGCAGAATGGCCAAACTCAAGGTGCAGGAAGCAACCAAAGAACTTTCGCTCAATGCGAGCAAGCTGCTTGAGAATGTTGCGCGGCTCCGCCGCAACGCGGACGCGACGCTTTCACAGCTGAAACAGATCGAGCAGACGTTCGTGCGCGCGGAAGAAGAGCGGCTCGAACGCGAAAAACTGCAGCGTCAGCGCGAAGCGCTGGAGTCGCAGAGCAACGCGTGGATCATGCCGGAGGAGGCAGAGCCCGCGTCCAAGGCGGAAGCGCCCGTCAAAGAAGCCGCCCCCTCCGAAAAGCCGCAGCCTGAGCCTACAAAGGAACCGGCTGCCGAAAAGCCCGTCGAGAAAGCCGAAGCGCCCGCTCCGGCTCCGAAGGAAGCCGCGCAGGAGAAGCCTGCCGCGCCCAAGCCCGCGCAGCAGCCCGCTCCGGCAGCGCAGACTGCGCCGCGGCCTCAGCAGCCGCAGCAGTCCCAGCAGCGTCCGCCGATGCAGCAGGGCGCGCGGCCTCAGCAGCAGGGGCAGCCCGCTGCAAATCGTCCCGCCAATGCGCAGGGTCCGTATGGTCGTCCCGCCAATCCGCAGGGCCCGTACGGCCGTCCTGCCAATCCGCAGGGTCCGTATGGTCGTCCTGCCAATCCGCAGGGGCCGTATGGCCGTCCTGCCAACCCGCAGGGGCCGTATGGTCGTCCTGCCAATCCGCAGGGACAGTTCGGCCGCCCCGCAAACCCGCAGGGCCCGTATGGCCGTCCCGCCAACCCGCAGGGACAGTTCGGCCGTCCCGCCAATGGCGCGCCGCAGGGCGGCGGCTATGGCGCTCGTCCGGCCGGCGGTTCGCCGCGTCCGGGTGGATTCGGCGGCGGCTCCGCAGGCGGAATGGGCGGCAATCGCGGCCGCAGCCGCGGGCCGGAGCTGACGCCCACGGTTGAAAAGGAGCGCGTCTCCAACTACGACCCGAACAAGAAAATGTACCAGCGCCAGCACGATCCGGAGCAGCAGCGCAATAACGGCCGTCATAAGGGCGGCGTGCGCGAAACCGGCATCATGCCGGGTGACGACGAGATGCGCCGTGGCGGCGCGCGCAAGAAGGGCAAGCAGGTCAGCGCGCAGCAGATGATGGCGCCCATCAAGATCGAAAAGGCGTACATGACCGCCGAAACGATCACCGTCAAGGATCTGACCGAGCGCATCGGCAAGCCGGCCGGCGATATCATCAAGAAGCTGCTGCTGCTGGGCATCATGGCCACGATCAACCAGGAGCTGGACTACGATACCGCCTCCCTCGTGTGCAGCGAGTTCGGCGTGGAGCTTGAGCTCAAGCTCGACAAGACCGCCGAGGACACGCTGGCCGCCGAGAATTTCGAGGACTCCGAAGCCGATCTGGTCGATCGTCCCCCGGTCGTTACGATCATGGGTCACGTCGATCACGGCAAGACGACGCTGCTGGACTACATCCGCAAGAGCCACGTCACCGCGGGCGAAGCGGGCGGCATCACGCAGCACATCGGCGCCTATCAGGTCAACCTGAACGGCCGCCTCATCACCTTCCTCGACACCCCCGGTCACGAAGCGTTCACCGCGATGCGTATGCGCGGCGCGCAGGCGACCGATATCGCGATTCTGGTTGTCGCAGCGGACGATGGCGTCATGCCGCAGACCATCGAAGCGATCAACCATGCCAAGGCCGCGGGCGTTCCGATCATCGTTGCCATCAACAAGATGGATAAAGAAGCCGCGAACCCCGACCGCATCAAGCAGGACCTCACCAGCTACGACCTCGTCTGCGAGGAGTGGGGCGGCGACACGATCATGGTGCCGATTTCCGCCGCCAAGGGCGAAAACATCGACACGCTGCTTGAAATGATTCTGCTCGAAGCCGACATGCTTCAGCTCAAGGCCAACCCGAACCGTCAGGCGCGCGGCATCATCATCGAAGCGCGTCTGGATAAGGGGCGCGGCCCCGTCGCCACGGTGCTCGTGCAGAACGGCACGCTGCGCGTGGGCGACACGGTCGTCGCCGGTATGGCTTACGGGCGCGTTCGCGCCATGATGAACGAGCGCGGCGAGCGCGTCAAGGCGGCTCCGCCGGCCACGCCGGTCGAAGTCATCGGCTTCGGCGACGTTCCCGAGGCGGGCGATGAAATCAACGCCGTGGAGGATACCGATCTTTCCCGCAAGGTCGCCGAGGAGCGCCGCAGCAAGCAGCGTGCCGCGATGATCAAGGCGAGCAGCAAGGTTTCTCTCGACGATCTGTTCACCAAGATTTCCGAGGGCGAGCTCAAAGACCTCAACCTCATCATCAAGGCGGACGTGCAGGGCTCCGTGGAGGCCGTCAAGCAGTCGCTCGAACGCCTGTCCAACGATCAGGTGCGCGTGCGCACGATTCACGGCAGCGTCGGCGCGATCACCGAAAACGACGTCATGCTGGCCTCGACCGCCGGCGCGATCATCATCGGCTTCAACGTGCGTCCGGAAAACAACGCGCGCGACATGGCTGCCCGTGAGAGCGTCGATATCCGCCTCTATCGCATCATCTACAACGCGATCGAAGACGTCGAAAAGGCCATGAAGGGTCTGCTCGCGCCCGAGTTCCGCGAAGTGATTCTCGGCCATGCGCAGGTGCGCAACACGTTCCGCATCAGCGGCGTGGGCACCATTGCCGGCTGCTACGTCACCGACGGCAAGCTGCAGCGCAACGCGCAGGTTCGCCTGCTGCGCGACAACGTGGTTGTGTTTGAAGGCAACCTCGATTCCCTCCGCCGCTTCAAGGACGACGTGAAGGAAGTCGCCACGGGTTACGAGTGCGGCGTGGGCCTTGAGAAGTTCAACGACGTCAAGGAAAACGACGTTGTCGAGTGCTTCACCAACGAACAGGTGGAAAGGTAAAGCAGCATGAATTTTGATCGAACGGATCGTATCAGCGAAGAAGTTCGCCGCGAGGTGGATCGCATCATCCGCGAGGATGTGCGCGATCCGCGCGTGGGCGGCACGTGGTCGATCACCCGCGCCGACGTTACGCGCGACCTTCGCTATGCAAAAATCCGCGTCAGCGTTCTGGAAGAAGAACAGCGCAAGCCGCTGGTGAAGGCGCTCAAAAACGCGGCCGGGTTCATCCGCCGCGAGCTGGGCAAAAGCCTTCGCCTGCGCTACACGCCCGAGCTTCTCTTTGAAGAGGACGACAACATCGCCTATGGCGTTCACATCGCCTCCATCCTTTCCGATGTGAAGCCGGAAAACGATGAAAACGAAGTTTCCGAGGATGACGAAACATGAATGAAGCCTGGCTTCCCCTTTGTTCCAGCATTCAGGATGCGCAGAGTATTCTGCTTATTTCGCATATCTTCCCGGACGGAGACGCCTGCGGCTCGGCGCTTGCGCTGCGCCGCGCTCTTTTATCCATGGGAAAGGATGTGTGCTGCTGCTGCGAACACAGCGTGCCGGACATCTATATCACGCTTGACGGCGCGGACAGCTTTGTGCAGCCCGAAGCGCTTGCAGGGCGTGTCTTTGATCTCGCCGTCTGCGTCGACGTTTCCGATGAAGGCCGCATGGGCGGCTGCGCCGCGCTCTTTGCCGGCGCGCGTCACACTGCGCAGATCGACCATCACGGCACAAACCCAGCATACGCCGAGGTGAACGTTATCCGTTCGCCCGTTTCGGCGACGGGCGTGCTGGTGTGCGAACTGCTGGAGCGTCTCGGCATCGCGCTGGACGGGAAAATGGCCGAGTGCCTCTACATCGCCATCGCGACCGATACGGGCAACTTCAAGCACGCCAACACGGACGCCGACGCGTTCTCCGCCGCCGCAAAGTGCATCGGCTGCGGGTTCGACGTCGCGGCGATCAGCCGCCGTGTGTTCGACGTCAAGCCCGACTGTCAGGTGCGTCTGCTCGGCGCGGCGCTCTCGTCGCTTGAAACGCCCTGCCATGGCGAAATCGCCTCCGCCGTCGTTTCGAGCGATGATTTTGCCCGCTGCGGCGCGAAGCCGGAGCACACCGAGGGTATCGTCGATTTTGTGTTCAATATTGAGCGGGTGAAAATCGCCGCGCTGCTCGTTGAGAAGGGCGGCGGCGTGAAGGTCAGCCTGCGCTGCGTCGCGCCCTACGACGTGGCGGCCGTGGCGCAGAAATTCGGCGGCGGCGGTCATCAGCTCGCAGCCGGCTGCACGCTGCATATCACACTGGAGGAAGCGCGCGCCGCGATTGTCGCCGCGTGCGGAGAAATACTGTAAATGGATGGATTTTTGAATCTTCTCAAGCCGCCGGGAATGACCTCGTCCGACGCCGTTGTCACGGTGCGTCGTTCGCTTCCGGGCAAAGAAAAAGTGGGCCACGCGGGAACGCTCGACCCTGAAGCCGCGGGCGTGCTGCCGATCATGATCGGCAAAGCCTCGCGGCTTTTTGATCTGCTTGCCGACAAGCAGAAAACGTACATCGCCGAAATCGCGCTCGGCGCGGCAACCGACACGCAGGACGCGCAGGGCATCGTCGTGTCGCGCGGCGAATGGAGCGGCGATTTTGCCGCGCTCGAAGCCGCCCTGCCCCGCTTCACCGGAACCATTGAGCAGCTTCCGCCGGCGTATTCGGCCATCAAAACAGGCGGCGTTGCCGCCTACAAGCTCGCCCGCGCGGGCGTGGAAACGGCGCTGAAGCCGCGTCCGGCGCAAATCGATGCGCTTGAACTGCTCGAAACGACCGGCCCGAACAGCGCGCTTCTGCGCATCCGGTGCGGCCGCGGCGTATATATCCGCACGCTCTGCCACGATATCGGCGCGCATCTCGGGTGCGGCGCGCACATGCGCTTCCTGCTGCGCGCGCAGTCCGGCCCGTTCACGCTGGAAAACGCCGTAACGCTGGAAGAATGGCTCGCAGCCGGTGCGAGCGAAAAGGCGGCGCTGCTTGCGCCGATGGATCTGCCTCTGGCGCAGCTGCCCGCCGCGCGCCTGCCCGAAACCGCCGAACGCGCCTGCCGCGACGGCAAAGCGCTGACCAAATTCCTCTCGCTCGACGATGGCGCAACATCCGGCGGAACGGTACGCGTCTACTGCGGGGAGCGCTTCGCCGGGCTTGCGCGCTGGAATGAAAATGAAAACGCGCTGCGTTTCTTTGCCATGCTTCTATGAAAGGGGACGATCATCCATGAAAAAAATCGCGCTGCTTTTGCTGAGCCTGCTCCTGCTTTTCTCCTGCGCGCACGCGGAATCGCTCATGCCGGAGGACGGCATTGTGCCGCTTGTCAACGGCGCGTCGCTCGATCTCGACGAGGACGGCACGCTTGAAACCGTCACATGGCAGCTCGACGTGGATGAATATGATTACGGCGCGATGCTGCTTTCCGTCAACGGCGCAACGCTGCGCATCCCCGTCGAATACGGCTACGACGCGGTTTACGCGGGCCGCCTCAACAACGTGTGGGATAATATCTATCTGCTCGTGGGCGACTTCGGTATGTCGGACGATCCCTGCACGAGCATCGTCCGCTATCACTACGGCTCGCTCACGCTTATCGGCACAATCGCCGCGCGGCCGGAGAACATCGCCGTCAGCGAGACGCACCTCACCGCCAGCGTCCGCGCGCGCACGCTGCAAACGTGGCGGCGCGAGACGGACTTTGTTCTCGTCCAGAGCCCGTCCTGCGAGTGGTCGGTGTGCGAATCGCCGCGCACGAGCTACACGCTCGCCATGGGCGTGACGCTGCTCGACAACGTGACGCTGCGTGTTTCGCTCTATGGCGCGGACACCTTCACGCTGCCCGCCGGAACGAACGCCGCCATCACCGCGAGCGACGATCTTTCGTGGATTTATCTGGCCGTGACCGGCCAAAATGACACACCCTACGCCGGCGGCTACCTGATGCTCAGCTCGGACGGATTCGGCGTGATGCAAAACGGCGCGGCCGTGCCCGGATACCGGCTGCTCGACGGCCTCCTCTTTGCCGACTGACGGCGCGCACAGGCGCGGCGAAGCCGCCCTGAAGCCGCCTTTTTTACGGGAGACATACCAATGACTGTCAACGAACAGATTCTTGCGGAGCTCAACCGCCTCTACCCCGACGCGCGGCCGGAGCTGAACTTCTCCAACCCGTTTGAAACGCTGATCGCCGTCATGCTTTCGGCGCAGTGTACCGACCGGCAGGTCAACAAGGTGACGGCAAAGCTGTTCCCGCTTTACCCCGACGCATTCGCCATTGCGCGCCTGACGCCGGACGAGCTGCGCCCGCACGTCGCCTCATGCGGCTTCCGGAGCAAGGCCGACAACATCGTCGCCACGTGCCGCATCCTCGTCGAGAAATACGACGGGCAAGTTCCGCGCACGATGGAGGAGCTGACGGCGCTGCCGGGCGTAGGCCGCAAGACGGCGAACGTCGTGCTTGCAAACGCATTCGGCGTTCCGACAATCGCCGTGGACACGCATGTTTTCCGCGTGAGCAACCGGCTGGGGCTGGCGAGCGCAAAAGACGTTCTGGAAACCGAGCGGCAGCTGATGCAGGTCATCCCGCGCGAGGACTGGATCAAGGCGCATCACTGGCTGATTTTTCACGGCCGCCGCGTGTGCGACGCGCGCAAGCCCGCCTGCGGCAGCTGCACGCTCGCGCCGCTGTGCACGCACTGCAATCAGGGAGGAGAATGACGCATGGCGAATTACTGGCGCGCAGCGGCTGTCGTGCTGGCTGCAATCAACCTCGTCAGCTTCGCGCTGTATGGCATTGACAAAGCAAAGGCGAAGCGCGGCGCATGGCGCATCCGCGAATCGACGCTGCTTGGGGCGGCCGCGTGCTTCGGCGCGCTGGGTGCGTTCGCCGGAATGCAAATCTTCCGGCACAAGACAAAGCACCGCGCTTTCGCGCTGGGCGTACCGGCGCTGCTCGTCATACAGATTGCAATTCTCGCCGCCGTCGGCTTTCAGGTGATCTGAAACGCCACGGCGGTTCGTCCGCCTTGCGCCGGGAAGCGCCACATCATGACCGCTCCTTTCTGCCGCTGACAATGGCGCAATACGCGCCGGAGGTAATCTTATACACGGCGGCATAGAGCAGACCGAAAATCGCGAAGCACGCGAACGTCACCAGCGCGTTGAGCTGCGTGTTGTCGAATGCAAACAGCAGCAGGATCTTGGAAATGAACGGGAATGCAAACGCCAGATGCACACCCGCCGCCGCAAGCGGCAGGAAGAACACGGTCAGCATCTGCGAGTTGATGCTTCTGCGGATGTCCTTTTTCGTCATGCCGACCTTCTGCATAATCTCAAAGCGGTTCTTGTCCTCGTAGCCCTCGGATATCTGCTTATAATAAATGATCAGCACCGCCGCAAGCAGGAACACGACGCTGAGCATCATGCCCAGGAAAAACAGGCTGCCGTAAAGCTCGAAGAAGCTGTCGCGCTGGGCTTCCCTGCTGTGCGAGTCATATGAGCTGATCGCGCCGTCCATTTGCGCGAGCACGCTGCGCACGCCGCTTGCGGCGGCAATTTCCTCCTCAGGCGTGGGCATTTCAAAGCCGCAGAGCCAGTCATACGAGACCATCGAAGCGCCTGCTGTATTTTTCATGCCGGCAATCGGCGCGATGAACGCCTCCATATCCCTGACGACCAGATACACGCTCGGCATGGTCATCACGAGCGCGTCGCCTCGCTCCGGGAACTCGCTCAGCCGCTCCCGTACGCGGTACGCGCCGCCGTATTGCAGGGTGAACGCTTCCCACTGCGTGGTCAGCCGGTCGGTGTAAAGAAGGCACTCGCCGTCGTCCAGCGTCCTGTCTGCGTGCGCCATGCGATTGTAATCCGCAAGGGAAACCACATAGAGGCAGCCCACCTTGTCGTAATCGATGAGCGTAAAATTCTCCACGCTGGCATAGTCCACGGTGATGCCCGCATCGGTAAACATCCCGGCAACCAGCCCGTAACGGACCCCCTCCGGCGCGGCGCCCTCCGGACAATAGGGCGCAATCGCCCGGCGCAGCGCGTCAAGGCTTTCGTCGCCGATTCTGGCGGCGTCGCCGTAGCTCACCCGGATGTTCACACCGTCCGGGTAGCGGTTCTGGATGCTGTCCTCCTCGCCAAAATACAGCGCCGTCGTCGAGGAGAGCATGACCAGCACCATTGTCAGCAGGATGCAGATGGAGGCAAGCCCCGCGCCGTTGCGCTTCATGCGATAGACCATGGACGACACGGAAACGAAGTGGTTGGGCTGATAATAATACTTTTTGTTTTTCTGCAGGAGCCTGCACAGCGCCACGGAGCCGGAAATGAACACCAGATACGTCCCGACGATGACCAGCAAAACCGCAATGAAGAACATAAACAGCGCCGTCGCCGGTTCCTCAACGGCCACCGCCAGATAATAAGCGCCGCCAAGCAGCGCCAGCCCGATAACGGCGAGCGCCCATGTCCGCTTCGGAATCCGTTCCCCGACCTTGCTGCTCTGCACCAATTCCAGCGGCTTCGAGCGCCCGATACGAATGAGCGAGTTCACCAGCAGGACGGCATAAATCGCCGCGAACAGCAGCGCAGTCTTTTGCAAGGCGCTTGCGCCGAGGCTCAGTGTGAAGTCCACCTTCATGTTCAGCAGATTCAGCAGCACCAGCTCCGCCGCCTTGGAAAGCGCAGCGCCGCAGATCAGCCCGGCGGCAATCGCAAGCGCCGCCGTGAACGCCGTCTCCCACAGCATCAGGCGGCCGATATTCCGCTTGTCCATGCCGAGAATGCTGTACAGGCCGAACTCGCGATACCGCTGCTTCATCAGGAACGAATTCGTATAGAACAGAAACAGCAGGGCGAACACGCCGACAACCACGCTGCCCATCGGCAGGATGGTCATCAGCGTCGAGCCGCCGCTCATCTGCGCCAGCGCGGGCGATTCCTGGAGGAAGCCGATGATGTAGTGCATCATCGCCATGACGCTGCCGGTAAGGATATAGGGAAAATAGATCCGTTTGTTCTTGCGCATCGCATCCCATGCGAGCTTGGGGTAAAAGGCCGCCTTCATGCTCTGTCCCCTCCCGTCGCCAGCATGGTCAGGGTGTCGGAAATCAGCTGATAGAGCTGCTCGCTGCCATGATCGCCCCGGTAAATCTGATGAAACACCTTGCCGTCCTTGATAAAGAGCACGCGGCTTGCGTGGCTTGCGGCGCGAACCGAATGCGTAACCATGAGAATCGTCTGCCCGGTCTGGTTGATCTGCGCAAACAGGCGCAGCAGTTCGTCCGTTGCTCTGGAGTCCAGCGCGCCCGTCGGCTCGTCCGCCAGAATCAGCTTGGGGCTGGTGATCAGCGCACGCGCCACAGCGGCTCGCTGCTTCTGGCCGCCGGACACCTCATAGGGATATTTTTTCAGCAGCTGTGCAATGCCCAGCTGCGCCGCGATCGGCCGGAGACGCTCGCGCATCTCCTGATAGCTCCTGCCCGCCAGAACGAGCGGCAGGTAGATGTTATCCTCCAGCGTGAAGGTATCCAGCAGGTTGAACTCCTGAAACACAAACC
>CAZKJW010000056.1:0-14591 GCA_964553125.1 uncultured Oscillospiraceae bacterium
AGCTGGTGAGATAAAAAAGCTTTTGCTTCAAGAAAAACGAGCGAAGCGAGTGACAAAAAAGAAAGAGACAAGAAATGCCCGGCAGCTCAAAAGCGAGACTCGCCTGTGAGTTGCCGGGCAAAAGCTGCACTTAACTACGATTCAGAGCGTCTTGAGACGCAGCAGGCAAATACGCCTTGAGGGCGTGGTGCATACCAACAGCTTAGCTGATGGTTATGATTACAAAAAAACACCGCCGAGAAACTCGACGGTGTGAAGCAGGGGAGACGCGACTCGAACACGCAACCGGCGGTTTTGGAGACCGCTGCCCTACCATTG
This sequence comes from uncultured Oscillospiraceae bacterium, assembly GCA_964553125.1. Classification (GTDB taxonomy): domain Bacteria; phylum Bacillota; class Clostridia; order Christensenellales; family Aristaeellaceae; genus Aphodomonas. The sequence continues at coordinate 319 of CAZKJW010000056.1, forward strand.
GGCCACTCCCCTAAGCACGAGATTCATTATAGCATGGCTTGTGGTGCTTGTCAATACATAAATTTCCGGTTTCGCGCGTTTTCTGCGCATGTTTCCGGCAGAATAGGCGGGCGCGACGCGAAAAAAAGCGCGTCAGCGCGCTGAAAAAGGAAAAAGCTGCGGCGAGAATCTTCGAGCGGAATCGTTGAAAATTCGACTTCCAAACGCGCCGGACATCTGCTACAATAGCCTTAATCAGACACGAACGATGGAGGGCTTTTTATGTTTTTGACGGAATACCTTGAGACGCTCGACCCGGCGAAGATGCACTGCGGGGAAAATGAGCCGCATGCGTATTTTATCCCGTTTGAGGCGGGGCAGGACGCGCGCGCGCCCCGCACGGACAGCGCGCGGATGACGCTGCTCAACGGCGAGTGGGAGTTTGCGTATTTTAACAGCGTTCACGATTTGCCGGACGATTTCCGGCCGGAAACGCTTGCCATGTCCGCGACGCTGCCTGTGCCGTCCGTGTGGCAGATGCACGGCTATGACGCGATTCAGTATACGAACGTGCGCTATCCCATCCCGTACGACCCGCCGTATGTGCCGGCGGAGAATCCCTGCGGGCTGTACCGGCGCGCGTTTGAGCTGGAAAAGGTGGAGGGCACCGTCTATACGCTCACGTTTGAGGGCGTGGACAGCTGCCTGTTCCTGTGGGTGAACGGGCAGTTCGTCGGCTGCACGCAGGTTTCACATTCTCCGGCGGAGTTTGATGTGACGAAGGCGCTTCGCGCCGGAGAGAATACGGTCTGCGCGCTGGTCGTGAAGTGGTGCGCGGGCACGTATTTTGAGGATCAGGACAAGTTCCGCTGGAGCGGCATTTTCCGCGATGTGTATCTGCTGCGGCGCGACGCGGTGCATCTGGTGGATTTCACTGTACGCGCGGAACCGGACGAAAACTTTGCCCGCGCGGCTGTGCGCGTGGAAGCGGAGTTCTCTGCGCCGGGATGCGAATGCGAGTGCGAGCTGCTTTCGCCGGAGGGCGAGCGCCTTGCGCTGCAAAGCACGAGCGGCGGCGTGTGCGAATTCGCGCTGGAAAACCCGGCGCTGTGGACGGCGGAAACGCCCGCGCTGTACACGCTGCTGCTGCATTGCGGCAGGGAGACGATTGCGCGGCGCGTGGGCGTGCGCCGTGTTGAAGTGCAGGGGGAGACTGTGCTCCTTAACGGCAGGCCGCTGCGCTTCCGCGGCGTGAACCTGCATGAGAGCGCGGCGGAGACCGGCGCGTATACGCCGGAAAGCCATATCCTGCGCGACCTGATGCTGATGAAGCAGCATAACATCAACGCCGTGCGCACCAGCCACTACCCGCAGCCGCCGCGGTTCTATGAAATGTGCGAGGAGCTGGGGCTGTACGTGCTCGACGAGGCGGACATGGAGTGCCACGGCGTGGTTACGCTGGGCGGGCGCGAACATCGCGACCAGTATAACCTGATTGCGGACGACAAGGCGTTTGGCGCGGCGATTCTGGATCGCGTGAAACGGCTGGTGATCCGTGATAAGAACTTCCCGTGCGTGCTCGTCTGGTCGATGGGCAACGAATCGGGTCACGGCGTGAATTTCGACCGAGCGCTGGCATGGACGAAAGCATACGACCCCACGCGCCTGACGCACTATGAGCGCGCGTCCTTCCCACCGAGCGGTCAGGACATCAACCGCACCGATCTGGATCTGTACAGCCGCATGTACCCGTCGATTGCGGAGATTGAGCGGTATTTCGTTGAGCACACCGTCTGCAAGCCGTATATCCTTTGCGAATACAGCCACGCCATGGGCAACGGCCCCGGCGACTTGGAAGCGTACTTCCGGCTGATGGAAAAGGAAGCGCGCATGTGCGGCGGATTCGTGTGGGAGTGGTGCAACCACGCGCCGTTCGTCGGCGTGAATGCGAAGGGCAGGCGCATGTATCGCTATGGCGGAGATTTCGGCGAAACGCTGCACGACGGCAACTTCTGCGCCGATGGACTTGTGGCGTCCGACCGCACGCCGACGCCGGGACTTCTGGAATATAAAAACGTTTTGCGGCCGCTGCGCGTTGCGTCCGCCGATCTGGCCAATGGCCGCATTATGCTGAAGAACCAGCTGGACTTTGCAAACGCGCGCGGGCTGATCGACGTGAACTGCACGATTTCGGGCGGCGGCGCGCCGGATGAGACGATATTTTTCAGCGCGGACGCGCTGGATATTCCTGCGCGCGGCTTTGCAACGCTGGCGGTGCCTGCGCGTCCCGGCGCGAGCTGTGTGCTTCGCTGCACGCTTGCGGTGGATATGCCTTGGGCGCAGAAGGGGTATGAGCTGGGCTTCGAGCAGATCGGAACGCCCGAACCGGAAGAAAAGCCTGCCCGCCCGCAGCACCCGGTGCGCATCGAGCGGCAGAACGCGCGCTATCTGACGGTGCTCGGCGAAGGCTTCCGTTACCGCTACGACGCAATGACCGGCGCGTTTGCGCAGCTTGAAGCAAACGGCAGCGCGCTCCTTGAAAAGCCGATGGCGTTTAATTTCTATCGCGCGCCGACCGACAACGACCGCAACATCAAGGCGCAATGGGAGCGCTATATGTTCCGCTATGCCGTCGCGCGCGGCATGGGCACGGAAATCCGGCAGGAAGAAACGGCCGTCACGCTGACGACGCAGCTGCACATCGGCTCGCAGTCGCTTGGGCTGCTTGCGGAGGGCAGCGTCACTTGGCGCGTGACTGGCGACGGCTGCGTTGCCTGCTCGCTGGAGCTCAAGCGCGCGAAATGCGTCCCGGCGTTCCCGCGCGTGGGCCTGCGGATGCTTCTGCCCGCTGAAATGAACGCGCTGCACGCATTTGCGTTCGGCCCGCAGGAAAGTTACGCTGACAAGCGGCATGCGTCTATGCTTTGCACGTTTGACAGCACCGTCGAAGCGCAGTACAGCCATCCGCTGCGTCCGCAGGAAAGCGGAAGCCATTGGGGTGCGCGGCGGATGCGGCTTTCCGGCGCGCAGGGCGCGCTGGAGGTTTCCGGTGATGCGTTTGTGTTCTCGGCGCTGCCGTATACGCAGGAGCAGCTGGCGGATACGCCGCATGACGACGAGCTGGAGCCGTGCGGAAGCACGGTGCTGTGCGTCGATTTTGCGCACGCGGGCATCGGCTCCAACAGCTGCGGCCCGGTTCTGGATGAATGCTACGAAACGCCGCATGAGGTCGTCGGGCGGGTCACGTTTGATTTTCTGGGCTGAGCGCGCAGCGTCCTCTGCCGCAGGGCGGCAGAAAAAAACAAAAAAATCCGGAAAAGAACGGGTTTTGCTCTTGACCGGTTGTAACTATCGGATGCTATACTGCTCTTGCAGCCTATCGGCATATCGACAGGAGCGCGAACGCTTGAAGAAATAAAGGAGGAACCGGTATGCGTAAAAACTTTGGAGCCAAGCCGATTTTGTATCCGCAGCCTGTTTTCATCATTGCGACTTATAACGAGGACGGAACAGCCGATGCGATGAACGCCGCGTGGGGCGGCATCAGCGAGGCAAACGAGATTTCCATGTGCATCAGTGCAAGCCACAAAACCACTGCAAACATTCTTGCACGCAAGGCTTTCACCGTCAGCATGGGCACGGCGGATACTGTGACGGCCTGCGATTATGTGGGTCTTGTTTCCGGTGAGAAGGAGCCGAACAAAATGGAGAAGGCCGGCTTCCATACGATCAAAAGCGGATTTGTGGATGCGCCGCTGATTGAAGAACTGCCGATGGCTGTGGAATGCAAGCTGGTGAGCTATGATCCGGAGAGCTGCCGTCTGGTTGGCGAAGTGGTCAACGTGTGCGCGGAGGAATTCGTCCTGACAGACGGAAAGATTGATCCGGCAAAGCTGATGCCCATTGTGTATGACGGCATGAACCATACGTATCTCGTGCTGGGCGAGAAGGTCGGCAATGCGTTTGCGGACGGCGAGAAGCTGAAATAAGGGGACGATCCGATGATTTACACGGATTTTCAGGGGGACAAACTGTCCATGCTGGGCTTCGGCACGATGCGCCTTCCCACGCTGGAGGGCGGCGCAATCGACGAGGCGCAGGTGAATGAGATGGTGAAATACGCCATCGATCACGGCGTGAACTATTTCGACACCGCGTATCCCTATCACGCGAGCATGTCGGAGATCGTTATCGGGAAAGCGCTGAGCGCTTATCCGCGCGAGTCGTTCCGGCTTGCGACAAAGTTTCCGGGGCACCAGATCAGCGCAAGCTATGACCCGGCGGCTGTGTTTGAAGAACAGCTGAAAAAGTGCGGCGTGGAGTATTTCGATTTTTACCTGCTGCACAACGTTTATGAAAACTCCCTCGCCACCTATCTTGACCCGCGCTGGGACATTATCGGCTATTTTAAGGAGCAGAAGCGGCTTGGACGCATCCGGCACCTTGGATTTTCCAGCCACGGCAGCGTGGAATGTATGCGCGAGTTTCTTGACAAGGCCGGCGATGCCATGGAATTCTGCCAGATTCAGCTGAACTGGCTCGACTGGACGCTTCAGGACGCGGAGGCAAAGACGGCGCTGCTGAATGAGCGGCAGATTCCCATTTGGGTGATGGAGCCCGTGCGCGGCGGCCGCCTGTGCAGCCTGAAGGAAAACGAAGAAGCGACGCTTCGTGCGCTGCGCCCGGACGAGAGCATGGCTGCATGGGGCTTCCGCTTTCTGCATGGCGTGCCCGGCGTGACGGTGGTGCTCAGCGGCATGTCTGACATGCGGCAGATGCAGGAGAACGTCCGCACGTTTGAGGAAAACCGGCCGCTTTCGGCCGATGAAACCGCAGCCCTCCTGCGCATCGCCGAGGGCATGAAGAACTCGATCCCCTGCACGGGGTGCCGCTACTGTACTGACCATTGCCCGAAAGGGCTGGACATTCCGCTGATGATGGCAACGTGCAGCGAGCTGCGGTTTTCGCCGGGCGTAAACGTCGCCATGCGGCTGGAGGGACTTCCCGCCGAAAAGCAGCCGTCGGCGTGCGTCGGATGCGGCGCGTGTGCGCGCATGTGCCCGCAGAAAATCGACATTCCGGGCGTGATGAAGGAGCTGAGCGAGAAGCTGCGCTCCATTCCCAAGTGGGTCGATATCTGCCGGCAGCGCGAGGAAGCCGCTAAGCGCGCCCGGCAATAAAAAACAGAGCAAAGCAAAACCCTCCGCGTGATGTGCATCATGCGGAGGGTTTGTACGTTCAGGCGATGCGGGTCAGTCTGCTTTCAGCGCGCCGAGCGCCCAGTGCTTGCGGCAGAGCGCGACGTAGCTCTCATTGCCGCCGAGCATGATCTGTTCGCCCGTTTTCACAACCTGCCCGTTGAACACGCGTGCGTTGCAGGTGGCCTTCCTGCCGCACCAGCAGACGGTTTTGATTTCTTCGATGGTGTCCGCCCATGCGAGTAGCCAGTGGCTGCCTTCAAAAAGGTTGCCCTGAAAATCGCTGCGCAGCCCGTAGCAGATGACGGGAATGTTCAGCTCATCCACGATGTCAACCAGCTGCTGAACCTGCTGCTTTTTCAGAAACTGCGCTTCATCGACGATCACGCAGTCATACTGCGAAAGATCAATCTGCGGCAGCTCCTCAACAAAAGAACAGGCGGCGTTCAGCCCCGCGCGCGAGCCGACGATGCGCTCGCCGTCGCGGTTGTCGAGCATCGGCTTGAGCAGCAGCGCTTTCTGCCCGCGCTCCTGATAGTTATACTGCACCATGATGGCGTTTGCAGACTTGGAAGAGCCCATCGCGCCGTAACGGAAATAGAGTTTCGCCATGTTGCACCTCGGATTTATCGCTCGTTTTTTTGCAGCGCAGGGCGCTGCACCTGTAAAAAGTATAGCATCCGCAGTGCGGTTGGGCAAGGCTTTTTGAGGAAACCGGCACTTTTTGGGGGAAGATCACAAAAAATGGCGCTTCACGGAGCGCACAGAGCGCGCCGCAAAGCGCCGCAGGAATCGCAAGATGGGCGTTATTTCGCTTGCGTGTCGGGCGTGAAAAGCTCGAAGATGGGGTAGTCGTAGCCGCTGCGCCGGGCGTCGTCAAGCGCCTGCTGGCTGCGGAGAGTCCAGCCGGCGAGCAGCGGCCGGAAGAACCGCTTTGTCAGCCACATGGAGAGATTGCCGTCCGTCTGGCACTGATAGGCGACGAAGTGCGGCCGTCCCCAAGCGTTGACGAGCAGGTACTTCAGCAGCAGATGAGTGGGAAAACTCATGCTGCCTTTGTCCCACTTGCCGCCGGCGGACAGCTGCCCACGAATGAAATCCGGCGCGCTGCGGCGAAAATACGCGACCGCGCGCGGATCAAACGACTCCACGCAGAAGGCGCCTTTATAGGCGCGCAGGAATTTCAGCGCTTCCGCTGCAATCCGCTCCGCGCCGCCGTAGTGTTTGATTTCGACGATGAGCGGCGTGCGGCCGTCCACCAGATTCAGCACCTCTGAAAAGAGCGGAATGCGGGAGCCGTCGGGCAGGGGAATCCGGCAAAGCTCGTCATATGTCAGATCGCGGATGGCGCGATCAACGCCGCAGACGCGCTTGAGGCTGCCGTCGTGATGGACGACAAGCATTCCGTCGCGCGTGAGCTGCACGTCAAGCTCGATACCGTAACCGGCTTCGACGGCGCGGCAGAAGGCTTCCATGCTGTTTTCGGGAATCGCGTGGTTTCCGTCGTGCAGGCCGCGGTGCGCGTACAGCCAGCCGCGCAGGGCCGAATCATCGGGGCGCGTGGACGAGGGGGCGATCAGGAAAAGATATAGCAGAATGAATGCCGGAATGAGCAGCAGCCAGAGCATGTTCAGTCATCTCCTACATCAAATGCTTCGAGTTTATCCTTGGGCATTTCCGGACGGCTGTCGCCGTGGCGCGTCAGGCTGATCGTCACAAAGGAGCAGGCGACCATAATCGCCGCGTACGGCATCAGCGTCTGATAGCCGACATGCTCCAGAAGCCAGCCGCTGATGACCGGCGTGGCAATTTGCGCGGCCATGGAGAAGGTGTAGTAATAGCCGGTGAACTTGCCCACCTCGCTGCTCTTGGAAATCTCCACAACCATCGGGTAGGAGTTCACGTTGATCATCGACCATGCCGCGCCGACAAGAGCGAAAACGACATACACGCTTGCGTGGAACGTCGTGTAGAAGCCCGCAGCGGCGAAGCACGCGGCCAGCAACAGCACGCCGGCCTGAATGACGCGCTTGCGCCCGAAGCGGCTGGAAAGCGCGCCGATGGGCAGATAGCTGCACACCGCGCCGATGGTTGCAATCATCAGGCACTGCGAAGCAGCCTTGATGTCGTAGTTCCAGCGGACGTTGACGTATTTGGTGAACGCCGAGGAGACGGCGTTATAGCCCATATACCACAGCGAAACGGAGCAGAGGATGAGAATCAGGCTGCGGCGTAGATCGGGCGGAAGCGCGCGGAAGCCCGCCTTGCCGGCGTCGGGCTGTTCTTCCTCGGGCTTGCCGCCGTCAAGCGCGTTGTTGATCTGCTCTGCTTCGGCGGCGAGCTTGTTTTCGCGGATGGTCGCAAGGAGAATGACGACGGCGACAATCATCAGCACCGAGACGGAGACGAAAAGCAGCGTGTAGTCCTCGCGGCCGGAAGCGTCCTTCGTGACGAGGAAGCCGGTCATGGCGAGCGTGTACACGCCGCCCAGCGCGCCCATCAGGTTGATGACGGCGTTGCCCTTGCTGCGCAGGGGCTTGGGCGTTACGTCGGGCATGAGCGCGACGGCGGGAGAGCGGTAAACGCCCATGGCTACGAGCAGCAGACACAGCGCGACGACGAACAGCGCCAGCCGGCCGGACTTCTCCGCCGCGGGCAGCAGGTTCATCAGCACCACGGCGGCGACGGTGCCGCCAAGAATGAACGGCGTGCGGCGGCCGAGCCTTGTGTGGCTACCGTCGGACAGCTTGCCGAAAAGCGGCAGCAGGAAAAGCGCCAATACGTTATCGAGCGCCATGACGACGCCTGCAATGCTGTCCGAGATATGGAACGTGTTTTTCAGGATGAGCGGGATCACGCTGTCGTAAAGCTGCCAGAAGGCGCAGATTGACAGGAATGCAAATCCCACGAGCACCGTTCGCTTGTAGTTGAGTTTCATGAGGTTCCCTCCGTTTTTCAAAATGAACCGCAGTGCGGGAATGATTTGGCGGGGTAAATGGACGGCTCGTTTGCGCCGCGTTCACAGCGCGGGCAGACAACCGCCGCAGTGCATTTTCCACCTCCCCTGAAAAGTATATTTCAGAACAGATATTTACGATTTGCAACAATCTGTATATTTACTATACCACGCGAAGATTTGCTGTCAAGCGGTCTTTTTTCCGCGCTCTGCGCGGAAATATCATTTGCCATTCCGCATATCTGTGATACAATGAAGGAAACGAAAAAACAAGGAGACGCGTTATGCATCTTTTTCTGACGGGCGAAAAGCGCGTGGGAAAATCCACGGTGATTGCGAAGCTGCTTGCGGGGCGCGCTGCGCCTGCGGGTTTTTATACGAAAAAGGCCGAGGTAAACGGCTGCACGGGCGTACACCTGCTGCGGGCGAACGGCGAAGCGCCGTGCGAAGAAAACCGGCTGTTCGTCTGCCTTGCAAAGCATGGGCCGGAGATGAAGGAACGCTTTGAGCGGCTCGGCTGCGCTGCGCTGATGGAAAGCGCCGGGGCAGACCTGATTCTCATGGATGAAATCGGGCCGCATGAGGCGGAGGCGAAGCGCTTCCAGCAGGAGGTCTTTCGCGCGCTGGACGGCGATACGCCGGTGCTCGGCGTGCTGCAAAAGGCAGAGTCTCCGTTTCTGGATGCGATCCGGCGGCACCCGAAGGTGCGCGTGAGGACGGTGACGAGCGCGAACCGCGACGGGATGGCGGAGCGCGTAGCGCCGCTGATCGGCCTTTCGCACGCAGGCGACCCGGATTCCTACGGCGCGATTGCGTTGCAGGAGGGACGCGTGCTGATGATCCGCAAGGGGCATAAGTGGTCGTTCCCGAAGGGGCGGCGCGAGGACGGCGAGGCGGAGGAAGAAACTGCGGTGCGCGAGACGCGCGAGGAGACGGGCGTGGACACCGTGCTGGAGCCGGGCGTGTTTGCCACGGTGAAAAGCGCGCGTCCCGGCGACGAGCGGCTGGTCACGTTCTATCTGGCCAGATGCCTGAAGGGGCTGCAAACGCCCGTGTGCGAGTTTGAAATCCCGCAGGCGGAATGGATTCGTGTCGAGGAGGCCGCAGAGCGGCTGACCTTCCCGCAGGATCGCTGGGCGCTGGAGGAGATTCTCCGGCAGATTTGATCAAAACAGGCGGGAAGCCCTTTCAAAACAGGATATAGTATGATATCATTTCTCTCTACGGAGGAAGAGGATTGCAATGCAGAGTAAAAAAGAAAAACAACGGAAGGAAGCGCAGATGCTCTGGCGTTTTCTTCGTGGGAGCGTCTGGCTTTTCGGCGTGACCATTCTGTGCGCGGGGCTGATGGCGCTGGCCGATATGATTACCCCGCAGATTATCCGCGTGGCGGTGGATAACGTGATTGGCGGCAGTCCGCTCACGGAAGGGACGCTTACGGCGCGGCTTGTCGAACGCGTAGGCGGCGCGCAGTATCTGCACGCGCGGCTGTGGATTCTCGCAGGCGCGGTTGTCGTTGTGGCGCTGGTGAAGGCCGCCTCGCAGTATTTTTTCCGCGTGACAAACACGAAGGCGACGGAGACGTTTGTGAAAACCGCGCGCGACGCGCTGTTCACCCACATCGAGCATCTGCCGTTTTCGTGGCATATGCAGAATAAGACGGGCGACATCATTCAGCGCTGCACGTCCGACATTGAGACGATCAAGCGCTTCATCTCGGAGCAGATGACGAACGTGTTCCGCATCATCATTCTGGTGGTGCTGTCCATGATTTTCATGTTCTCCATGAACGTGCCGCTGACGCTGATCGTGCTCGTGCCGATGCCGGTGATCGTCGCGTATTCGGTGCGGTTTCACCGCAGCATCCGCGCCGGGTTTATCGACTGCGACGAGAACGAAGGCAAGCTCTCCGCAATGGTGCAGGAAAACCTGACCGGCGTGCGCGTTGTTCGTGCGTTCGGCCGCGAGCGCTATGAGCGCGACCGCTTCCATGACCACAACGCCTTCTATGCCGGGCTTTGGGTGAAAATGGCGCGGCTGATGGCGCGCTATTGGAGCACGGCCGATCTGCTTTCCTACGGGCAGGCGATGCTGGTGGTTGTGTTCGGCGCGGTGTTCTGCATTCAGGGCAAAATGACCAGCGGCGAATACATCGCCTTTATTTCCTATAACGCGCTTTTGACGTGGCCCATCCGCCAGCTCGGCCGCATGATTTCGGATATGAGCAAGGCGGGCGTTTCGCTGGAGCGGCTGGAATACATCATGGATTCGCGCGTTGAAGCGGATAAGCCGGATGCTTCCGCGCCGCCGCTGGACGGCGATATCGCCTTTGAGCATGTGAACTTCGCCTATGAAGGCTGCCCGCAGATGCTGCACGATATCTCCTTCACCATGAAAGCCGGAACGACGCTGGGCATTCTCGGCGGAACGGGCAGCGGCAAATCGACCATGATGCTGCTTCTCGACAGGCTGTATGATCTGCCTGCCGAAAACGGCAGGATCACCATCGGCGGCGTCGATATCGCAGACATGCAGGCCGAGCATCTGCGCCGCAATATCGGAATCGTCCTGCAGGAACCGTATTTGTTCTCGCGCACGCTGGGCGAGAATATCGGCATCACCAAGGACGGCATTACCCTCACCGAGATTCGCGAGGCGGCGCGCGCCGCGTGCCTTGAGGAGACGATCGATTCGTTCACGAACGGCTTTGAAACCTTCGTGGGCGAGCGCGGCGTGACGCTTTCGGGCGGACAGAAGCAGCGCGCGGCCATCGCGCGGATGCTGACGCAGTCCACGCCGATCATGATTTTCGACGATTCGCTTTCCGCCGTCGATACGGAGACCGATGCAAAGATTCGCGCGGCGATTGAAAAGCGCTTCGGCAGCGCGAGCATCATTCTGATTTCGCACCGGATCACAACGCTTCAAAAGGCCGATCAGATTCTGGTGCTCGATCATGGACGCATCGCCGAGCAGGGCACGCACGACCAGCTGAAAAAGGCAGGCGGCGTATACCAGAAAATTTACGAGATTCAGTCTCTTGCAGGAGAGGAGGCTGTGCAATGAGCCAGAGAAGAAAAGAAGAGCATGTCTCTCTGCCGTTTTTCGGCATTGGAAAAATTCTGCCCTACACGAAGCGGTTCCGCAAGACGCAGCTGGCCATGGTGTTTTTCGGCCTGTGCGGAACGCTTGTGGATATTGAGCTGCCGCTTTTGCAGCGCTATGCGCTGAATCATTTCGTGGGCGGTGGAACGCACGACACGCTGTGGATTTTTGTGCCGCTCTATGTGGCGTCCATTGTCATGGCGGCGCTTGTCAATTACGCGGCATGCTTCCGCGCGATGAGCACGGAGGCCGGCGTGAACCGCGATCTGCGCGACGCGGCGTTCGACCACCTGCAAACGCTGTCGTTTTCCTACTATAACCAAAACAGCGTCGGCTACATTCATGCGCGCGTGATGAGCGACACGGAGCGCATCGGCTCGCTTGTGTCGTGGACGCTGATGGACAGCACGTGGCACCTGAGCTATCTGGTGGGTGCGGTGCTGGTCATGTTCCTGATTAACGCAAAGCTCGCACTGCTGGTTGTGACGATTCTGCCGCTGCTTGTGGTGCTGTTTACGATTTTCCAGAAGAAGCTCGTGGCCGTTAACCGCGAGATGCGCGAGCTGAACTCGCAGATCACCAGCGATTTCAACGAAGGCATCACCGGCGCAAAGACGATCAAAACGCTGGTGATCGAGGATAAAATTTATCGGGGCTTTGAGCGCGACACCGCCGCCATGCACCGCAAAAGCGTACATGCGGCGCGCCTGCGCGGCCTGTTCGCCTCCACAATGACGCTCGCTTCGTCCATGGCGCTGGCCATTGTGCTCTGGCGCGGCGGCTACATTGCCGAAAGCGAAGTGGGCACGTTCTCGATGTTCATGAGCTATGCGCAGGGAATGATGGAGCCTGTGCGCTGGATCATCGACGCGATTTCCGAGCTGATTTCCACGCAGGTCAACATTGAGCGCTTCGCGCGCCTTGTGGAAACCAAGTCCGATGTGACCGACACGCCGGAGGTCATTGCAAAATACGGCGACAGCTTTAGCGCCAAGCGCGAGAACTGGGAGCCGATCCGCGGCGATATCGAGTTCCGCGACGTCAGCTTCAAGTACCCGGACGGCGATGAATACGTGCTGGAGCATTTCAACCTGAAGATTCCGTTCGGCTCCAACATCGCGATTGTAGGCGAAACGGGCGCAGGCAAATCGACGCTTGTGAACCTCGTCTGCCGCTTCTTTGAGCCGACGAGCGGACAGGTGCTCATCGACGGACGCGACGCGCGCGAGCGCTCGCAGCTGTGGCTGCATTCCGCCATTGGCTACGTGCTGCAAACGCCGCATCTTTTCAGCGGAACTGTGCGGGAGAACCTGCTTTACGGCAACCCGAACGCCACGCAGGAGCAGATTGACCGTGCGCTGGAGCTTGTCTCTGCCAACGGCGTGATCGAGCATCTGGAGAATGGGCTGGATAGCGACGTGGGCGAGGGCGGCGACTTGCTTTCCACGGGCGAGAAGCAGCTGATTTCGTTTGCGCGAGCCATTCTCGCCGATCCGAAAATTCTGGTGCTTGATGAAGCGACCGCGTCGGTGGATACGATCACCGAGCAGAAGATTCAGAGCGCCATTGAGACGGTCATCAGCGGGCGCACGTCGCTGGTCATTGCGCACCGGCTTTCCACCGTGCGAAACGCCGACCTGATTCTCGTCGTGGATGGCGGCAAGATCATTGAGCGCGGCAAGCACGTCGAGCTGCTGGCGAAGAAGGGACACTATTACAGCCTCTACACCCGCCAGTTTGAGGAAGAACAGACGAGCAGCGTATTGGGATGATTCCGCGCCCTGCGCGCATAAACGAAAGGAAGCTGCAAACGATGAAAATTTCTAAAGAAGACGCGCTGATGTGGTTTGAGTTTTTTGCCGCGCTGCCGGAGGAAGAAGAAATTCTGCCGCATCAGCAGGAGATTGTGTATGCCGTTTTCGCGCAGATTGAGGATGCGATTGACGCGCGCAATGCAAAGCTCATGGCAGAAATTCCCGGCCTGAAATCGCTTGCCGGGCGCACCTGCTATGTCGGCCCCGACGAGAAATTCCCGCGCGGCTGCAAGTCCTGCCTGCTTGGCACCGGCCTTTCCGCCGTGCGCAAGACGAACCGCTGCAATGTGCAGTGCCGCTTCTGCTACAATTACGGTCAAATGGATTGCCAGCCGCCGGTTGGCGAGGGCATGTGGGAAATCGGCGGGACGAAGTTCTATGAGCGCGACCTTGATCTGCTGCTGGCCGCGCAGAAGAAGCCGACGGGCATTGCCTATGTGTACCTTGAACCGTTCATGGAAATTGAGAAATATTACGGCGTGATCGCCAAATTCCATCAGGCGGGTGTACACCAGCATCTGTACACCAACGGGACGCTTGCCACGGAAGCGTCGCTGCGCGCGCTGGGCGAGGCGGGGCTGGACGAGCTGCGGTTCAATCTGGGCGCGTCGAACTGCGCCGATCGCGTCATTGAAAATATGGCGCTGGCAAAGAAATACATTCCGTATGTCGGCATTGAGACGCCGATGACGCCGGAGTTGTTCGAGGGCTTTATGGCGAAGAAAGAGCGCATCCTCGCCACGGGGCTGGATTTCATCAACTGCGCTGAGTTGCACCTGAACCCGAACAACATCGCCAACTATGAAGGCGAGGCGCTGTACATCTGCCGGCAGGGCTATGTTTCGCCCATCTGGAGCCGCGAGCTGACGCTTCGACTGATGAAGATTGCGGATGAGGAGAAGTGGCCCGTCGCCGTACACGACTGCTGCAACCTTACGAAGTTTGCGCGGGATCTGAACCTGCGCGCCAAGGAGGGCGGCTGGTTCGGCGCGAGCAGCTATGCCTGCGAGTTCGGGCGCACGCCGTTTGAAGCGTTTCTGCCAATCCTGCGCGATGAGAAATTTGCGTTTTTGCAGGAGGAGCCGCTGCCGGAGGGCTATCGGCCGGGCGACATCGTGCTGTGAAGAAAAAGGGCTGCCGCTGGCGGCCTTTTTTGCGCGCAGGGGAAGGCGCGCTGAAAGGCGTGGACTTTGCGCCTTGAATGTGATAAGATAATTGCGT
>CAZKJW010000057.1:0-2547 GCA_964553125.1 uncultured Oscillospiraceae bacterium
CCAAGGAGATCAAGGCGTTCTACATGAAGCTGAACCCCGACGGAAAGACCGTCGCCGCGGCGGACATGCTCGTGCCGGGCATCGGCGAGCTGATCGGCGGCAGCCAGCGCGAGGACAGCCTTGAAACGCTGAAGGCGCGCATGGCAGAGTGCGGCCTGAAGGAAGAGGACTACTGGTGGTACCTCCAGCTGCGCGAATACGGCTCCTGCCCGCATTCCGGGTTCGGTCTCGGCTTCGAGCGGATGGTCATGTACCTCACGGGCGTTGCGAATATCCGCGACGTGCTGCCCTTCCCGCGCACGACCGGCGCAGCGGAGTTCTAAGCGATGGCGAGATATCTGCTTACGGCGCAGCCGGAGGCGATCCGTCATGCGCTGGCCGAGGCGGGCGCTCCGAAGGTTGCGGCGATGCTCGCGCCCGGCGTTGCGCTGACGGAAGCGTATACGCGCCCCGTCATGCCCATTTTTCTGCGCCATGTGCATCCTGCGCAGGAGGAGATTCGCCTTAGCGGCGAGCTGCGGGATATCGGCGCGCTGAGCGCGGCCGTAAAACGCCTGCTGCCGCTGCTGGACGCTGAAAAAACGTTCTCCGTGCAGACGCGCATTCTGGAAGGATACGAAATTGCATATAAGCCGTTCGACGTGAACTCGGCGCTTTCGGGCATCGTCGAGCGGGAAGGCTACCGGCTGGACGTGCGCGCGCCGCAGCAGATTGTGTCGGTTTCCGTCACGCAGGATGCGGGCTATCTCGGCGTGTCCACGCCGGAAGAAAACCTCAGCGCGTGGACGGGCGGAATGCGCCGCTTCCGCAGGGAGCCGCAGCAGGTGAGCCGCGCGGAGTTCAAGCTGCTGGAAGCCATTGAAACCTTCGGGTTGGACATGCCCGAGGCCGGCACGGCGCTCGATCTGGGCGCAGCCCCCGGCGGCTGGACGCGCGTTCTGCGCATGAAGGGGCTGCGCGTGATTGCCGTTGACCCCGCGCTTCTGGACGAGCGCGTGGCCGCGGATCCGGGCGTGACGCACCGGCGCGAGCTGGCGCAGGCGTTTTTCCGCGACCCGGAGCCGTGCGACATAATGGTCAACGACATGCGCATGGACTGCCTTGAATCCTCGCGCCTGATGAACGAGGGCGCGGGCGTGCTCAAGGACGGCGGGCTGGGCGTGCTGACGCTGAAGCTGACCGAAAACGCGGGCGAGTGGGTTCGCCGCGCGCGGCAGGCGGAGGCGATTCTTCGCGAAGAATACATCGTGCTTGGAATGCGGCAGCTGTTCCATAACCGCGACGAGGTGACCGTCGCGCTGCGCAAGCGTCAAAAGTGATGATGGTTTCAAAAGCAAATCCTCTGTGCAGCTGCGTGCTGCGCGGAGGATTTTTGCTTATGCAAAACACAATTCTCCCTGCAGGAGAATTGTAATCAAAAGGGATTGCACGCAAGCGAATTTTCTTGTATAATAATCTCTAATATTTTTGCGGGAGGAAAGACGTGTATCCGCTGCTGATTCTTCGGGAAGAAATCGTCTGCCTTGTGATCCTTCTGTTCCTTTTTGGAATTGCCGCCTTCTATAAAATGGGCAAGGACGTGAGGATCTTTCACCGCCTGACGGCCTATGTGCTGGTGCATGGCATTTTTGATATTATCACCGTGCTGACGGTCAACAATCTGGAGACCGTGCCCGAATGGCTGAACTGGTGCGCGCATGTGATTTTTTATTTTTCTGCAATCCTGTTTTCCGGCACGTTTTTCAACTACACCGTGCAGCTGTGCAACGGGCAGAGAGCTTACAGAACCTCAAGAAAGATTTCCGCGGCCATTGCCGTGGCGTATCTGATCGCACTGCCTTTTCTGCCGATCGATTATCTTGTTGGCAACGGAACGAATTACAGCTACGGCATGGCGGCGTTTGTGGGCTATGGGCTGGGGCTCGGCTTCTTTATTGCGAGCGCTGTGACCGTGTGCCTTGGCTTTAAGCGGCTGGAGCCGCATGAAAAAATGGCGCTGCTGCCCATGCTTGCATTCCTCATTGCGATGGAGCTGACGCAGATTGTGGTGCCGGAGCTGCTTTTCACAAGCGGTCTTGGCACAATCGTAATGGTCGCCTTTTTCTTCTCGCTGGAGAATCCTGCCGTGGTGTTTCGCAGGAAGCTGATGGTGGACGCGCTGACGGGCGTAGGAAGCCGTCACAGCTATGAAGAAGATCTTGCAAACCTCGGACGCCGCCACGAGCGCAATCCTTCGCTGGTCGTCGGCATGGCGTTCTGCGACATCAACGAGCTGAAAAAGGTCAACAACACCTACGGCCACATGGAGGGCGACGTATACATCACCGCCGTGGCGCAGATTCTCATGCGCGAGCTGAAAAGCGCCGATAAGATTTACCGGCTGGGCGGCGATGAATTCCTTGCCGTGTTTGAAAACCGCAGCGAAAAAACCGTGCGCGCCGAAATTGCGGCCGTGCAGGCAGCCTGCGAGCGCGAAAGCGCGTCGCACAGCTATCCCGTCGGCGTGTCCATCGGCTATGCGTCGCTCGACGGCGAATACAAATCCAT
>CAZKJW010000057.1:2647-7147 GCA_964553125.1 uncultured Oscillospiraceae bacterium
GCGCGCGTCTCGCCCGGGCTTGTGGAGCTGTTCGATCTGCCGGGCGAGTTCATGCAGCGCTTTGACTGGGAATGGCGCAAGAACATTCACCCGGAGGATGTGCAGGTTTTCGACGAGGACGTCGGCGCGATGCTGATCCGCAGGAAAAGCTCGCACCATGCGACATACCGCGTGAAAACGCGCCGGGGGGAATACGTCGAGTGTACCTGCCGCGGCTTTATCGTGACGGAGCAAAACGGCGGAATGGATCTGTTCATGGGCAACATCGCGCTGACCGACGGCACGGAGCAGAACGGCTGACGGTTTTTTCCACGGGCTGACGCCCGGAAAAGAATGCCGCCGCGGCATTGACAAAGCAAGGCGAGGCAAGTATAATTTGAATGTTGTAGAAGGAAACCACCGCGCTGCGGCTCTGCGCGCGGTGTGCTTTTCTATTCTGTGAAGGGACCGGCCGCGCGTCCGAAAGCCGCCGGCAGGGAAGGAGCAATGACAATGGCTGACAATACGACGAAGGGAAATCGTCCCGTTGTATCTTCTGAAGGCTATGCCAAGCTGGAAGAGGAGCTGAATTACTATAAGCTGGTAAAACGCAAGGAGATTGCCGAGCAGATTAAGGTCGCCCGCAGCTATGGCGACTTGAGCGAGAACGCCGAATATGACGAGGCGAAGAACGAGCAGGCCAAGGTGGAGGATCACATCACGCAGCTGGAAAACATGCTGCGCACGGTTGTGGTCGTCGATCACGCCGACCAGCCCAACGACAAAGTCGGCGTCGGCAGCCGCGTGAAGGTGCAGGACACGGTTCGCGGCTTTGAAGCCGAATATAAAATCGTCGGCGCGACGGAGGCTGATCCGCTGGAAGGTCTGATTTCCAATGAATCGCCCGTTGGCGCGGCGCTGATCGGCGCGCGTGTCGGCGACGAAGTGACCTTCGTTGTGCCCGACGGAATGCGCACGCTGAAGGTGCTGTCGATTACCAAAGACTGATTTTTTTCCTCTGGAGGGAAGCAAATGGATGAGATGCAGACCGTAAACCTGAGCGAGCAGGAGACGATTCGCCGCGAAAAGCTGGCTGCGCTGCAGGCGGCAGGCAAGGATCCGTTCCGCATTACGCGGTTCGATCAGAAGGCGCACAGCGCCGAAATTCAGGAAAAATACGACGCGCTGGAAGGCGAAACGGTCAGCATCGCGGGCCGGATGATGTCCCGGCGCATTATGGGCAAGGCCAGCTTTGCGCATTTGCAGGATTTGCAGGGCGAAATTCAGGTTTACGTCAAGCGCGACGACGTGGGCGAGGATGTTTACGCCGACTTCAAAGCCATGGACATCGGCGATATTCTCGGTATCCAGGGCTTTGTTTTCAAGACCAAGACCGGCGAGGTGAGCGTTCATGCGCAGAAGATCACCCTGCTGTCGAAATCGCTGAAAGTGCTGCCCGAAAAATTCCACGGTCTGCGCGATCCGGAGCTTCGCTATCGCCAGCGCGCGGTCGATCTCATCGTCAATCCCGAAGTGCGCGACACGTTCATCAAGCGCAGCACGGTCATTCGCGAAATGCGGCGCTACTTCGATTCTCTCGGCTTTATGGAAGTGGAAACGCCCGTGCTCAACGCCGCCGCTTGCGGCGCGTCGGCGCGTCCGTTCATCACGCATCACAACACGCTGAACATCGACATGTATCTGCGCATCGCCACGGAAATCAAGCTCAAGGAGCTGATCGTCGGCGGGCTGGAGAAGGTCTATGAAATCGGCCGCATCTTCCGCAACGAGGGCATGGACCCGACGCACAATCCCGAATTCACCACGGTGGAGCTGTATCAGGCGTATACGAACCTGGAAGGTATGATGCAGATTTGCGAAGGCGTGATCGAGCATTGCGCGCGCGCCGTCTGCGGCACGACGACCATCACCTATCAGGGGCAGGAAATCAGTCTCGCCGCGCCGTTTAAGCGCGTGACGATGAATGGCGCCGTGAAGGAAAAGACGGGCGCGGATTTTATGGCCTGCCAGAGCGATGAAGAAGCGCGCGAGCTTGCGAAGAAGATCGGCCTCAATTTTGAGGACAAGACCATCTCCCGCGGCAAGTTGCTTCAGGAAGCGTTCGACGAGTTCGTTGAAGCGACGCTGGTTCAGCCGACGTTCGTGACCGACTACCCGATCGAGATTTCCCCGCTTGCCAAGAAGATGCCCGACTGCCCGGCGCTGACGGAACGCTTCGAGGTGTTCATTGCCGGCCACGAGTACGGCAATGCGTTCTCCGAGCTGAACGACCCGATCGATCAGCGCGAGCGCTTTGTTCAGCAGGCGCTTGAACGCGCCAAGGGCGACGACGAGGCCATGCAGATCGACGAAGAATTCTGCACTGCGCTGGAGTACGGTATGCCTCCGACCGGCGGCATCGGCATGGGCGTTGACCGGCTTGTCATGCTGCTGACGGATTCGTCCACCATCCGCGATGTGCTGCTGTTCCCCACGATGAAGCCGGTGGAGCGCTGAAGCGCAGGAAAATCAAGACTTTTTGAGGCCTTGAAAGGGGCAAAAACAGCGATTTACCACAGGCGAATAAGATTTTGTTAACAGAAAGCGCCCGTTCAGGTTCTGAAAACTTGAACGGGCGTTTTGCCTTTGCTATTCTTTTGAAAAGATCCATGTGAATTCGCCGTCGTAGAATTAATTGGCGACAATCAGCACGGCGCCGATGGTTGTGGTGTTCTGGTGGCTTTTGGAAAAGATCACGTTGCGGTTGGAATAATCCCATGTGTTCTTTTCCAGAACTTCTTTCATCGAGGGGAAGAAAAGGCTTTCGTATTGCGCCAGATCGCCGCCGAAAATCAGCACCGTGGGATTGATCAGGCTGATCATCGTACTCACGGCGGAACCAAGGTACGTGCCCATATCCTGAAAGAGCTTTACGCAGAACGGGTCTCTGCGGCAGGCGGCGTTGTAGATCAATTCAAAATTGATCTTATCAGGATCCGTGACGCCGTATTGGCGCGTGATGAAGGTATCTTTCTTATCGCGGATATGCTACTTGACCGTGTTCAGCAGCCAGACGAGGATGCGATTGTTTCGAGGCAGCCCCGCCTGCCGCAAGCGCATTTCCTGTCGCCGGGTTCGACAATGATGTGTCCGAGCTCGCCGGCGTTTCCGTCTGCGCCGCGCCGCGCATAGCCCCCCCGGCCGCCTTTTATGGCGAAAAACCGAACGACCGCAAAGGAAATTTTTTCGGATTTGTTTACAGCAGCATAAGCTGAGTGATAAAATAACACCCGTAACACACAAGGCGCATTTTGCTTTAGCAGGGGTGATAAACATGAATACCAATATCCGTCCCGAATCCATGGAACGCATTGCCACGCCGGAACTGGCCCATGCCTTTATCGAAGAACAGGTTGCCGAGGTTCGCAAGCAGGTTGGCGACAAGAAGGTGCTGCTGGCGCTGTCCGGCGGCGTGGACAGCTCCGTCGTTGCGGCGCTGCTGATCAAGGCGATTGGCAAGCAGCTGATCTGCGTGCATGTCAACCACGGCCTCATGCGCAAGGGCGAAAGCGAGCAGGTCATTGAGGTGTTCGGGAAGACGCTGGACGCGAACCTGATCTATGTGGACGCGACCGACCGTTTCCTCGACCTCCTTGCCGGCGTTGCGGAGCCGGAACGCAAGCGCAAGATCATCGGCGGCGAATTCATCAAGGTGTTCGACGAAGAAGCGTCCAAGCTGAAGGATGTTTCCTTCCTTGCGCAGGGCACCATCTATCCGGATATTCTTGAATCCAAGGGCGTCAAGGCGCATCACAATGTCGGCGGCCTGCCGGAAGAGATGCAGATGGAGCTTGTGGAGCCTGTCAAACTGCTCTACAAGGACGAGGTGCGCGTGGTCGGCGAGGCGCTGGGTCTGCCGCACGCGATGGTTTATCGTCAGCCGTTCCCCGGACCGGGTCTGGGCGTGCGCTGTCTGGGCGCGATTACGCGCGATCGGCTGCACGCGTTGCGCGAGGCGGACGCCATTCTGCGCGAGGAATTTGACCGGTGCGGTCTGGCCGAGAAGGTCTGGCAGTATTTCGTCGCAATGCCGGACTTCAAGTCCGTCGGCGTGCGCGATGGGCAGCGCTATATGGGCTGGCCGGCCATCATCCGCGCAGTCAACACGAAGGACGCGATGACCGCCACCATCGAAGAAGTTCCGTATGCCGTGCTGCACAGAATTACGGAACGCATCACTCATGAAGTCGAGGGCGTGAACCGCGTGCTGCTGGATCTTACGCCGAAACCGATCGGGACGATTGAGTGGGAATAAAATAAGGTTCTCAAGGCGATCTGAATGCCTGCGCGCAGGGAGCCAAAGCATCGCTGATTCCATTGGTTTTCCAATGTGAATGAAGAGCAACCGGGGCTGTTGCAGGCAGCCGTCTGCGGCAGTCCTGGTCTTTACGAAACGCACAAATACATGCTGCGGGCGCGGCCTGCCAGCATGAAATCAGGAGAGCAGCTTATGAGCCGCTT